>JANPJV010000181.1:0-12655 GCA_031425695.1 Rhodanobacteraceae bacterium | reverse complement strand
CCAAAAGCAAGAGCGCCGGCTCCCCTCACCCAGGCGGCTTCACGTACCCACACAACTGCCGCCGCATCTCCGCATCGAACTGCGCGTACTCGCGGTCACAGTCTTTCATGTCGCTGCTGTGGTGGCGGTCTTCCCAGCCTTCGGTCAGCAGGTCCAGCGGCGCGTGGTAGTCGGCAGCAGCGCGCGGCACCCCAATGCTGACCATGTTGCCGAGCCGCCGCAGGGTGTCACGCATGCCGTCGTGGGTCTTTGGACGGAAGGTCGGCAACTTGACGTTTTCCTTGTCGGGCAGCATCGCGTCGATCGAGCGGCCGGCGAAAGCCCTCCGCTCCGGTGCGTTCTCCCGGGCGATGTCGCTCGCGACCGCTCGACGCTGGTGCTCGATCCGCGCACGCAGGTCAGTGGGTGCTGGCACGCTGGGCTCTGCCAGCTCTTCGACGGCGATTTCCGTGATGATCGCGGGCGCCTGCGGCCGCGGCACGGCGCGTAGCTCTGGCACCGGCGGCGGCACTGCGCCAACCGGTCGTGGCGGCGGCAATGGTTGCGCGGGCACCTCGAAATCGCGCAATTCAATTTCAATTGCCTCGCGCTGGAATAACGGCGCCTCCACCTGCGTTTCACGAAGCAGCCAACCGATTAACAGCAGGTGCAATGTGAATGTCGCCACCATGGCGAATACACGGCGGGGCGACAGACGCATCCACATATTGCCGCCAACAGCGTTGCTGCGCATCGCGCCTCCAGGTCATCGAACTCTAGCCGCGAGTCGAAGACCGGGCGGGAAATCGAGAATGGCGATGTCTAGCCGCGTTTACGTTTGTTGGCGCTGAATTGCGCCGATTTGAAACCCCGCGTTCAGGTCCACTGAGCAATCCGCCAGCGGCGCCCGGCGGTCAACGGAGAAACTCATGTTCCCGACCCTGCGCATTTCGCTGCTCGCCTTGTTGATCGCCGCCAGCCTGCCCGCACACGCCCGCCGCAACTACCAGGACATGTGGTGGCTGCCATCCGAAAGCGGCTGGGGCCTCAAGGTGCTGCACCAGGGCGACACCATCTCCGCGGTGCTGTTTCACTACCGCAGCGACGGCAAGCCGGTGTGGTACCTGCTCTCAAACGCCACCGCCTCACCCGCCGGCGAGATCTACACCGGCACCCTGTTCGAGACCAGTGGGCCGCCGTTGTTCGGACCCTTCAACCCTGCTGCTGTGACGACCCGCGCCGTTGGGAGCATGACCCTGCGGTTCGACTCTCGCACCGCAGCACAGGTCGACTACAGCATTGATGGCCAGCTCACCAGCAAGCCGATCCAGCGCTTCACCTTCAAGGCGCTTGATGGCGACGGCAACTACCTCGGCGCCCAGACTGCTTTCGCGAGCTGTACCAACCCGGCGCAGATCGGCAACTACATCATCCCGGGCAGCTTCACCGTCTCGGGCGGACGCTTGACCCGGGTTACCCTGACGACCTCGCTCATCAACACCGGGCAGGTGACCTGCGATTGGATTGGCAGCTTCCCGCAGGCGGGCAGCCTCATCACCGGCACCGGAGATTTTTCCTGCCGCAACACCAACGGTGCCACGACGCAGTTCGGGCAGTTCGAGGTCGAGGAAATGCGTGTGAGCGATCACTCGGTCAACATCAACTTCCGCACCACCTCGGTGTTCCCGACGAATGGACTGAGCTGTGTCGAACGCGGCGTGATTTCGGGTACGCGGCTGCAGAACGCGAACTAGGCCGCGCAAGGAACGCTTTACGTAGGTCATGTTGCCCGCGACAGCGGGCTACTTGACGTTCCACCAAGATCCGTCAAGTAGCGCCCTCCCGGGCGCAACATGACCTACGAATGCATCAGCCCTTTCACCTCGCCGCCCATGGCCGCATGCTTGGCCTTCCGTCAGGTTGCCGGCCGTTTGCTCATGAACACCATTACCGCAAGACAAGTCCAGGCGCCTGGCGCGCTCCAGCAGTTGCTCGAGAGCACGCGTTTCCAGTACTTCATCATCGGCGTGATCGTGATCAATGCGATCACGCTCGGCATGGAGACCTCGCCCGACCTGGTCGCACGCTACGGCTCGGTGTTGCATCTGCTGGATCGGGTTGCGCTGGGAATTTTCACCGTCGAGATTGTCGCCAAGCTGATCACCTATCGCTTCCGGTTCTTTCGCGACCCCTGGAACATCTTCGACTTCGTGATCGTGACCGTGGCGCTGGTGCCAGCCAGTGGCGCGTTCTCGGTGCTCCGCGCGATGCGCATCCTGCGCGCGCTGCGACTGGTGTCGATGATCCCGAGCATGCGCCGCGTGGTCGCGGCACTCCTGAGCGCGTTGCCAGGAATGGGCTCGATCATCACGCTGCTGGTGCTGGTGATGTACGTCTCCGCGGTGATGGCGACCAAGCTCTTCGGCACCGCTTCCCCGGAATTCTTCGGGGACCTCGGCAAGAGCCTGTTCACGTTGTTCCAGGTCATGACCATGGAAGGCTGGGCCGACATCGCACGCGACCTGATGGTGGTGCAGCCGTGGGCGTGGGTGTTCTTCCTGGTGTTCCTGCTGGCCTGCACCTTCACCGTGCTCAATCTCTTCATCGCCGTCGTCGTCAATGCGATGCAGGAGAACGTGGCTGCCGACATCAAGGCCGAGCAGGAAGAGGATGCCAACGCCGCGCATGCCGAACGGACACAGATGTTGAATGAGCTCAAGGCCCTGCGTGTCGCCGTCGAAAAGTTGGGCGCGGCGCGTGGTTGACGCGGCCTGCGCCTGCGCGCGGCCCCGGGAGTAGACCGGGCCAGTGGATGTCTCGCACCTGCTCGACGAGCTCAACGCGGCACAACGTGAGGCGGTTTCGGCGGCACCAGGCCACTACCTGGTGCTGGCGGGCGCCGGTTCGGGAAAGACCCGCGTGCTCACCCAGCGCATCGCCTGGCTGGTCGAGGTCATGGGCATCTGGCCGCATTCGATCCTAGCGGTGACCTTTACCAACAAGGCGGCAGCGCAGATGCGCGGTCGCTGCGAACAGGTTCTGCAGCGACCAACGGCCGGACTGTGGATCGGTACTTTCCACGGGCTCGCACATCGGTTGCTGCGCCTGCACTGGCAGGAAGCGGGCCTGCCGCAGAACTTCCAGATCCTTGATTCCGACGACCAGCAGCGGCTGGTCAAGCGGGTCATCCTCGAGCTCGGCCTGGACGACGTGCGCTTCCCGCCGCGCCAGGGCACCTGGATGATCAACGCCTGGAAGGACGAAGGCTTGCGTCCGCGCGACGTCGATCCGTCCGGAATAAGCGACCAGCACATCTGGGTGCGCATCTACGAAAGCTATGAGGCCGAGTGCCAGCGCCAGGGCCTGGTCGATTTTGCCGAGTTGCTGCTGCGCAGCCACGAGCTGTGGCTGACGCAGCCGGCGCTGCTCGATCACTACCAGCGCCGCTTCGGCCAGCTCCTGGTGGACGAATTCCAGGACACCAATCGCGTTCAGTATGCGTGGATCCGCATGCTTGCCGGGAGCACAGGACAGGTCTTCGCGGTCGGCGACGACGACCAGTCGATCTACAGCTGGCGTGGCGCGCAGGTGGCCAACATGCAGGCGTTCACGCGCGACTTTCCGCGGGTGACGATCATCCGACTGGAACAGAATTACCGCTCCACCGGCACCATCCTCGCGGCTGCGAACGCGCTGATCGCGCGCAACACCGAGCGCCTCGGCAAGGAGCTGTGGACCGACGCCGGCAGCGGCGAGCCGATCTCGGTCTATGCGGCTTACAACGAAGAGGACGAAGCGCGCTTCGTCGTCGAGCGCATTCGTCGCCAGCTGGACGACGATCTCAAGCCCAGCGAGGTCGCCATTCTCTACCGCGCCAACGCGCTGTCGCGGGTGTTCGAAGACGAGCTGATCCGTCACAGCATCAGCTATCGAATCTACGGTGGCCTGCGCTTTTTCGAGCGCGCCGAAATCCGCGACGCGGTGGCGTATCTGCGCCTGATCGGCAATCCCGGCGACGACGCGGCGTTCGAGCGCGCCATTGCCATGCCGCCGCGCGGCGTCGGCGACAAGACCCTCGAAGACCTGCGCGGCGCCGCGCGCGCGGCCGGGCGCTCGCTGATTGGTACCGCCGAGGCTGCCTTGCAGGCGAATGCGATCAAGGGTCGCGCCAAAGCCGGGCTGCAGAGCCTGCTGGGCTTGGTCCGCGAGCTGCGCGAGGCCAGCGACCTGCGCCTGTTCGAGCAGATCCAGGCCGTGCTCGAGCGCAGTGGCCTGCGCAATCACTACCAATCGCAGAACAAGCATGACGCCGAGTCGCGCGTCGAGAACCTCGACGAGCTGCTCAATGTCGCGCGCGGCTTCGTGCTGACCGATGAGGACGAAAAGGCCGGCCTGACCGAACTCGCGGCGTTCTTGAGCTATGCGGCGCTCGAAGCCGGCGAAGGCCAGGGCCAGGCGGGCGAGGATTGCGTCCAGCTGATGAGCCTGCACAGCGCCAAGGGCCTCGAGTTCCCGTGGGTGTTCCTGGTCGGCATGGAAGAAGGCGTGTTTCCCAGCCAACGCACGATCGATGAGAGCGGCAAGCTGGAAGAGGAACGCCGGCTCGCCTACGTCGGCATCACCCGTGCGCGTACGCAGCTGACGCTGAGCCACGCCGAGCGCCGGCGCGTGCGCGGCGTCACCACCCCACACCGGGCCTCCCGCTTCCTGCGCGAGATCCCGCGCGAACTGCTCCGCGAAGTGCGTCCGCGCGCCCAGCTCACGCGCCCGGGCGGGTATGGTCCGGTCGCACGCCACCGCGAGGAAGACTGGGGTGACCGCCCCGCCATCGCGCTCGGCAGCCGCGTGTCGCACACGATCTTCGGCGAGGGCGTCATCGTGGCGGCCGAAGGCGCTGGCGAGCACGCCCGTCTGCAGGTCAACTTCGAGGACGTCGGCCCCAAGTGGCTGGTGATGGCGTACGCCAACCTGGTCGTGCTGGGGTGAGAACTGACTCGCGCTTTTTGTGGGTTCGGACCTTGTCCGAACGCTCTTCTTCACGACCGATCAAGCCCCGAGCGTGACCAGCGCCGCGTTCTCGTGCACGAAGATTCCCTGGCGATGGCGCTGGAGCAACGCCACGGCGGCGTTGGCGACGGTGCTGGCCGCGATTGACCGGTAACGGCGCAGAGGCCCTCGCAACAGCGGGTTGTATAGCGGCGTCAGCCGCTGCGCAATGGCCTCTCCCGGGCGTGACTCGCTGCGCTCGCCCAGCAGAAGCCCGGGCCGCAGGATGTCGACGCGTTCGAAGCCAAGGCCGACCAGCCCGTCTTCCGCCCGCCCCTTGGTCGCCAGGTAAAAGTTGCTTGAAGCCGCATTGGCACCGACTGACGACACCAGAATTGCCTGCCGCGCCCCGAGTTCGCGCGCCACGCGTGCAAGTCGCAGCACCAGCTCGAGATCGACCGCCGCGAAGGCCGCCTGTGATCCAGCACTCTTGATGGTGGTGCCGAGGCAGCAGAGATAAGTTCCCACCAGTCCCTCGGCCACGATGCGCAAACCCGCGGTCAGATCGATGTCGACAGTCGGGTCGGCGAGATCCACGATCGGGTTGTGGACGAAGCGGCGCGCGTGCGCAAGCTCCCGCCGCGAGGGTGCCAGCACCAGGCGACCGGGGTAGCGCTGGTGGAATCGTTCGAGCACGCAGCCGCCGACGAGGCCGGTGGCGCCGGCAAGCAGGATGGGGGCGGAGGTCGCGCGATCGGTCATTGGTATCCCAGGCGTGGGGGTGCGGTGCGGTACTTTGCGTAGGTCATGTTGCGCCTGCGAGGTGCAGCTACAAGGCCAGCAGTGCAATCAGGCGCTACTTGACATCGACCTGATCAAAGGCCGTCAAGTAGCTCGCTGCGCGAGCAACATGACCTACGTGAGAGCTTGAACCCTGCCGACCGAGGACAAAGCCCTCTCACCCCGCCAGGTACTCATCCTTCATTTTCCGGTAGTTCTCGGCCGAGTAGTACAGCGATTCGATTTCCTGCTCGGTCAGGCGGCGCACGAAGCGCGCGGGATTGCCGACCCACAGCGATCCTGGCTCCACGATCTTCCCGGGCGCCACCACGGCGCCGGCACCGATGAGGGAGTGCTTGCCGATCACGGCCTTGTCGAGTACCACCGAGCCCATGCCGATGAGGCAGGCGTCCTCGATCGTGCACGCGTGCAGGATGACGCCGTGGCCAATGGTGACATCACTGCCGATCACGAGTGGCGAACCGCCAGGCGTGTAGCGCCCATCGTGCGTCACGTGCAGCACCGTGTTGTCCTGCACATTCGTCCGCGCGCCGATGCGGATCGTATTCACGTCTCCACGCACGACTGTCAACGGCCAGATCGACACATCATCGCCCAGCTCGACCTTGCCGATCACCTGCGCCGATTCATCGATGAAGACCCGCGCCCCGATCGTCGGCAGCACGCGTTGAAAAGGTCGGATGGCCATGGTTACTCGCAAAGTGAGCCGGTCGCCATCCTACCGAAGCGAAGAGCCATCCACAGATGACACAGATGGAAAAACGGATGACACAGATGAAAGCTGACAATCGGGTCGCTTTTGATCGTCATCCGTATTCATCTGCGTCATCTGCTTCATCTTGTTTTTCATCTGTGTCATCTGTGGATGGCTGTTGCTCTGGTTTTGCTCAAGGCACGCCCCAAGCCCCGCGCTTGCGGCGAGAATGCTTGGCATGGCCCTGATCCCCGAAGCGTTCATCGATGAGCTGCTGCAACGCGTCGACATTGTCGACGTCGTCGGCGCGCGGCTGGCGTTGAAGCGGGCGGGCAAGGAATACCAGGCGCTGTGCCCGTTCCACGACGAGCGTACGCCGTCGTTCGCGGTGGTGCCGCAGAAGCAGTTCTTCCATTGTTTCGGCTGCGGCGCGCACGGCAGCGCGATCAAGTTCCTGATGGATTACGAGGGGATGGCCTTCCCCGACGCCGTCGAGCAGTTGGCCGCGCAGCTCGGCATGAAAGTGCCGCGCGATGCCGGTGGGCGCGCCGGGGATGACGACCGGCTCGGGCCGATCTACGCGGTGATGGCCGAGGCGACTGCGTATTTTCGCCAGGAGCTCGGCGGCAGCGCGCGTGCGCGTGAGTACTTCGAGCGCCGCGAGGTCGGCCCCGAGATGATCGAGCGCTATGGCCTCGGCTACTCGCCGGATCGCTGGGATGGGCTGGTCGGCAAGCTCGGGCGTTCGCCCGATCGCATCAACCTGCTCGCCGCCGCCGGCCTGCTGTCGACCCGCGAGGGCGGCCAGCCCTATGACAAGTTTCGCGATCGGGTGATGTTCCCGATCCACGACCGCCGCGGCCGGCCAATCGCCTTCGGCGGGCGCATCCTCGACCAGGGCGAGCCCAAGTACCTGAACTCGCCGGAGACCAGCCTGTTCCATAAGGGCCGCGAGCTCTATGGCCTGTGGCAGGCGCGCCAGAGTGCGCAGAAGCTCAAGAAGCTGATCCTGGTCGAAGGCTATATGGATGTCATCGCGCTCGCCCAGCATGGCATCGAGGAGGTGGTGGCGACGCTCGGGACGGCGACCACCAAGGAACATGCCGAGCTCGCCTTCCGCAACGCGGACGACGTCGTGTTCTGTTTCGACGGCGATCGCGCCGGCAAACAGGCGGCGTGGCGTGCGCTCGAATCGACCTTGCCGCGCCTGCGCGACGGCCGCCAGGCGCACTTCGTATTCCTGCCCGATGGCGAGGATCCGGACTCGCTGGTACGCAAGCGCGGTGCGCTCGGCTTTCGCGAGATTCTCAATGAGGCGCTGCCACTGTCGGACTATTTCTTCACCACGCTCATCAACGACATCGACATCAGCTCGATCGACGGGCGAGCGCGGCTCGCAGCGCGGGCGCAACCCTTGATCGAACAGATGCCAGACGGCGCCTTTCGCGACCTGATGCGCGAGGCGCTGGCCGAACGCACGGGCGCGCGCCGGGTGGTACCGAAGGCAGCTGCGCCGGCGCCCGCACGCCAGGTGCGCCCACAAGTGCAGCGCACGCTGGTCCGCGGCGCACTGGCGCTGCTGCTCGCACGCCCGCAGCTGGCACTCGAGATCGAGGTGCCCGCCGGCCTGGCCTGGGTCGACAAGCCCGGCGCCGACATCCTGCGCGAGTTGCTCGAGCGTATTCGCCAGCGCCCCGGAGTCGCGCCGGTCGATCTCATCGAAGCGTATGCGGGCACGCCCACCCATGCGGCGCTGCTCAAGCTTTCGCTCGCGGATCTGGCCGGTGATGAAGATGGCTGGCGCGACGATCTCGCCAGCGCCCTCGAACGTCTCGCGCAGGAAGGCCAGAGCCAGAGCAACCGCCGCCGCGACGAGCTCAGCGCCAAATGGCGCAGCGGGGGCTTGAGTGACGCCGAAAAACAGGAGCTGCAGCAGTTGTTCCGACGCGAGTAGGTTTCGTGGCTTTGGTGTCGGCCGTCGCAAGCTGGATGACGGGTGCAGTGTTCCGGTTGTCAACAATGTGCCTTTCTGCGACAGTCCAGGGCGATTTGCAGAATGCGAACATCGCTGTTTGCTCCCCTCTCCCCAGAAGCGTGGGAGAGGGGAGCTTCAAATCCACGCACCGCACCCCGACAAGGACCGTGAATGCTCGAGATCGTGCTCCTGGTGGTCTGTGTCCTGCTCGCCGGCGCCGCGGTGGTGATGTACACGCGCGGCAAGCGCGCCGACCAGCGGGTCGCCGAGCTCAATGCCGAGCTCGAGAAGATGCAGCACACGCAGTCGCAGGTCATCCACACGACCAAGCTGGCCTCGCTCGGGCAGATGATCGCGGGCGTCGCGCATGAGATGAATACGCCCATCGGCTTCGTCAAGAGCAATGTCGAAGTCGTGCGCGAGCTCATGAATGAGCACCGCGCGCTGTTGGCGAAGTGCATCCAGGGCTTCGACATGATGCTCGCCGCGGATCTGACCCAGCCGCAATTCATCGAGCCGCTGCGGCGGACCATGACCAAGGTGCGCCATGCGCTGGCGACTGATGCGCGCCTGCCGGACGCTGACGAGTTGCTGAAGGATTCGGTCGACGGCCTGCAGCAGATCGCCAGCCTGGTGCGCAATCTCAAGGGATTCGCGCGCGTCGACAGCGACGGCATGGATCTGCTCGACCTCAATGAATGCGTCGAAAGCGCCCTGACCATCGCCGCACACCAGTTGCGCGACCGCATCGATGTCGACAAACAATTGGGCGCGCTGCCGAAAATCCACGGCATCGCCTCGCAGATCAATCAGGTATTGCTCAACCTCATCACCAATGCCGGACAGGCGATGGGGGACGGTGGCAAGCTCACGCTCACGTCCAAGCGCAACGGCGACATGGTCGAGGTCGAAGTCGCCGATACCGGTGCGGGCATCCCGGATGCCGTGCTGCCAAAGATTTTCGATCCGTTCTTCACCACCAAGCCGGTGGGTGAAGGCACCGGCCTGGGGCTTTCGATCGTGCACAAGATCGTGCAAGGGCACGGCGGAAGCATCAAGGTGAGAACTGCGGCCGGGAAAGGCAGCGCATTTACGATTAGCTTCCCGGTAGACCATGCATTGCTGAAGAAACCGGCCTGAGGCCATGTCCGAAGCGCAGATCCGAGTCCTGTTCATCGACGACGAAGCACGCATCCTGCGCGCTTTGAAGGCGCTGTTTCGCGATTGCGAGGTGCATGCGACCACCGATCCGGCCGAGGCCATCCGCCTCGCGAGCGCGCACGATATCGACGTGGTCGTCTGCGACCAGCGCATGCCGAAGATGCAGGGCATCGAGGTGCTGCGCGAAATCAAGTTGGCCCATCCGCGCGCCATGCGCGTATTGCTGACCGGCTACGCCGACCTCAATGCGGTGCTGGGCTCCGTCAACGAGGGCGAAGTCTTCCGCTATGTGTCAAAGCCCTGGGATAACGCGGAGTTGCGCGGCATCGTGCAACTGGCGGCGCGCATCGCCCGCGACACACCGCTGGTGCTCGACAAGCCGGTTGACGAGCGCGATCGCGAACAGGCGCGGAAACAGGTTGGCATCCTGGTGATAGAAGACAACGCCGAGACCCAGCAGCGCATGCGCGAGATCCTGACGCCCCACTACCAGGTGCGCTTCGTGACCTCGCCCGAGCGTGCGCTGCAGGTGCTCGAACAGCACGAAACCGGCGTGATCATTTCCGAGACCGCCGGCCAGCACGGTGACTTCACCGCGCTCATCAAGACGCTCAAGCAATACCACCCACATATCGCGACCGTGGTCGTCACCGATCGGGCCAACGCGCAGGTCGCGATCGACCTCATCAACGAAGGCCAGGTGTTCCGGCTGCTGCTCAAGCCGGTGCGCATGGGCTCGTGCCGCCTCAGCGTCGACGCCGCTGTCGGCCGCTACTGGCAGCTCAAGCAGAACCCCCAAGCCGCCCGCCGCTACTTCGTCGCCCCCAGCGCCGATTCGTCAATTCCGTCCTGGCTCGCCGGCAGCCTGCTCCAGCGCATCAAACTGCTGCCGTCGCGGCTGCTGGGGATGGCACGGGCGCACTAGTTCGGTTTTCGGTTTTGCTCGCGTGGGTTCGGACCTTGTCCGAACGCTTTTGCATCGATGCGAGGAAAAGCGTCCGGACAAGGTCCGGACCCACGCAATCAAAGGCACCAACCCGCCTCACCCCAGCTTCCACCGCGCCCCCTGCGGGGTGTCCTCGATGACGACGCCCATTTCCGTGAGCTCCTTGCGGATGGCGTCGGAGCGGGCGAAGTCGCGGGTCTTGCGGGCGGTGTCGCGTTCGGCAAGCAGCGCGTCGACGCGGGCAGTGTCGATCTCCGCTCCCTGCCCCTGGAACCAGGTTTCGGGATCCTGTTGCAGCAAACCGAGCCATTCGCCTGCCGCGAGCAGGCGTGCCTTGGCGATGCCGCGCGCCTGCGGCCCTTCGGCTTTCTGCGCGTCGCGCACCAGTTCGCTCAGTGCTGCGAGCGCCTGCGGCGTGTTGAGGTCATCGGCGAGGGCGGCGTGCACGGCGTCGGCCGTCACGGCATCCGTTGAAGCCTGTACATCGGCGAGCGCACGCAGGCTGCCGTAGAGCCGGTCGAGCGTCGCACGCGCCTGCTTGACGGCGGTATCGGACCAGTCCAGCGGCTGCCGGTAATGCGCGTTGAGCAGCAGGTAGCGCAGCGCCTCGGGTGGCACCGTCTGGCGCAGGTTGTTGATCAGCATCACGTTGCCGATCGACTTCGACATCTTCTTGCCGTCGAAGGTCACGAATCCGTTGTGCAGCCAGTAGCGCGCAAACTCGGCGCCGGAATGCGCGCACACGCTCTGCGCGACTTCGTTTTCATGGTGCGGGAACAGCAGGTCGGCGCCGCCGGCATGGATGTCGATGGTATCGCCGAGATGCGCTTCAGCCATCACGGAGCACTCGATATGCCAGCCCGGTCGGCCGCGTCCCCACGGGCTTTCCCAGCCTGGCAGGTCATCGGTCGATGGCTTCCACAGCACGAAATCGGCCGGGTGGCGCTTGAACGGTGCGACGTCCACGCGTGCGCCGGCAATCATCTCCTTCAGCGTCCGCCGCGACAGCCGCCCGTAGCCGTCATACGATTCGACGGCAAACAACACATGGCCTTCTGCGGCATACGCATGACCAGAGCCGATCAGGCGCTCGCACATGGCGACGATGCCGCCGATGTGCGCCGTGGCGCGCGGCTCCACATCGGGGGCGAACTCGCCGGTCGCGCCGACCGCACGCATGTCTTCGTGGTAGGCGGCGAGGTAGCGCTCGGTGATGACCGAAATAGGCACCCCGAGCTTGGCGGCGGCGTCGTTGATCTTGTCGTCGACATCGGTGACGTTGCGGGCATAGACCACTTTCGGAAACTGCGCGCGCAGCAACTTCGCCAGCAGCCCGAAGACCACCGGCGGCCGGGCGTTGCCGATATGCGCGTAGTTGTGCACGGTCGGTCCGCACAAGTACATGGTCACCCGATCGGGATTCGCGGGGGCGAACTGATCCAGCTTGCGCGACAGGGTGTTGTACAGATGCAGTTGCATGGGGCACGCATACCGGCGTCGAGGAACCCTAGAATCTAGCAGCCTGACGGCACTAATCACTCAAACCGGAGCTACAGAATGATCGGTTATGTAACCCTGGGAACCAACGACATGCCGCGTGCTGCGGCTTTCTACGACCGCCTGCTCGGCGCACTTGGTGCGAAGCGTTTCATGGAAGGTGAGCGCTTCATCGCCTGGGCGGTGCGGCCCGATCTGCCGGCGCTTGGTGTGATCGCGCCCTTCGACGGCAAGCCCGCTTGCGTTGGCAACGGCGTCATGGTCGCGCTCGCCGTCGACAGTCGCGAGAAAGTGGACCAGATGTATGCACTCGCGCTCGAGCTCGGCGCCACCGACGAAGGCCCCGCCGGCCCGCGCGGCGGTAATTTTTACGCCGGCTACTGCCGCGACCTCGACGGCAACAAGTTGAATTTCTTCTGCATGTGACGCGGGGTCGAGGGTCCGGACCTTGTCCGGACGCTCTGGCTTCCGCGCTTGCTCTACGTGGGTCCGGACCTTGTCCGGACGCTTTGGCTTCAGCGCTTGCTCTACGTGGGTCCGGACCTTGTCCGGACGCCCTGGCTTCAGCGCTTGCTCTACGTGGGTCCGGACCTTGTCCGGACGCCCTGGCTTCAGC
>JANPJV010000180.1:0-18459 GCA_031425695.1 Rhodanobacteraceae bacterium | reverse complement strand
GGGCCCCCGCCCCCGGGCCCGCCCCCTGCCCCCCCCGCCCCGCCCCTGGGTGCTCCCCCCCCTTTTTTGTGGTGGGTTTCTTTTTTTCCTTCTTAAATTCCCCACCGGGGTAGAACAGACTGCGCCCGCGGGGCAAAAACGTGGTTTTTGCCGCGCGATGGGCGGCCCTTCACTTTTGGTGTTTTTCGCGCTCTGGCTCTTGCTCGTGGGGGTCCGGACCTTGTCCGGAGGCTCTGCTGATCGATCAAAAGCGTCCGAACAAGGTTCGGACCCACGCAATCAACTGCCAAGGCGCGGCCGGGGATCCAGCGCCCTCTTCTGAAGCACGGATGAGGTGCGCTCTCCATCGCGCGGCAAAAACCACGTTTTTGCCCCGCGGGCGAGGTCTGTTTCCCGGGAAGTAATTACTTCCCAATCACGTCCCCGCGCAGCTTGGCCATGCGTGCGAGCAAATCGTTTTGGGCTTTGAGCGGGATCTTGGCCTTGTTCAAGCCGGTCTCGACGTCTTCGACAAACCAGTTGAACTCGCGCCTGCTGATCGCCATGCCGCTGTGTGCCTCCTCCATGGACAGCCCGGTGTACTCGCAGGGCCCATCGGCGAGGAAGCAGATCTGCTCGACCAGGCGTTCGCGCAGATAAGGGAAGTCGGTTTCGGCAAAGAGATCGCCAATGCGCTTGTCAGCCTTGACCTCAACCAGGACCGCATCCACGGCACGCTCGATTCCGGCGCGCTCGCCGAGCTCCTGATAGAGACTGTCGGCGGCCGCGGAGGCGCTGGCGAGCAATAGCGCGGTCAGCCCCACTCCCAATATGTGGCGACGTGTGCGATTCATGGTGATCCTTGAACGCTGAGATAGTAGCCGTGCTGATCGCTGACGCCGCCGACCGATCCCAAGTCGACGTACGCCAGGGCCAGGTGCCAGTGCTTGTTGGGAAACCAGGCCACGAAGAAATCCATCCACGGGTCCTCGGGCGCAAATGCCAGCTCGTCCGGCTTGCTGCGGTATTCCGCGCCAACCGCGATCGAACGGTTGAGAAAGACGGCCACGCTGCCCTCGACCATCAGTTGCCGGTCGTCGTTGAAGCCGAGCAGCCCGAGCTGGTTGGCGTTGGTCGAGCGCAGGGTCAGGTTGGCCAGCGTGCGCCGACCAGCAATTCCGTCAAGCCACAGGCGGCTGGCCGCGAGATAGACATCTACGCCGCGGTCGTCGTCGGCGCCGGCCATCTCGACCAGCACACGATCGCGCGAGCGCCGGTATTGCACGCCGGCGGAGAACTGCGGCCAGTTACCGTAGATGAGGTCGCCGGCGAGCTTGAGCTTGGCACCGAGCACATCGGTATCGAGACGAACGTCGTCAACAGCACCCGTACGCATCAGCGCATCGAGGCCAAGGGAGAGGCGGGCCGCGGAGAGTTCCAGGCGATCGGACCAGCCGATCGAGACGGCCACGGTCTGCAGATCGAAATCACCGGTATCGACATGGCTCAAGCTCGCACTCGCGTCCCACTCGCCGACGTCGGCGTGCCCGCCAATGACTGCCCAGGGCACCAGCCCGCCACCCGCCGCGCCATCCAGCGAAGTCAGGCCGCCGGTGGCGAGCAGCTTGCCGTTACCAATCGCGTGCGCGGTCGCACACGGCAGCGCCAGAACCAGCAACAGGGCAATGTGAAGTGAACAGCGCACGCGGACCCACTCGGATAGAGTACGAATGTCATTGTAGCGGGACGACGCTGATGCAGACCTTTCTCGTCGGCGGGGCCGTGCGCGACCGCCTGCTCGGCCTGGCCGAGGTCGACAGCGACTACGTGGTGGTCGGCGCCACGCCGGAACAGATGCTGGCCGCGGGCTATCGGCCGGTCGGCGCTGATTTCCCCGTCTTCCTGCATCCGCAGACGAACGAGGAACACGCGCTCGCGCGGACGGAGCGAAAGTCCGGTCGGGGATATGCGGGCTTTGTGTTCCATACCGGTGCGGAAGTCACTCTCGAAGAGGATCTCAAGCGACGCGACTTCACCATCAATGCGATGGCGCAGGACGCGAGCGGAGTACTCATCGACCCGTACGGCGGCCAGCGCGATCTGGATGCGCGCATCCTCCGCCATGTGTCGGCCGCTTTTGCCGAGGATCCGGTCCGGGTGCTGCGTGCGGCCCGGCTGCTCGCGCGCTATGCGCCACTCGGCTTCACGCTCGCGCCAGAAACCGCGCAGCTCATGCGCCAGATGGTGACCGACGGCGAGGTCGACCACCTGGTCCCCGAACGCGTCTGGCAGGAAACCCGGCGCGCGCTGGTCGAGGCCAGGCCCAGCGTTTTCATCCGCACGCTGCGCGACTGCGGTGCGCTGGCGCGGTTGTTCCCGGAAGTCGAGCGCCTCTACGGTGTCCCGCAACGCGCGGAATACCATCCTGAAGTTGACACCGGTGCACATCTCGAGCTGGTGCTCGATCTCTGTCCGCAGCTGGCCCCGGGCGACGACCAGGTCGCCTTCGCAGCGCTCGTGCACGATCTCGGCAAGGGGCTCACGCCCGAAGACGAGCTACCCAAGCACATCCAGCACGAAGAGCGCGGAGTCGCCCCGGTGCGCGAGCTCTGCGCGCGCCTGCGCGTCCCCGCCGAACACCGCGACCTCGCCGTGCTGGTGTGCCGACTGCACCTCAACATGCACCGCTTCGCCGAGCTCAAGCCTGCCACTGTGCTCAAGATGCTCGAATCGCTGGACGCATGGCGCCGCCCCGACCGCACCCGCCGCTTCGCCCTGGCCTGCGAAGCCGACAAACGCGGCCGCCTGGGCTTGAGCGAAGTTCCGTATCCACAAGGCAGTTTGCTAATCGCAGCCGCAGACGCCGCGCGCGCGGTTTCCACCGCATCGTTGGTTGAGCAAGGCCTGCAAGGCCCGGCCTTCGGCGAAGCGCTTCGGCGGCTGCGCGTCGAGGCGATTGCGACGGTGCTGAGACGGAAGCAGAGTGATTGACCACAAAAGGGTTTTGGTGAAAAGCCAAAGCAGAGCGATTGGCCACAAAAGGCACAAAAGGCACAAAAAGAGCACACAAAAAAATCGAACGAGTTCTGAGAGGCACGCTTTTGGTCGGTCGAACTGGCTGACAAGTGACACTGGCATGGGAGAGAGGAGCTAAACGCTCGTTTTTGTGCCCCGCTCTTTTTGGGCCTTTTGTGCCTTTTGTGGCCAATCGCCTTTGATCTTCATACTGGGGAGCGATGAGCCCGAGCGGCCCTCGCTGCTCAAATGAGATTTCGCTTCATTTTGTGGCATTGGCCGCTTCACCGGCCAAGACGTGCAGGAGCGCGAAGAAGACCAGGGTCGGCTGTCGGGCCGGCCTCGAAGGCAATCGAAGGAGATCTCCAGCCGGCAGCAGAGCTGCCCGGTGTCCTGACTTCCTCGCGCTGCCGCGCGCTCGGCGGCTACCAGTTCGCTTGCGAGCGTCCCGGACGCTGGGCGCTGCGGCCGACGTGCAGGTCACTGCGGCCTTCGATGCGGATGCCCTGGCTGGCGCTCGGTGAGGCGGCGACCGTCGGCTGTCCCGATGGCTCGGCATTGTCGGCGATACCGGCGATGGCGCCGATCCAGAGGCACAGCACCAGCGCTATTACACGGGTGGATTTGCTGATCATGGGAGCCGCCTCGATAAGTGGTGCGCAACGCATTGGAATCGAGGCTAAGCGCTTTTTCGAGCCACGGAACACAGCCTAAGAAAGCTTAAGGAAGTCTTCAGGGGCTCGATCAGGTGCATGCGGGGGCCAGTCGCCGCATTGCGACGGGCGCAAGCGCAGCGGCACCGCCTATGATCGGCCCATGCGCCTTCATGCTCTGACCCTCGATCTCGACGACACCCTCTGGCCCATCACGCCGGTGATCGAGCGTGCCGAGCTTGCCATGCACGGCTGGCTGTCGGACAACTGCCCGGAAGTGGTGCAGAGCATGGATGCGTCGGCGCTGCACGAGCGCCGCGAGCGTATCTACGCGATGCACCCGCACCTGCTGCACGACTACACCCAGCTGCGCATGATCGCGCTACGCGAAGTGCTGTTTCCGTTCGGCTACGGCGAACGCGAGGTCGAGCAGGCCTACGAGGCGTTCTACGCGGCGCGCAATCAAGTCGAGCTCTACCCGGAGGTGGGCCCGGCGCTCGAGCGGCTGGCCGCGCGCCTTCCCCTGGTCGCGCTGACCAACGGCAATGCCTGTCTCGACCGTGTCGGCCTGCGCGGCATGTTCCGCGCGCAGATCACCTCGCGGAGCTTCGGCAAAGCCAAGCCCGATCCGCAGATCTTCCTGGCCGCGTGCGTCGCCGCCGGCAGCGAGGCACACGCGACCCTGCATGTCGGCGATCACCCCGAACAGGACGTGCTCGGCGCACTCGGGGCCGGCCTGCAGGCGGCGTGGCTCGATCGCGCACAGCTCGGCTGGACCCACGGCGGCACCGCCCCACTGACCTTCTCCTGCCTCGCGCAGCTCGCCGATTACGTCGAGTCGGTGTAGGTGCGATTGGCCCGGTCGCAAATCCTCATTGAAGATTTTCGACGCAAAGGAACGCAAAGGTAAGCAAAGGGACGCAAAAGAAGCGATGAAATCATTCTCTTCGCATTTCCTTTGCGTCCTTTTGCCCCCTTTGCGTTCCTTTGCGTCAAATCACTTAACCGCCAATTCGCGTGCAGTCGAATCGCCGGATGCCAAGCGCTCACGCAAGCTCGCCGGCAATGCTTCGACCAGTTCCCTGAGCGCCCGCGACTGCGGGGCCGCCATGCGTGCTCTCGCGTCCCCCTGTTCGACCACGCGCCCGCCTTCGAGCACCAGCACCTGCTGACATAGCCGCGCCACAGCGCCAAGGTCGTGGCTGATGAAGAGCAGGGCGATGCCGCGCTCGCTTGCGAGCCGATCGAGCAGCTCGAGAACCTGGTTCTGGGTGGCGCTGTCGAGGGCGCTGGTGGCCTCGTCGCAGATCAGCACGTCGGGGTCGGTGGCGAGCGCCCGCGCGAGCGCCAGGCGCTGGCGCTGGCCGCCGGAAAACTGGCTCGGGTAGCGGGTGAGCGCGGAGTCGTCGAGATCGACCGCGGCCAGCAACTCGCGCGCGCGCCGCGCACGCCCGAGCGCGTCCCTGCCCGGCGCGTGCTGCAGTGCTTCGTCGAGCATGCGCGCAACCGATTGCAGCGGATCGAGGCTGCGGAACGGATCCTGGAAGACCATCTGCAGGCGCGGCCGCAAGCTGCGCCGACGGCGCTCGTGCAGTCCGGCGCAATCCTCCCCGAACCAGCGCACCTGCCCGCGCTGCGGCGGCAGCAGCCCGAGCAGGGCGCGCGCGAGCGTTGACTTGCCGGAGCCCGAGCTGCCGACCACGCCGAGGCGGGCGCCACCCGCCAGCGCCAGGTCGATATCGCTGAGGACCGGCAATGGCGGCGCCTGCCACGGCCAGCGCCGGCCGCGTGCATAGCGGATTTCGAGGGTGTGCGCGGACAGCAGCGGCGGGCCTGTCGCGGGCGCGATCGGCCCCGCCGGGGACGCCTGCAGAGCCGCGCTCAGGCGGCGCGTGGCCGGGTGCCGAGGCCGCGCCAGCAGGTCTGCAGCCACGCCGGTCTCGACGCACACGCCAGCATCGAGCACATGTACTTGCGTGCACAGCTCGGCAACGCGCGGCAGGTCGTGGGAAATCAGCAGCAAGGCCATGCCGCGCTGCCGAGTGAGCGCGGCGAGCAGGCGCATGACGCGCTGCGCCAGCACGGGGTCGAGCGCGCTGGTCGGCTCGTCCGCAATCAACAGGCGCGGAGCAGGGAGCAGCGTCAGCGCGAGCATCACCCGCTGCCGCTGGCCACCTGAAAGCTCGTGCGGAAACCGGCGCAGCAAAGGCTCACAGTCGTCGAGACCGACCTCGGCAAGCGCCGCTTGAATCTGCTTGCGGCGCGCGTGGATGGAATCGCGCGGTCGCAGCAGCGCCATGCACTCGTGCAGCTGCGCACCGATGCGCTGCAACGGGTGCAGGCTGGCGGCGGCATCCTGGAACACATAGGCGATCCCGCTGCCGCGTACGCGCGCGCAGTCGGTTTCATTGAGCAGCAACTGGCCGTCGAAGCGAACCTCTCCACCCAGGCGCTCCGCACCCGCGGGAAGCAGCCCCAGGATGGCGCGCGCCGCCAGTGATTTTCCGGAGCCCGAGGCACCGACCAGGCCCACGGCCGCGCCCGGCTGCAGCTCGAGATCCAGCGACCGCAGGCTCGGCTCGGGTGCACCGCGAAAGCCGACCGTGAGCCCGGCCACGCTCAGCAGCGCGCTCACAGGGCAGCGCTCGTCAGCGCCCGCAGCCGTGCACGCAGGGCATCGCCCAGCAGCCCGAAGGCGAGCAGCACCAACGCCAAGGCGACCGCCGGGCCGAGCAGTGTCCACGGCGCCCATTGCAGGTCCTGCACGCCCTCGGCGAGCAGCGTGCCGAGACTGCCGATACGCTCGGTTGGCGACAGCCCGAGGAAGGCCAGAAAGGATTCGACGAGGATGGCCTGCGGGACCACCAGGCCGAGCGCAGTCAATGCGACCGGCGCCAGGTTCGGCAGCAGATGGCGGCGGATCAGCTGCGCGTTGCCAGCCCCTTGCAGCCGCACCGCGAGCAGGAAATCCGCATGCCGCAAGCGCCGTGCCTCCAGCCGCAGCATGCGTGCCGCATCCAGGCTGCCGAAGCCGCCGATCACTGCCATCAGCAGCCACAGCGATGGCTCGGTTACGCTCATCAACAGGATCGCGATCAGCAGCAGCGGCAAGCTCAGCAGCAGGTCATTGACGCGCATCAGCACCTCGTCGACCCAACCACCGAGATAGCCCGCAACCGCCCCGATCAGCGTCCCGAGCAGCAGCGCCAGCACGCCAGCGCCCAGACCGACGGCCAGCGAGATCCCCGTCCCCGCCAGCACCCGCGCCAACATATCCCGCCCGATCGCATCCGTCCCCAACCAATGCCCCACCCCCGGCGCCCGCAAGGCTTCCTCCCAGATCGGCCGGTCGGGCGCGTCGGTGAGCAGCCAGGGAGCGGACAGTGCCAGCGCCGACAGAAGGATCAGCAGTAAGAGTGGTGCCAGAGCGCCGCGGCCGGCAAAGAGTTGGCGCCAGGGGGAGTTGGACATGGAGGAGCGGGTTTCGGTGTCGGTTGTCGGTTTGGAAAAGCGGAGCGGTTCAGTTTCGGTTGTCAGTTCCAGAAAAGGCGCCACCGCTGATCAGCTTCTCCGAAACCGAAACCGACAACCGAAACCGCTTCCTCACGCCCCGTCGAGCGTCTTGAAATCGATCTCTTCGAAGCGAATCGGCTCGCCGAGGAAGTAGCCCTGGGCGTAGTCGGAGCCGCAGTCGGCGAGCCAGCGCAGGGTGTGGAAGCCGTCGCAGTGTTCGGCGATGACCTTGAGCTCGAGGGAGTGGGCGAGCGCAATGATGGAGCGGACCATGGTGCGGTCGCGCTCGGATTCGCCGAGGTCGGCGATGAAGCTGCCCTCGATCTTGACGAAGTCGACCGGCAGGTGTTTGAGGTGCGAGAACGAGCTGAAGCCGGTGCCGAAGTCGTCGAGCGCGAAACGTACGCCGTGCTTGCGCAGGTTCTGGATGAAGCGCCGCGCGGTGTGCAGGCTGCCAAATTCACTGGTCTCGGTGAGCTCGAAGATCAGCCGCTTCGCCGGTACGCCGGAGGCCGTGATCAGCGACTCGATCAGCTTGAGCGAATCGCCATCCTGCAGGGTCGCGTTCGACAGGTTCACGGTGAGACCGATGCGTGAGGTCGAAGGCACGCTCGACAGGAAGTTGAGCGCCTGCCCGATCACCCACAGGTCGATCTTCGGCATCATGCCGACGCGCTCGGCGAGCGGCACGAAGACCGACGGCCGCACGATCTGGCCGTCGCGGTTCACCATCCGGATCAGCACCTCGAACAGCGCCTCGGCGCGGCTGCCGGCGAGCACCTTCCAGCCTTGCGCGCGCAGGCTGTCTTCATCCAGCTCGCGCAGCGCATCCATCGGCAGGATCGGCTGTGCCAGCAGCAGGAAACGGTCTTCGTGCAGCGCTTCCTTGAGGCGCACGATCCAGCCGGCGTCGAGCTCCCGGGCGACCCGCGCGTCGGCCCCGGCGACGAAGATCTGGGTCTGGTCGCGGCCGCGGCGCTTGGCGTCCTGGCACGCCAGGCGCGCGTGCTCGAGCACGTATTCGGCGCTCGGCGTATCGCCACTGATGATGGCGACCCCGACCGAGCCAGCCAGCGTGCCGGGACGTCCGAACAAGTGGAAGGGCGTCTCCTTGATCAGCTCGCGGAAGCTGTCGGCGATGGTGAACAGGTTATCGAGCTGCACGCCCGCGAGCAGCAAGGCGAAGTGATCGTCCTCCAGCCGCGCCAACTGGTCGTCTGGCCGCAGGCGCTGTCCGAGCAGTTGCGCAACCTCGACCAGTACCCGGTCGGCAGCGGGCCCGCCGGCGTTGTCATGGATGGTGCTGAAACGGTCGAGGTCGATGAACAGCAGCGCCGAGTAACCACCGCGCTCGCGCCGGCGCTCGAGCTCGGCGGCCAGCGTCTGGTTGAGGCAACGTCGATTCGGCAGGCCGGTCAGCTGGTCGTGCAACAGTTCCCAGCGCAGGCGATCGGCGCTCTTGCGCTCGGAGATATTGCGGAAGATCACCACCGTGCCTTCGCGCCGCCCGGCGATGGTCAGCGGCACCACCGTGCATTCGACCGGCAAGGCCTGGCCACTGCGGGTCCAGAACACTGTCTCGTAGGCGTTGAGCTCGTTGCCTTCCGAGTAGGCACGGGTCAGCGTCGAATCCTGCATGGCGACGCGCTCGCCGTCCTCGGCGGCGAAATGGAACAGGTGATGCGCGCTCTTGCCGATCAGCTCGTTGTCGTCGACGAACTCGAGCAGGCGCACCGCGGCAGGGTTGACGAAGGTGAGGCCGCCTTGCCCGTCGACGCCATACACGCCGTCGCCGACCGAGCGCAGGATGCTGTCGAGGCGCTGGCGCTCGGCCTCGACCGATTTCTGCATCTGGATGGTGCGCGCGAGCGCCTTGATGCGGACCAGGGTCAGCTCCAGCACCTCGTTCTTGAACATGCATTCCATCGCCCCGGCCTCGAGGCATTTCTTGATGATCGCGTCCTTGTAGCTGCCGGTGATCATCGCGATCGGCATGTTGCGCGTGGATGGGGTCTCGACGAACCGGCGCGTCAACTCGTCACCGCTGCCGTCTGGCAGGTAGTAATCGATGATGGCAAGGTCGTAGCCGCCGGTCTGTCCCTTGGTGAAGCCTTCCTCGATCGTCGCCGCCGTATCGACCATGAAGCCATGGTTCTCGAGCAGCGAGCGATAGGCGAAGCGCACGCTCTGCGAGTCGTCGATGAAGAGCACCCGCAGCGGTGGCGCCGTCGCTGCGCGCGCGAGCGCTGCCGGCGCTGGACCGAGCGCTTCGCTGGCTTCATTCGGCAGCATCTGCTGCAAGGCCGCTGGGATGCGACTGAAATTGGACCACAGCAGCAGGAAGGCATTGCGGCGGCGCGCCATCCAGTCGGTCAGGAACGGGCTTTTCTCGTGACTGAGCACCAGGATCGCCAGCGCCGGTGCGCGGCCGCGTGCAAGCTCGCCCATGAAGGCTTCAAACTCGCTCGATGAGCGTTGCGGCGCGCCCACCACCATCACCCGCGTCTTCACCGCGCCCGCCTCGATCGATTCGAGCAGCTCATGGGCTTCCGGGTAGCTCTGCAGCACGCGGTCTGCACTCAGCTTGCTCGCAGCGAGCGTGCGCTGCAGCAGGTGGTTCAAGGTGGCCGAGCCTTCGACGACGACGATGCCGGACATGCTGTCTTGGAGCTCTCGTGGGAGCGGCGCTGGCCGCGATGCCTTGGTTCTTGTGGGAGCGGCCATGGCCGCGATGCTTTACCCAGCTGAACGCCAAGTTCAACAGGAGGCAGGAGCCATTGCAAGCCTCACAGCGCTTCGACGCGACTGCCTTCGCTGACGCGGTCATCCGGGTGGATGATGACCTCCGCGCCGGCGCTCAGGCCCTCGAGGATCTCGGTATCGAGACCCCCACGGCGTCCGATCCGTACCGATTGCCGGCGCGCGCGGCCGCCTTCGACCACATACAGCGCCCACTCCTCGCCCTGTCGGAACAAGGCCCCGCCCGGCACCGTCAGCGAGCGCCCCTGGCTGAGGATGAACTCGGCTTCGACACGATATCCGTCACCGAGCCGCTGCCACTGCTCCGGCAGGGACACGAAATCGCAGAGCACGAATACGCGCTGCTCTTCGACACCGAGCGCAGAGACCTTGGTGAACCCGACTGGCTCGACCCGGCGCACGCGCGCGTCGAGCACGCCGGTTCCACCCCAGCGATGCAGGCGCACCGACATGCCCGCGCTCACGCGTACCGCGTCCGATGACAGCAGGTCCACCTCGATCTCGAGCGTTTGCGGCTCGCCAAGCTCCAGCAGTGGCTCGGCGACCGCGACCGGCCCCGCACTCTCGCGCAGCCGCGCGAGCACGATGCCCGCGACCGGCGCGGTCACCGCCACCGGCTCCTCGCTGCCTCCGGTCTTGCCCTGTTGCGCCAGCAGCGATTCGCTGGCCTCGCGCTGCGCGGTGCTGAGCTCCTGTGCGAAGCTTGCGGCGCTGAGCTCGGCGCGCGCCTGGGCGAGGCGACTCTGCACGCGCTCGCCCTCCATCTTCGACAGCGTGCCGCTTGCAACCAGAGGACCGATGCGAGCGAGCTCCTGCTCGGCCAGCGTCAACGCCGCCCGCGCGCCGCGAACCCGCGCCTGCGCCTGCATGACCGCCGAGGTTGCCGCTCGCGCCTCGGCGCGCAGACGGTCACGCGTGGCCGGATCCAGCAGCGCCCCAGTGGCGGGCGAGATCCGCGCAAGCACCTGCCCGGCGCTGACCACATCGCCAGGTCGCAGGTCGATGCGCTCGACCTGGCCCGCCACCGGGGCGCTCAGGCGCCAGCGGTGTGCCAGCCGCGTCCGCCCCTCTTCGCGCAGGCTTTCGGTCAGCTCCTGTTCTTGCGCGCGCGCCGTGTCGACGCGCACCCGCTCACCGCGAAAACCGAACAACGCCACCGCGAGCAGCAGCAACCCCGCAATCAGCAATCCCAGCCGCGCCGGACGCGAGCGCAGCGCACTCATCCGTGCGCGTCAGGATCGCGGCGCGGGCCGGTCTGCTGCGCGAGCTTGGCCTTCAATTCCTCGACCTTGCGCTCCGCTGCCTTTTGCTTCAAGGCTTCCTGGGTCTTCAGCTCCAACACCAACGCCGTCTCCGGCCGCGCGCTCAGCGCAACCCGCGCCTGCACGAACATGAAGACCGTAATGATCGACCCGATCAAAACCCCCAACGGCGCGACCATGCCGCGGAACACGTTCTGGCTCGTGAAGCTGCACGAGGCAAAGCACAACAGCGTTATCCCCAAAGCAACCCAGCGCATGCCGCCTCCCGTCATCGATGACCACCGAGCGATATTGCCCAAAGCGGCGTGGTGGCGCGAGTGGCGCGTGGTGGCGGTTGATTTACTTTGGGTGCGCGCTGGTCGCAAGCTTGTCACTTCTCCCGTGGCCTCGCACCGATGTCCTTTGCAGTACTGCTCGCGTTGTCGTTGCCACTCGCGCAGACGCCGGTGTTTCGTTGCACCGGCAGGGCGGGCGCGGTGAGCTATCAGGATGTGCCGTGTGCGCGCGACGAGTCCGCGGTCGAGCTTGAGCTCGCGCCGGTGCCTGACTACGTGCCGCCCGCGAGCGTGGACGCACCAGGCACCGAGGCCGATCGAAGAGCTGAGCCACGCCGGTTGCCACCGCCGCCCCTGCCACCGAAACAGCCACGCTCCTGGCGCTGCATCGCTGACAACGGCGAGGTGTTCTACCGCCACGATGGCTGCCCCACCACGCTCTCGATCGTGGTGCTCGATCCATACGCGCAGGCCTATGCGAACACCGGCCTCGTCTACGTGGATTCAATCCCGATCCGTCGCAGCGAGGCCTGTGCGGCCATCGCGGCGGGCGGCCGGTTCGGATCGGACCGCGACCAGCGCGCAGCGCCGTACGAGAAATTGACGGGGAGGGATTTGTGCAGGTGATTGGTTTCAAGGCGCCCCGAACGCGAGGCGCCCAGCTCTTCGTCGACCCACTTCGAGCCTGAGGTAGCGCGGTTCTGTGCGCGCGGATGGTTGGATCTTCGCAGGTCGAGTGTTCGCGCCAGCGGCCGCGTAGGTCGACGAAGCGAAATTCGCTCCGTTGCTAAAGCCGGGCGCCTCGCGTTCGGTGTGTCGGGGCGAAAGTCGATCCGGTCCGACGCGTACGACCGAGCAGAACTCAGGCTCAAATCGCGCGCTCCGGATCACTCCGACCCTATGCCGTCCCCGATGGAGGAGGGTTCAGTCTCCGCACCCCATTGCTCCGGAAATGTGCCCTTCGCAATGAACCTCGGCAACGACGACCATCCGTAATCTGACGGCACGCCCACCAACCCATGCTTGCGCGGGTTGAAGTGGATGTAGTCGACATGCGCCTGCAGGTCCTTGTCATCACGAATCAGATGATCGAAGAATCGCGGTTGCCACAGAGCCGATTGCCGTAGTCGCAACATCCCACGTTGTTTGAAAATGCCGACCACCGTCGAGAAATCGGGTTTGCAGTCACCGAGGAGCAGATGCAGGTGATCATCGAGGATCACCCAGGCGTACAACTTGAACGAGCCGGTTGAATGCAGTTGTTTGAGGCACGCCAACAATGCGTCCTTTGTCCCCGGATTGCGCAAAAGGGGAAGGTGGTCGCGGCAGACAATGGTGATGAAGACGGGGGCGCCTTGCGCGTCATAGCGGCGGACATTGCGCATTGCGGTGTCCTGGTTCGGTGAGGTAGGCCGGGTCCTACGCGTCAGTACTGCATAGCGTCTCACCTCAGCCGTTCGAACGCGAGGCGCCCGGCTGTCGCCACGGCGCGAGTTCGCTTCGTCGACACACGCGGCCGCTGGCGCGCTCATCAATCTCGCGAAGACCCAACTCTCCGCGCGCACAGAACCGCGCTACCTCAGCTCCGGGAACCCGCGTTTCAAAGCGAGCACCGCCTACCCCGCCTTCCCCTTCCCAATCCGCTTCATCAACGCATCGACCTCGCCGCGCACGGCCCGGACCTGCTCCCAGATGTCGTGGTCGAGGGTCATCTTGTGGTGGAGGGCGGAGACGATGGGGACGAGGGTGGATTCGTAGATCTGGGTGAGGCGGGCGAGGGCTTCGTTGAGGGCGGGCGGGGTTTCCAGGCGCGGGTCGCGGGCAAGGGCCTGGTGGATGTCTTTCAGCGCCGCTTCCATGGGCGCGCGCGAGAGGGCGCGCTGGATGCCATTGAGGGCGGCGAGCGCGCCCAGGGCCTCTTTAGCGCGGGCTTCGGATTCGGTGACGAGCTGCGAGCCCTGGCGCTCGAGGTGCTGATTCTGGCGGCCGATCTCGGCGCCCTGCTTCTCGATTTGAACCGCAATCTCGGCGAGCATCTGGGCGGCGCGGGTGGCGCCGTCGGCGGACTTGCCGCCCTGCTTGGCGAGGCGCTTGAAGTTGTCGCAGACGGCCAGCCAGCGCGCCTGTTCGTCGGCGTCGGGAGCGCCGATCAGGTGGGCGAGCTTGAGCAGGTTTTCTTCGGCGCGGGCGCCCAGGGTCTGTGCTTCGGCGCGGTAGTGATCGCGGATCAGCGAATCAAGCTCGGGTTGCGTCAGCAGCGGCGACAGCTGCGCCGAGAGCTTGACCATGTTGCGGTAGCTGCCCTGCAGCTTGAACGGCGGCTCGGTACGGTAGGCGTCGTCCTGCGCGGCGCTGGCGACGTAGGCGGCGTTGACGCGCCCAAGCACATCGCGCACGGCAACCATGCGCTTGACCACTTCGACAGCAGCTGCCGGCAGGCCGGTCGGCAGGCTTTCGTCTTCGCCCCGCGCTGCACGCAGCACGCTCAAGATCTCGGCGCGCGGACGCTCGGCGAGCGGCGCGCTCATGGGGTGCGCGGTCAGCGAGTTCTCGATGTAGCTGTCGGCGAACAGCGCCTCGCGGCCGCTCAGCACGTCGCCCAGGTTGTAGACATCGGCGCGGTTGGCGAGCATGTCGGGGATGCGGAAGACATCGCCGCTCTCGGTGTACGGGTTGCCGGCCATCACCAGCGCGAAGCGCTTGCCGCGGAGGTCAATGGTGCGGGCGACGCCGTCGATGACCGCGTCGATACGGCGGGTGCCATCGGCGACGCTGATGAATTTCTGCAGGAACTCACTCGACAGATGCTGGATGTCGTCCAGGTACAGCATCACGTTGACACCCATCGCCAAGCCAAGATTGAGCTTGACCAGCTCCTCGGCGCCGCCGCGTTCGGGCGCCTGGGCGGGGTCGAGCGAGATCACGTCATGCCCGAGCGTCGGTCCGTTGACGCGCACGAAGGTCATGCCCAGGCGGTCAGCGAGATATTCCATCAACGTGGTCTTGCCGTAGCCCGGCGGCGAGATCAGCAGCAACATGCCGGAGCGGTCGCTGCGCTGTTCACCGACGGTGCCGATCTGCTTGGCGAGATTGTTGCCGATCAGTGGCAGATAGACCTCATCGATCAACCGGTTGCGCACGAAGCCGGCCATCGGCCGTGCCTGGAAGCGCGCGAGCCCGAGACGAACACGCTCGCGCTCGCTGATGCGATGGCGCAGCGCCGCGAACGCACGCCATTGCGGCTCGACGCTGTTTGCGTACGCCGAGAGCCGCGCCAGGAACTCGGGGACATCGAGTTCGAGCGCGCCACTGGCGATGCGCGGATGTTCGCTGCGCAGGCCCTCGACGCGTGCGTGCAGCGGCAGGTTGGCGCGCGTGCGTGGGACTTCGGGGAAGCACAGCACGGCGGCCGCTTCGAGCGCCGTCGCCGCACGCGGTGCCTGTCCGCCGGGAGTCAAGCTCGCGCACCATTGGCGCGCCAGCGTCAGCCGCTCGCCCGGCAACAGCGCACTGCCGAGCGCCGCGAGCGCGCCGCGCGAAAGCTCCGCGCGCAGCTGCTCGGCGAGCTCGAGCGCTTCGGCCGCCGCGATGAATCCGGGATGTTCGGTGCCCAGGCTGGCGATCAGATGACGCGCGGCGGCCTCGACGATGTTTGCGTCCGCGGTGAGGCCGAGCTGCAGCGCACGCTCGGCCAACGCGGCCAGCCACGAGGGCGGCAGCGGCGCCGGTTGCTGGCGCTCCACGAACCACAACAAACCGGCAGCATGTGCGCGAATCGCCGCTTGCGCGGCCGCGTCGAGCTGCGCGTAGTGCGCCTGCGCCAGCACCCGCGCGCCCGCCGGCCAACGCAGCTCGCCGGCACTGCCGGCCAACGTCGCCAGCGCTTTCAGGATCAGCGTCGCATCGGCATCGTGGACGCCACGCTGGTAGTCCTCGCCCGGATGCCGTTGCGCCTCGGCTGCAACCTGTTCGGCGAGCGCGGCGGGCTCGGCCGCAATCAAGGCCGCGTTGAGTGCAGCATCGCCGCCTTCGGCACGTTGCCACAGGCGATAGGCCAGGAACTCGGCGCGTGCGACTTCGGCATTCTCGTTCGGCAGGGTCTGGCCCCAGACGTCCCGAAACGCGAGCGCCTCGGGCTCGTCCAGCGCGCGTTTGTAGTCGGTGCCGGTCAGCTGCAGCGAGATGCCGTTTTCGTCGTGCATCAGCGCCAGGTCGAGCTGGCGCCGCTCGATGGTGAACTTGTGCTTGCCGAGGCTGAGCGCCTCGCCCGCCGCGCCGAGCTCGGTGCGATCGCGCAGATCGCGCAGGCCCGCTTCCTTGAGGGAGCGCAGGCGCCCGGCCAGCTCGTCGGCGGCCACCGCGGAGCCGAGCACTCGCAACTGCTCGATCTGCGCGGCAGCGCGTTCGACCAAGCTATCGCCGGCAAAGAAGGCATGCAGCTCGTCGGCCTGATTGAGCCGCGCCGTGCGCCGCGGAATGCCATCGAGCACGCGCGTAATCGCGTCCCGCAGGCCCTGGGCACGTTTCTCGCGATTGGCGACGATCTGCTCGCGCTTAGCCGCAAAAGCTTCGAGCGCAGCCTCGCGCCGGGTGGTCAGTTCGAGCAGGAACGCAGGCTGCTCGCCGAAGCGTGCATCCAGTTGCTCGATCTGTCCGAGCAGGCGCGCGAGCGCCTCGTCGACCGCTTCTGGCGTCTCGCAGCGATCGAGCAGATTGGTGACCGACTGCTCGAGCACGGTCAGTTGCGCCCCGAACTCGATCCCCTGCTCTTGTTCGAGCAGCACCTCTCGGCGGCCGCGCAGATTGGCGCGGATGCGGTTGACCTCCGAGTACAGCTTGGAGGTTTCGCCAAGCAGGCTCGCGCGCTGCTGCGCATCGGTCTGCTCGAAACTGCTGATCAGCTCCGACAGGCCATCGAGCGACTCGGCGAGCGCATCGAGCTTCTCTGAAATCGCGGTCAGCACGGTGCTGCTCTTGGCCTGGTCGACGGCGATCGTCGACTCGCCCAGCCCTTTGCGCAGGCTCGCAAAAGCCGCCGGGTCGGCGAAGAACTTGAGCGCACGCACGCCAATGCGATTGAGCTCTTCCTGCAAGCGCAGGTCGAGCGCAGCGACTGCAGCGGTGTCGACGAACGCAATGTCGCGCACCGCGGTGAGCTCCCCGCGCTTGCGCTTGAGCGAGCGGATCGCCTCGGTGAAGTCTTCAGGTTTCTGCCACAGCAAGCTGGCGATCTTCGAGATCAGCTCGCCGACCTGCGAGTCCGCCGTCTGCACGGCGGACTGCGCTGCGGCCTTGGCACGCTCGAGCTGGTCGAAAGCGTCGAGCGCGTCCTTGCCGCTCTTGGCGACAGTCTTGATCTCGGCGCCGATGTCGCCGACCTCGGCCTCGCTCAGCCAGGGATAGGCATCCGCAGAACGGCCGGCGAGCTTGAGCAGACGTTCGTAAGCGCCTTGACTCGCCGCGTCTTCGGCCAGGCGCGTGAGCTCGCGCAGCTCAGCGAGCGCGCGCACCACGGTCGCGTTGCCGAGGCGTCCGAGCAGCCCGCCGATGCGTGGCTGCGCGCTCGCATGCTCGTCGAATGAGAACGGCGTGCGCCACAACTGCATGGTGTGCGCACGCGTGGGCTCGGTGCCCTCGGGCGTGATCAGCAGCACGCGGCCATCTTCAAAGCGCGCGTAGCCGTTCCCAATCAGCGGCTGGCCCACGGTTCGATCGATCAGGTTGTACGGGAGCAGCGCATAGCGGCCGCCGCCCGGTTCGTAGAACACATACAGCATGTCTTCGCCGCTCGGCGCGCGGATTTTGCGCTTGAGCTTGAAGCCGGCAAAGTCATGCCCGAGATCCTTGAAGTGCTTGAATTCTCCGGATTCCAGGTAATAGCCACCCGGAAACACGATGCCGTGATCCTCCGGCAGCTCGACGCAGGAATCGCCAATCTCGTCGATCCGCACGACCGTCCGCAAGCGCCGGTTGTAGACGAGATAGCGAGTGACGCTTTCCCGATATGGCTTGATCGACAGCAGGATCAGGTTGGTGAGACCGGCATAGTGAATCTCGGCGTCAGCGAGTGCCTGGTTGCGATCCTCGACCGGCTCGCTATAGATGCCGAGGCCGGTTTCCGTGTTGTTCTCGACTTTGATGGTGAGGTCACCGGCGACGGTCTCCACGAACACCTTGTCGAGAATGTTGATATGCGAGTGGCGCCCCAGCACATGCTGCTCGCGAGTCACGGGCTTCCATTCGAAGTCGTGTGTCGGCGGGACCACGTGGTCGCGCTCGCCGCGGTTGTCGAGGTAGATGACGCGCCCGTCGCGCTCGAGCGCGAAGCGAAATACGCGCTTGTCGCCCGGGTTGCTGCCGGTGCGGAAAATCAGCAGCAGGCGCTCGCCGACGATGCGCAGCTGGTCGAGCGTGGTCGCCTTGTAGTAGGTGAAGAGCTCGCGGAAATCGGCGACGAAGCGCTGGTCGTCGAGAAAGCTGCCGGTGATCCCCACCGGCTCGAGATCGGCGCCGTCGGGTGTCTCCTGCAGCCGGTAGAGGCAGAACACGTCCTCGACTCGGGTCTCTTTCTTGAGCCCGATGAAGACGTTGTAGCCGAACAGTAGCAATTCGCCGACGCGCACGATGTCGCGGTCGACACAGTTGTTATCGGTGCGCGCATTGAGGCGCGCGAGCAGCTTGGGCTCGATCCGCCCGAACAATTCCTGGCGCCGCTTGTTGAGCGCATCGGCCTTGCCGCGCAGCGTCGCGGCGACCGTTCCCAGTCGTTTCTTCAGCAGCTCGAAGGTGGCGGAAGCGTCGGACATGGGTTACCTGATTTGAGGATGCGTGCCGACGGTTGGTCTGGCTGTCGTAGGTCATGTTGCCCGCGCCAGCGGGCTACTTGACGCTGCTGTGGTGCCGAGGACGCGACATCGACGCCCTCAAGCGCATGGGCCTCGCCCGCGGCGGATCGCTCGACAACGCCGTCGTCCTCGACGATGCCCTCGTGCTCAATCCGAC
>JANPJV010000179.1:0-27627 GCA_031425695.1 Rhodanobacteraceae bacterium | reverse complement strand
CCGTCAAGAGCGTCCGGACAAGGTCCGGACCCACGTGAAGCCGACGCTTCCACCACGCCGCGATCGCGTCCGGGCGATGGTGCCGGGGTCTTTGCCGCCAACAACCAACAACCAACAACCAACAACTAGCCTCTAAGGATTCGCTCCAACGCCTCGCGCGCCGCCTCGAATGAGAAATGCTGGCGGGTGTTGGCGAGGCCGGCGTCGGAGAGGCACTGCCAGAGCGCGGCGTCGCGGTAGAGGCGGATGACGGCTTCGGCGAAGTGTTCGGCGCTGTCGGCGACGAGGGCTTCGCAGCCGGATTGAATGGCCATGCCCTCGACCGCGATCGGTGTCGCCACGACGGGCTGGCCGTGGGCCATGCTCTGGTTGACCTTGCCCTTGACGCCGGCACCGTAGCGCAACGGGGCGACGGCGAGACGGCAGCCGTCAAGGAAGCGATCGAGGTCGGAGACGAAGCCGTGGACTTCGATGCCGTTGCCGGCCATCACCGCGATTTCTGGCGGCATCTTGCTGCCGACGATGTGGAAGGTGACATCAGGCAGCTCGGGCCGGATGCGCGGCCAGATGTCGGCCACGAACCATTGCATCGCATCGACATTCGGCTGGTGCTGGAAGCCGCCGACGAACCAGATGTCCTTGCGCGCGGCGTAGTCAGCGCGGCAGCCGACCAACTGGTGGATGTTGGACAGCACCTCGACGCGGTGGCCGTTGACCTCGCGACCCAGCAGCTCCTGCTCGACCGGGGAGACGACGATGGTGGCATCGCAGCGGCGCACCAGGTCGAGCTCGGCTTCGCGCGTGGCGGCGGCTTGGCGGGCCATCGCCTCGCTGCCATCGACGGCGGCGGCGCGCTGCTCGCGCAGGTAGTGCAGGTCGACGGTGTCGAACAGCAGCCGTGCCTGCGGCGCGTATTCGCGCACCAGCTCGACATAGTGGCGGGCGACGTAGTGGCGGCTGACCATGACCGCATCGAATTGGCGCCCGCGCTCGCGAAAGAAGGCCACGGGATCGGTGAGCCAGGGATGGAACTGCACCTCGACGCCGAGCGCGCGCAGCTCTTCGGTGTAGCGCGGGATGTAGGCGCGGTTGTCGGCGAAGAATGTCGCCTGCCAGCCCATCACATGCAGCACGCGCAACAGGTTCATGTAGCGCACTGAGCCCGAATCCTGATCCGGCGTCGCGGTGGTCGCGTCGATCATCAGGATGCGGCCTTTCACGCGATGCGTGGCTGCCTGCCAGATGCCGCTGTGATCGGTCGGCGCCGGCTGAACGCCAAGCTGGCTCGCCCAGCGCTCGCGGAACTTGACCTGGTTGATGACCTGGAAGCGCTTGATGCCGGTGCTGGTGTCGGTGCCGCCGGTGATGCCCTCGAAATGGACCACCTTCGAGGCCGGCTGGTACATCACCCGCAGGCCGGCTTCGCGGACCTTGAAGGCGAGGTCGGTGTCTTCGTAATAGGCCGGCTTGTAGAGCGCATCGAAGCCGCCGAAGCGCGTGAGCAGCGCGCGCTCGATCAGGATGGCTGCGCCCGAGCAGTAATCCACTTCGCGCGGGTAGTCGTAGCGCGGATCGTCGGGATGATCGAAGCGCCCGTAGTTCCACCCCGAGCCATCACTGAAGACGATACCGCCGGCTTCCTGCAGGCGCCCGTCCGGGTAGACCAACTTGGAGCCCACCAGGCCGACCCGCTCGAACTCGTCGAAGGTGCGCACCAGCGGTTCGAGCCAGCCGGGCTGCACCGCGGTGTCGTTGTTCAAGAAGAACACGAAGCGCCCGCGTGCGAGTGCGGCGCCCGCATTGCAGGCACCGATGAAGCCCACGTTTTCCGGATTCTTGTGGAAGCGAACGCCGGCAACGCGCGGCACTTCGCGGGCGGTCGCATCGCTCGAGCCGTCGTCGACGACGATCACCTCGAAGGGCGTCGTCCCTGCAGTCTCGGCCAGTGCCGACAGGCAGTTCATGGTGTGGTGCAGCTGGTTGTAGACCGGGATCACGATCGACACCAGCGGGGTGGCGCTGACCGGCATGCTGAAGGCGAGATAGTCGGACGCCGGCTCCGGCGTCGATACGCTTATTGCCTCCGGCAGCCCGGCCTGGCCTTCGCGCAGTTCCTGGCGAATGCGTGCGAGTGTGCCGGCCAGGCCGCGCCGGGCAATACTGCCGCGCATCCGACCGGCCAAGCTGCGCAGGCGCCGCGCTCGAAACGCGAGCGAAGCGCGCACGCGCTTGGCAAAGAGACCCGCCGCTCGCAGCGGCCAGGTGAGCCGCCAGCTGGTGCTGGAGAGGATCTGTTCGCGATGCGCGCTGACCGCATCGCGCTCATGGCGCAGGTTTTCGGCGAGACGCTGCAGGTACTGGCTGGTCTGGTGCAGGGCCTGGTGTTCGGCGTGCAGCGCGGCGCGGCTGGCTTCGAGCTGGGCGCTCTGTTCCTCGAGCGCATGCCGAACCTGCAGCAACTGCTGGTTCTCGTCGCTCAAGGTGTTGATCTCACGCGTACGATCGGTCAGCGCGCGACTCAGCGCATCCACCCGCTCGTCCAGAGCAGCCTGTATCGCCCGGGCCTCATCCATGTTCCGTTGTCGCTCCGCCTGCGTCTCGATCAGACGGACCTCCATGGCCTGCCTGCTGCTCTCTGCCTCGCTCAGTGAACGCTGGAACACGCCCTCGCGCTCGACCATCCAGCCGCGCACGCGCGTGAGCTCGGCGTCGAGCCGTTGCGCCCAGTGCGTGCGCTCGTCGACCAGCGCGGCCATGTCGAAGCCCCAGTCGGCCCGCCGCTCCAGCTCCGCCTGCTGCTCGAGGTGGCGCGCTTCCGCGTGCGCAAGGCGCATCGCCAGATCAGTGGCGGCGTCGGCATCGACAGCGTGCGCGAGGCTACGGCGATCGACGACCCCGATGCTGTAACGCAGTGCGACGCGCATCCCGGATGGCAGCAGCGGCGCGTAATCGGCCAGCGCATCCGCCATGCTGCGCGGCAATTGCTGCTTGAGCTCGGTGCGGATCTGCTCGAGCACGCTGCGATCCTGGTCGAGCGCCATCAGGCGCGCGAGCCAGGCGTCGGCATTGGGTTCGATCAGGATGCCATTGCGCCCGTCGGCGATGCGCTCGGCCAGTGCACCCAGGCGCGCTGCGATCGGCACCACGCCGAGGCTCCACAGCTCCGTCAAGGTATACGAAAAAGTTTCCGCGACGGTCACCGGCAGCAACGCGGCGTGCGGCGCGATGCGCGCGAGGATGGCTGGCAACTCAGCGTGAGCGTAGTCGAGCAGCACATGCACGCCGCTGACGCCGAACAGTGATTCGGCCGCCTTGCCGCTGCCGACCAGGAACAGCTCGGCAAAGCTGCCCAGGCGCGGCGCCAGCTGTCGCAACAGCTCCAGGCCCTTGGCGCCGTTGATGCGGCCGATCACGACCAGTCGCAGGCGACCACCGTGCTCGGGAACGATCGGCGCCGGGGAGAGCGGCCAGTCCGCCAACCCGTGCGGGATCAACTGCTGCGGCCGGTCGGCAAAGACCGGCGCAATGCGCGCCAGGTTGTCGAGCACCGAGCGGCTCGGTCCAACCAGGCCGACATTTGCGTCGCCGATCGCGGCCAGCGTGGCAGCGCGGCGGGTTTCCCAGAATGCCGGGTCGCGCTCGGAAAAAGGTGAGCTCGCCTCGGCGCTCAAGTCCCGCGCGAGCTCGGCCGCATCGAAGCGCGCGCCGGCGTCGCCGAAATCACGGTGCAGCACCGGCCAGAACGGAAAGTAATCGTGCGCGACCCAGAGCGTCGGCAGGCCGGTGCGCAAGGCGTCAAGCGCGTGCCCGATCAGCGACGAGACGACAATCTGCTCGACCGCGAAGTCGGCAATGATCGCCGCCAGCGCTTCGGCATGGCCGCGGTGGTCGAACTCGAGCGTCGAGATCGGCGGCGACATGAGGTAGCGGCGCAACAGCGGACCACCTGCGGCCGCGCAGAGCAGCAGCTGTTCGCCATGCCGCTTGCGACCGGGATTGCCGACCGCGCGCAGCAGCAGGTGATGGCGCGCGCCATCCGCGCGGCCGAGGTCACGCACGTAGCGCTCAGCGCCGCCGCCCCAGCCGTGCAGGATGTGCAGCACCACCGGGCGCCCGTCGCGTGCAGCCTCCGTCCATTGCGACGCCGGCTCGACCGGCGCTGCCAGCAGGGCGCTGCGAAGCGCCGCGAAGGGATGCGCGGGTGCACGTTCGCGGCGGTCCGCTGGTGTCATCAGGCCAGTGACGGGCAAATTGGGCAGATGCGCGTAGACATGGTCGACCAGCTGCGCGGGCGCATCCGCGGGCGCGTTCGCGGCGAGCACCCACAGCGGCGGATCGACGACCGAAATCGTCGCGAGCATGCGCGCGCCGAGGGCAAACACGGCGGCGTCGAGAGCGCCGGCATTGGCTGGAAGCGCGGTATCGGGGGCGGCGGGCGTCGTTTCCGAGGCGCCGTTGCAGAGTGGCAGCACCAGCGCACCGGCGCTGCGCGCCGCCTTGATCAGGCGCGGAAGGGCGTCCGGCGTAATCACCAGTTCGCCGTTGCGGATGCGGACCAGCAGGCGGTCCGGATGCTCCGCGCGCAGCTGCGTGAGCTCGGCCCGCCAGTCGGTCGCAACTGGCAGGACTACCAGCTCGGCACCGATTGCAGCCGCTTTTGCCTGCCATTGCGATCCGCCCACGTCGAACGACGCGAGCAGCAGCAGAGGCGTGGCAGTGCGCGCAGCAAGGGGTTCGGACATTAGGATCAGATTGGCAGCGCAGCGTCGGACTGCCGCGCAGGGGCGCGGATTGTAGGGTGGAAGCGCCGTGCAACCAAGTGTGCCGCGCAGTTCAGGCTTGTTCGGCGGATGTGGGTGCGATCCGGGGGTGTACGCTTCCGTAGGTCATGTTGATCGCGCCCGCGATCTACTTGACTGCGTTTTTTACCCGCCAAGCGCCGTCAAGTAGACCGCTGCGCGGTCAACATGACCTCCGACGAGCGCCATTCGTCGGGCGGCAAAACCACGTTTTTTGCCAAGCGGGCGTGCATGAACCGGCCGGAATTCTCCACAGGAGAATTCGGGCCGAACGCGTATTCTCCGGCGAATGATGCGAATCTGGCTGAAGCGAATCTTCCTGTTCGGACTGGGCCTGTTGCTGGGCGCCTGTGGCCCGACGTTGATCTACCTGAACCGCATGATCGACGCCAAGTTCGATCTTGGCCGACAGCCGGTCGCGAGCCGCGTCTACGCGCGTCCGCTGGTGCTCGCCAAGGATCTGCCGCTGTCCGCCGACGTGCTGCTAATTGAGTTGTCCGAGGCGCGCTATCGCAGTGACCCGACCGCCTCCCAGCCGGGCAGCTACCGCCGCGATGGTGGCGTCTTCCAGATCCACACGCGCGCATTCGCCTTCCCGGACGGCGTCGAGCGCAGCGAGCGCGTCGAGCTCACGCTCAAGAGTGGGAAGGTCGCGGTGCTCAAGCGACTCGGCGATGGCAAGGCGCTGGCGGGAAAGCGCCTCGATCCCGCGCGCATCGCGACGATCCTGCCGGCCGACGACGCCGAGCGCCTGCCGTTTCCTCTCGCGGAAATGCCTCCGCTGCTGGTCGCCGGCATCCAGGCGGTCGAGGACCGCAGCTTCAGGGATCACCCCGGCATCGACCTTTACGGCATCAGCCGCGCGATGTGGGTCAACCTGAAGGCGCGCAAGTGGATCCAGGGTGGCTCGACGATCACCCAGCAGCTGGTCAAGAACACCCTGCTGACCAATTCGCGCGATTTCAGCCGCAAGATCCGCGAAATGATGCTCGCGGTCGTGATCGATGCGCGCTTCGAGAAGCGCGAGATTCTCGAGGGCTATCTCAATCGCGCCTATATCGGCCAGAACGGCGCGCTCGCCGTGCATGGCTTCGGCGCCGGCTCCGAGTTCTACTTCGGGCGCCCGCTGGACGATCTCGATCCTGCCGAGATCGCATTGCTGGTCGGGCTGGTCAAGGGCCCGTCCCTGTACGACCCGCGGCGCAATCCCGAACGCGCGATCGCCCGCCGGCGCATCGTGCTCGGGCAGTTCCTGGAGACCGGCCTGATCGACGCGAAGCAGCATGAGCGCGCGCTCAAGGCGCCGCTCGCCGTGGTGCCGCGGCCGCCAGCGCGCGTGCGCTATCCCGCCTTTGTACACCTGGTCCGCGAGCAGATCCGCCGCGAATACGACGAGGGACGCCTGCAGCGCGAGGGCCTGTCGATCCTGACCACGCTCGACCCCGGCACCCAGGCGCTGGCCGAAGCGGCGTTGCAGAAATCCCTGAGTGCCGTCGACAAGGGAGGCAGCATCCAGGGGGCGATGGTGGTGACGCGTGCCAATGACGGCGAGGTACTGGCGCTGGTGGGTGCTCGCGATCCACGCGCGGCTGGCTTCAATCGCGCGGTCGAAGCGCGGCGTCCGGTCGGCTCCCTGCTCAAGCCCTTCGTCTACATGCTTGCGCTGTCACATGCCGACCGCTACAGCCTCGCGAGCTTGCTCGACGATCGGCCGCTGACTCATCGGATGTCCAACGGGCGCAAGTGGGAACCACAGAATTTCGACAACAAGAGCCACGGCAGCGTACCGCTGGTGGACGCACTGGCGCGTTCGTACAACCTGGCGACCGCGCGCGTCGGCCTCGATATCGGGGTCAAATCCCTGGCGCAACTGTTGAACAGCCTGGGTGTGCCCGTGCCCGGCGAGCCGCAGCCGTCATTGATCCTTGGCGCCATCGACTTGAGTCCGCTCGACGTCGCCCAGCTCTACCAGACCCTCGCCAGCGGCGGCCAGGTGGTGCCGGTCGTTGCCGTGCGCGACGTGCTCGATAGCCAGGGCGTGGCGCTGACGCGCTTCCCACGCGCGAGCGGCATCGCCTCGGGCGCAGACGTGGTCAAGCTCGTCACCGTCGCGCTCAACGAGACCACCCTGTCCGGGACCGCACGCAGCCTCACCCAGGGCGGCGGCATCCGCATGGACTCGGCCGGCAAGACCGGCACCTCCGATCAATTGCGCGACAGCTGGTACGCCGGCTACACCGGCGAGCACCTCGGCGTCGTCTGGCTCGGTCGCGACGACAACCAGCCGACCAAGCTCACTGGATCCAGCGGCGCCCTGCGTGTCTGGACCGCGCTCTTCCAGAACCTTCCCAGCAGCGATCTGCGTCTCGAATTCAGCGAGAATGTCCGCTGGCTTCCTTACGACACCGGCGACGGCTGCCAGCGCATTCGCTGGTACCCAGTCCTGCCGCCGTTCGAAACCCCCAATTCGAGATCCTGTCTCGAGGCGATGACGATGCCTTGAAACTGGTTTCGGTTGTCGGTTTCGGTTTCGGTAAGAGCCGACACTGCGCCAGCTGACAACGGGTCTGCTTTTCCGCTTTCTCCGAGACCGAAAACCGAAACCGAAACCAATCCCATGACCATCACCTTCCCCCACACCCGCCCCCGACGCATGCGTCGCGACGAGTTTTCGCGCCAGTTGATGCGGGAGAACCGGCTGACGGCGGCGGACCTGATCTGGCCGGTGTTCGTGACCGAGGGCGAGAACGCGCGTGAGCCGGTGCGCTCGATGCCGGGGGTGGACAGGTTGTCGATCGATCTGCTCGTCGCCGAAGCGCAGCGCGTGCATGCCTTGGGCGTTCCCGCCATTGCGCTGTTCCCGGTGACACCGCCGGCGGCGAAATCCCTCGACGCGTGCGAGGCGTGGAATCCGGATGGCTTGGCGCAGCGGGCGACGCGGGCGCTCAAGCAGGCGGTGCCCACGCTCGGCGTGATTACTGATGTCGCGCTCGATCCGTTCACCACGCATGGCCAGGACGGGCTGATCGACGATTCGGGCTATGTGCTGAACGATGCGACGATCGTCGCGCTGACACGCCAGGCACTGAGCCACGCTGTTGCCGGCGCCGACATGGTCGCGCCCTCGGACATGATGGACGGACGCGTGCGTGGCATTCGCGTGGCGCTGGAGGCGGCCGGCCACGTCAACACGCGCATCCTTGCCTATTCGGCGAAATACGCATCCAGCTTCTACGGCCCGTTCCGCGACGCCGTCGGCTCTGCCGGCAATCTTGGCAAGGGCAACAAGTACACCTACCAGATGGACCCCGCCAACTCCGATGAAGCCCTGCGCGAAGTCGAACTCGACATCCTGGAGGGTGCCGACATGGTCATGGTCAAGCCGGGCATGCCCTATCTCGACGTGCTCCAGCGAGTAAAGGAGCGCTTCGCCATGCCGACCGCGGTCTACCAGGTCAGCGGCGAGTACGCGATGCTCAAAGCCGCCGCCCAGAACGGCTGGCTCGACGAACGCGCCACCGTCTTGGAATCCCTCCTCGCCTTCAAACGCGCCGGCGCCGATGCCATCCTCACCTACTTCGCCCCGCAGGCTGCGGAATGGCTGCGAGGTGACATGGCTTGAGTGAACTCCGCGCCCGCTGGACGTGATTGTTCTTGACGCAAAGGAACGCAAAGGAAGCAAAAGGACGCAAAGGAAGCGAAAGGACGAAAAGGACGAAAAGGAAACGAAAATCAAACTTCGATCGCGGTGAACCGCAAGTCAGCTTGCTTTTTTTGCGTCCTTTTGCCCCCTTTGCGTTCCTTTGCGTCAAATCAATAAAACTTGATTAACGCGCGGGGCAAGGTCTCGACGGACGTCAGGATGGATCGCGTATCGCCGCCTCGATATCGCGCCGCAGCTCAGCTTCGTGGTATTCGCCGAGCTTGCGGGCGCGGAGGCGGCCGTTGGCGTCGATGAGGACGCTGAAGGGCAGGGCGTCGCGGTCGTTGCCGTAGGCGCGCATGAGCGCGAAATCGCTGGTCGAGGCGAGCGCGACGGGATAGTCGACGCCCATCTTGCCGACGTAGTCGCGCACGAGCCCGGGCTCGTCGAGGGCGACGCCGAGGATCTCGAGTTTGTCGGCGCCGTACTCGGCGCGCAGGCTCTTGAAGACCGGGATTTCGCGCCGGCAGGGCTCGCACCAGGGTGCCCAGAAATTGATCAGCAGCACGCGCCCGCGATGGCGTGCCGGACTGGTGAGTCCACCGTCGAGCTTGGGCAGCTCGAAATCGAGCGCGCTGGCGCCGAGCTCGAGCGCGCCCGGTGGCGGATTCAAATCGAACCAGTGGCGTCCCGCGGCAAGGCCCAGGCCGCCCGCTGAGAGCGCCAGGATCAGGATCGAGAGATTGGTCTTCCAGCTCATGGTTTAAGGCTTGCGCGCGGCCTTGTTGATCGCTTCTTCGACCAAGCCCGCGGTCAGCAGCGAGGGTAGCACCTGGGGTGTCCCGCCGTTCGCCGGGAAGACCACGTACAGCGGTACACCAACCGCCTTGAAGCGCGTCAGGAAGTCGCTCACGACCGGGTCCTCGTTGGTCCAGTCGCCCTTGAGATAGGCAGTACTGGTCGACTTCAACAACGCCTGGAACGCATCCGTCGACAGCACGAAGCGCTCATTGACCTTGCAGGTCGCGCACCAGTCGGCAGTCATGTTGACGAACACCGGACGACCCTCGGCCTGCAGTGCGGCCAAGCGCTGCGGGTCATAGTTCTCGGGTGTTGACGCGCCAGCGCGCGCCGATGCGGCAGGCGCGTTGAGTCCGCTGACGAAATACAGCGCGCTTGCCGCCAGTGCGAACAGCACGCCAGCAAACAGCATGCGCTTGCCGAAGCTGGCGTCGCGCTGGCGTTCCCACCACCACAGCGCCATCGCCAGCGCGACGCAGCCGGCGAGCACGGCGCCGGCGCCATCGATGCCCACCTGGTTGCCGAGCACCCACAGCAGCCACACGCCGGTCAGGTACATCGGGAAGGCGAGCGCCTGCTTCAGCGTCTCCATCCAGGCGCCTGGCCGCGGCAGGCGGCGGGCCAATGCGGGCACGAATCCGATCAACAGGAACGGCAGCGCCAGGCCCAGGCCGAGCGTGAGGAAGACGGCGAGTGCGATGGCGGCCGGCTGCGCGATGGCATAGGCGAGCGCGCCGCCCATGAACGGCGCGGTGCACGGGCTGGCGACGATGCAGGCGAGCACGCCGGTGAAGAAGGCGCCCTTGCCGCCCTCGTCCACGGTCAGGTTCTGGCCCAGGCCGCCAAGGCTGGAGCCGACCGTGAACAGGCCCGACATCGATAATCCGAGCGCCAGCATCACGTAGACCAGCAGCGCGACGAAGGCCGGCTGCTGCAGTTGGAAGCCCCAGCCGAGCGCATCACCGCCTGCGCGCAGGCCGAGGATCGCTAGGCCCAGCACCGCGAAGGACACCAGCACGCCGGCCGTGTACCAGAGTGCATTGCGGCGCGCATAGCCGGCGCTGTGTCCGCTCTGCGCGAGACTCATCGCCTTGAGCGAAAGGATCGGCAGTACGCACGGCATGAGATTGAGCACGAGCCCGCCGAGCAGCGCCGCGAGCAAGGCGCCGAACAGGCCCATTTCGGGAACCGCTGCCGTTTCGGCGCCCACGCCCGCGCTCGCACGGGTCTCGCCGCCGCCCACCGCCACCGCGGGTGCACCAACGCCCGCCGGTAGCGTCAGTGCCAGCGTCCGCCGCATCACGGGATAGCAGATGCCCTGGTCCTTGCAGCCCTGGTATTCGACGTCAAGGGTGAGTGGCTGGGCCGCGGCGTCGGCATGCTCGACGGCGATCGGCACTTCGATGGATTCGAAGTACACCATCACCTGTCCGAAGTGCCCGTCCTCGTGCGGCTTCGCTGCTGGCCATTGCGGCGCCTGCAGCTTGACGCCTGGCTCCCGCGGCGTGAAGCGGGTCTTGTCGCGATAGAGGTAGTAGCCCGGCGCAATCGTGAAGCGTACGAGCAGTTGGTCCGAGGCCGTCACGATGGCTTCGTAGCGGAAGGCTTCGTCTTCCGGGAGTGCGTCTTGCACCGCGCCGGGCAGGCCGGCCGGTGAGTTCGCCGCGCCGAATTGCAGACCGGGCGAGACCGCTGCAGGCGGGATGCCGGCAGCCGACAACGTGCTCGTGGACGCGGCCGGCAGCGCCAGCGTCACCCGCGTCTTTTGCGGCGGGTAGCAGACGCCGACATCGGCGCAGCCCTGAAAGCGCACTTCGACTTCGAGCGTGTCGCCACTGACTGCGGGCAGCGCCTGCGTCAGCGTCACCGTCCCGCGATAGGTCTCGACCGCGCCGAAGAACTCATCGACCTTCTTCTCGCCGTCCGGCACCGAGAAGGCCGCGAGCTTCAGCGCCGGATCCACACTGGCAACCGCGAAGCGATGCCGATACAGGTAATAGCCGTCGGCAATCGCGAACTGGATCTTTGCCTCGTTGCGCGAGTCTGCCGTCGTGGTCAGCGCAAAGGCCTCGCCGACCGGCAACAGGTCCGATTCGTCCGCGGCCCCCACGACGTTCCACGGCGCAGAAAGCGTGCACAGCAGGAACAGCCAGGCTCGGTTGATCACGGTGGCAGGCTCACGTCAAAGGCGCGCATTCGCTGACAGACCGGCGCAGGCAGGAGAAAGTTTCATTAACGACAACACAAGCGTCCGGACAAGGTCCGGACCCACAGAGGCACGAGCGTCCGGACAAGGTCCGGACCCAGAGAGGCACGAGCGTCCGGACAAGGTCCGGACCCACGGGGGCACAAGCGTCCGGACAAGGTCCGGACCCACAGAGGCACAAGCGTCCGGGCAATGTCCGGACCTACGCCCCGCGCCGATGGCAGCTCGCACAAGCGAACAGATTACAGCCGATACACGACTTCAGGATGGGCGCGCAGCAACGCGTACAGGCGCTCCAGCTCCTCGCGGCTCTCGACCAGGAGCTCGATGTGTACCGCCTGGTACTTGCCGGTCCGGCTGTTCTTGCTGCGGAGCGGCGTCGCGGTGCGCACGCCGCCGGCATCGATCAGCAGTTGTTCGAGCGAACGTTGAAACTCGACGCCAGACGGGCCGATGGCGATGAGCTCGTGCGCGTCGGGGAACTGCAGCCCATGCGGCTCCTCGCCGCCGTTGTCGACGATCATGGAGCCGGGGTCTCCTCTGCGTCCTCGAACCACAGCCAGAAGCCGTCGACCGAGCGCCGCCAGAAGCCGCCTTCAGGCCCGGCGGCGAGCGCCACGAGCGGGCGTTCGGCAAACGCCTTGCCGTCGAGACTGACCCGCACCATGCCGACCTTCTGGCCTTTCTCGACCGGCGCGATCAGGAGCGAGGGCACATCCATGCGGGCCTGCATCTGCTCATACTTGCCGCGCGGGATCACCACCAGCATGTCTTCTGCAACCCCGAGCGCGACCGATTCGACTTCGCCCTTCCACAGCTTCGGCTGTGCCAGCGACTGGCCAGCCGCATACAGCTTGTGGCTTTCGTAGAAGCGAAAACCGTAGTTGAGCAGCGCCTGGCTCTCCTGCGCACGCGTTTCTTCGCTCTTGCTGCCCATCACGACCGCGATCAGGCGCATGTCGCCGCGCTTGGCGGAACTCGCCAGGCAGAAGCCGGCTGAAGCCGTGTGCCCGGTCTTGATGCCGTCGACGGTGTCGTCGCGCCGCAGCAGTGCGTTGCGGTTGTACTGGCGGATGCCGTTGAAGGTGAACTCGGGGGTCGAATACCAAGTGTAGTACTCGGGGAATTCGGCAATCATCGTGCGCGACAGGATCGCGATGTCGTGCGCGCTGGAATAGTGCTCGGGGTCCGGCAGGCCGGGCGAATTGGTGAAGTGCGAGTTCTTCATGCCGATGCGCTGCGCGTGCGCATTCATCTGCTGCACGAAGCCTTCCTCAGTACCCGCAACATGTTCGGCCAAGGCGATGGTCGCGTCATTTCCCGACTGCACGATCATGCCGAGCAGCAGGTCCTTGGCACTGACCTTGGAGTTGACCTTGATGAACATGCGCGAGCCACCCAGGCCCTTCTTCCACGCATTTTCGCTGATCAGCACCTCGTCTTCGAGCTTCAGGCGCGCAGCTTTCAGCTCGTGGAACAGCACATAGGCCGCCATTACCTTGGTGATGCTCGCCGGCTCGACGCGCGCATCGGCGTCCTGCCCAACGATTACCTGGCCAGTCAGGAACTCGATCAGTACGGCGGACTTGACGGGGAGCTTGGGCGGATCCGGGATCACCATCTGCGGCACCGGCGGCGGCGGCGGTGGTGGCGGCACCGGGGGCGGCGCCTGCGCGAACGCAGCGGTGGCCAGCAGAAGCAGCAGGGACAGCGTAAACGGGGTCGATTTCATTTTGGAGTGGGGTCTAAAGGGCCAAGGGTGCAACGGGCCGGCAGCGGCCCAGAGCGCACCTATTTCGAAAGGATGCGAGGTTCGCCGAAACCGGCCGCACGAATGCGCGCGCGTACCGAATCGACCTCGCTCATGGATGCCAGCGGTCCGATGCGCACGCGGTAGACGCGCCCATTCGGAACCCGGGCGCTGAATACCCGGACTGGCACGAAGTCAGCGGCGAGCAGCCGGCGACGATACCGAAAAGCGTTTTCACGTGTACTGAATGCACCCACCTGCAGGTATAGCGAGCCGAGCGCCCTGACCGCGGGTGCAGTCTCCGGCATGCGTGCAGGCGGGTATGGGAGTGCCGCGACGCCCGGCTCGAGCACGCTGACCTCGACTGGCGCGGTGCCCGTCAGGTGCACGCCGAGCTTGACCGCAGCCGCATAGGACAGATCGATCAGGCGAGTGCCAACGAAGGGACCCCGATCATTGATCCGCACGACCACGCTCTTGCCGGTATCGAGGCGCGTCACCCGCGCATAGCTCGGCAGGGGCAAGGTCTTGTGCGCAGCCGTGAACTGATACATGTCGTACGGCTCGCGCGTGCTGGTGAGGCGGCCGTGGAACTTGGTTCCGTACCAGGAGGCGATGCCGCGTTCCGAGTAGCCGGAGCGCCGCGGCAGCACCTGGTAGCGCTTGCCCATCACATCGTAAGGGGAATGGTTGCCGTAGCGCGCATTCGGCTCGGCGCGCGGCACCGGTTCCGGGATTTTCGAGACATCGAAGGGCGCGGTCGGCGGCCCATCCATGGGTTCATAGGAGGGCGGAACCGGCATGGGCGCGCGCACTGGACCCGGCCCTCTTTTAGGCGGACTGCTGCAGGCCGCCATCACCAGCACGGCCAGCATCAGCAGCAGCGGCCAAACGCGCCGTGGGCATTTCGACGACAACCGGCTCACTGCGCCGCATTCTCGGTGCCGGCCGCCGGAACCTGCACACGGACCGCGATGGCCTGGGCCAGCTGATGCACCGCCATCGCGTACATCGGCGAGCGGTTGTAGCGCGTGATCACGCGGAAGTTGCCGAAGATCGCGTAGTGGGTGAACTCGCCGGCCGCGGATTCCAGGGTCAGCAGGTTGCTCGCCTCGGTCGGCGCCAGCGAGCCTTGCACGGCGGGCTGATACCCCCAGGCGACCAGCTGGCTCAGCGGAAAAATAGGGTCCAGGCCGGTGTCCTTCACGCGTCTCGCATTCGGGCCGGGCACCATCGGTTCGACGACCGGGCCGCCCTCGACCCAGCCATGCTCCTTGAGGTAATTGGCTACGCTGTGGAACAGGTCGGCATGTGGCGCCCACAGTTCGATGCGACCATCGGCGTCGGCATCGACGGCCCACTTGATGAAGCTGGTCGGCATGAACTGGCCGAGCCCCATCGCGCCCGCATAGGAGCCGAGTGCGGCACGCTGGTCGAGCTCGATCTTGCGCGCCTCCGGCATCCGGATGAAGCCTTCCAGCTCACCCTGGAAGAAGGGCGCTCGGGGCGGATAGTGAAACGCCAGGGTGGCCAGTGCGTCGAGCACCTTCCACTTCCCGGTGATCCGCCCGTAAAAGGTTTCCACGCCGATGATCGAGACCACGTATTCGGCCGGAACGCCGTAGGTTTCGGCAGCCTGCTCGAGCGCTTCCCGATGGAGCGCATAGAACTCCGCGCCGCCCTGGATCCGCGCCTCGGTCATGAAGATCGGCCGGTATTCGAACCAGGCCTTCGTACCTTCGGCGGGACGGGTCATCGCCGCAATGATCGCGGGCTGGAATTCGGCTGCTTCGAGCAAGGCCGCAACCTCGAGCTTGCGCGCCGCATCGCCTGCCGCCACGCGCTCGACGAAGGCGTCCATGCCCGGATGCTTCTCGCCCACCGCTGCGCCCGAGGCGACCAGCGCAAGCGCAAATACCAAGCATCGCGGCATCGACATGCCAACCCCACTTCCAAGAAAAGAGGCCGATGCTACAACGCGGGCGCACCCAGGCTGTTCGACCGCATCGGCGCAATGCGTGAAAGCATGCCTGCCAGCGGGGTTAGGGTTAACAAACTGCCGGCTATGCGGGCAGGTGCTTGTAGCCCGTGGTGGCGCGCGCCGCGCATGGTCGACACGGCCGGAGTTTCTCGTGCGCCTCCCCGGGGAGCCGCGCGGCCACCGTTCGTCATCACCAATGGTTTCGCGGCGCGGCACCTCGGGCTACGTGACCACGCCACAGCCACCCAAACCTCACTCACACGCCCGGATGAATTCGAGGCTGTCGGCCAGCACCGGCGCGTCCTTTTCGAAGCGGCCGGAAAGGGCGAGGAGCATGCCGGCGTGTTTGACGTCGGGATAAATGCGCACCTGGGTCCGGACCCCGGCGCTCTCGAGCTTGCGCGCGAGATTCTCGGTGTTGTGCTGGCCGACCGTGGTATCGGCGGCGCCGTGCAGCAGGAGCATGGGCGGCTCGTCGCCGTCGACGAAATGGGTCGGCTGCGAACGCAGCTGCTCGTCGCGCTCGGTGCCGAAGATCTCGATCAGCTTGGGGCCGGTCAGTGGCAGGAAATCGTACGGGCCGGCCAGTCCGACGACGCCGCACAGGTCCTTCGGCTTGATCTGGTGTGCGCCGAGCCAGCTGGCATTGGTTGCCAGCAGCGCCGCCAGGTGGGCACCGGCGGAGTGCCCCATCAGCACGATGCGCTCAGGGTCACCGCCGTGCTCGCCAGCGTGCGCGCGGGCCCAGGCCACGGCACTCGCCGCATCGGCCATGAAGCCATCGAGCCCGGTGCTCGGAAACTTGCGGTAGTCCGGCACTATCGCGACCACGCCTCCGCGCGCCAGCGCCTCGCCGACCCAGCGATACTGCGCGCGCTCGCCGTTGCGCCAGTAGCCGCCGTAGAAGAACACGACCACCGGCGCAGCAGTGGCTCCCACCGGGGCGAAAACGTCAAGTGAAAGCGCGTGCGCGGGATCGAATTCGATGTCCGGCGTGCTGCGCAGGCTGGAATCGCCCGACAGCGAGTTCAGGCCGCCGAACAGCAGGCCGGAGCAGCCGGTCAGGGTGCAGGCGAGCAGGGCCATGGTGAAAGTTCTAGAGATGAAGGTCATACGGGGCGTCCGAAAAAGGTTCGACGGCAACTTTACCGATTCAGTTGTCGAAAGAAGGGAACGCTGGGGCGTGCGTCGCATCGATTTGGAGTGCGGCGCTCCACGGCGCTCTAAAAGCTCCTTTACGACTCGTCCTCAAGTTCCGGCCCTTGGCAAGAACGTTCTTCGACCACACTGCGCATCAGCTTAAAGCTCAGCGCCTCGCACTCAAAGTCGCACGTCCTGAGTTCTGGTGACACACGCAAAAAAAAGCCCGGCTTTAGCCGGGCTCACTGGTCAATTCAAAGACTCATTACTAAGGCTGGATGGGGCCGCAAGCCTCTTCATTATATGTGGTGAACTGATCCTGCGTCGTTGCGGTTTGGGCCTGCCCACCGACCGTGCGCGCCCAAGAATAGGTCCATGTAGTAATCGTTAAGCAGGAATCACCCGGATCGGTCGCGGTACTGAACGACTGTCCAGTTTGCGTCCAACCATCACCCGGCGGGTCTGCAAATGCGGCGATTGAAACTGAAAGCAGCACCGCGCCAAGAAAAACCTTCAATCGAGAGACGTTCATAAAACTCCACGATTAGAAGAAAATGCCGTCGCCACGACCCCCTAAAAATATCCTGGCACGATGCGACGGTCAACCATTGTCGCTTAGCGAAATGCCCCATAATGTTAGAACTTGTAAGACGCCGTCAGCGTGTAACGGCGGCCGAGCGGATCCGCACCGATGAGGCTGTTGAAGAACGGATACGCTGTGTTCGCATTGTCGTAGCGATACTGATTGTTGAGCACGTTGATGACCGAGAGCGAGGTATTGAAGTTCTCGCCCCAGCGCTTCGCGACTGTCAGGTTGTACAGCATGTACGGCGGCAGACGGCGCGGCGAGAAGCCACCGGCCGCATTAGTGAAGTCCGCACGCGCGGAATTACCGTTGGAGCCGAAGCGCGTGCCGAATACGGTCGTGGTCCAGTCGCCATAGCGCCAGGTCATAGTTCCACGGACACGGCTGCGCTGGTTGTTGTTGGCCGGGTCATCGCGGTCGTCGTCCAGGTCATTCGTGCTGAACTGTGCGTTCTTGTCCGTCAGCACCAGCGAGTAGCCAAGATCAAATCTGAAGTCGCCCATTGCATCAGTATCGACATTGATCTTATAGGTGGCATCGATACCGCTGACATCGATCAGGGCGGTGTTGATGTAGGCCGTGTTGAGGCGGTCAATGCGGTTGTCGAGGGCGGTCCCAGGTGCCGGCGGCAAGCGAGTGACCAGGCTGAGGATGTTCTGGCAGAAAGCCGAGTCCACTGCGTTCGGGTTCGGGCTACCGTTGGGCAGCACGCCGAGACGACAATTGGCTTCATTCTCCAGGATGTAGGTGGAGGTCAGCGCGCTCGCGGCGTCCTCCAGCTTGATGCGGTAGTAGTCGACGGACATCGACATGCGCTCGCTGATATCCCACACGAAGCCGCCGGTGTAAGACTCGCCTTCCTCTTCCTTGAGCAGCGGGTTGCCGGCGACTAAGGTCTGCGCGCTGTAGACCGTACGGTCGCCCTGCACGTTGCATTGTGCGCGAGTACGCGGCACTGCTGGGGTGGGAGCACCGAGACCCGTACCGGAACGGCACGAGAATTCGTCGACTACGTTAGAGAACGAGGCGGCACCCTCGGCAAACACCAGCTGCATGTCCGGCGCGCGGAAGCTGGTCGCATAGGAAGCGCGCAGCAGCAGCACGTCGAGTGGACGATATTCCACCCCCAAGTTGAAGGTGCTGGCATCGTCTACCTCGGTGATATCGTCGTACTTGTCGTAACGAGTAGCTGCCATCAGCGTCAGTTCTTCAAGTAGCGGCACGCGAATCTCAGCGGCGACGGCATACCGGTCACGCTCGCCGTCGGTATTGCCGGAGCTGGTCAGGTTGTAGATGGTCTGGTCGTCGAGCGGGCGCAGCTGGTTGGTGCGTGGGTCACTGCGCAACTCGAAAGTCTGCTCGCCGGCTTCGAGGATCGCAGCGAAGCCGACCGGACCGGCTGGCATATCCCACAAGTCGCCGGTCACCGTGAAGTTCAGGTTAGACGAGGTGGTTTTGCTTTCGTTGATCACGCGCGTTGAAATCGAGCGGTACTGCTCGGGCGTCAGCGGCGTGTTCCAGCGGTCACGGTTGAGTGCATAGATCGGCACATTGCCGGTCGCGCCCGGGGTCGCGCCGCCGTAACCGAGCAACGGTCCGAGGAAATAATCATGCACGGCCTGCGCCAGAAGGCGCGGACGGTCCGCCGAATATTCATACTCGGAGTGAGCGACCGATGCCTCCCAATCGAAGCGCTCGAAGGCTGAGCCTGCGATGCCGAAGGTGAAATCGTAGGTCCGTTCGTCATAGACGGTGACTGCCGCTTCCTCGCCCCCGAGCTCGAAGGGATTGAAGATGCGTTGCAACTGCACCTGGGCACCAACCTGCGGATCGAAGTAGTTGGACGTTGCGCCGCCTGTCCGGGTGGTCAGGAAACGATCACCGGCCGTACCCCAGAACTCCGTCCCTGAGCTCGAAGACGCGTCCTGGTTGTAATAAGTGGCGTTGCCAAAGATCTGCAGATCGTCAGTCAGGTCGAACGTGAACTGACCATACCCTGAGTAAAACTCCGACTCATTGGCGATCGAGCGCGAACCCGGCTGGGTGAAGCCGCCGCAATAGTTGCCGCGCGGCACTGTGGTGACCGTGGTGTAGCCGAAACGATCGCAGACGGCCTGTCCGGGGTAATAGGCGTTCTGTCCCAGCCCTGAGCCTGGCTGCGCATTGGAAATGCGGATGTGGATCAGCGACAGTGCTGGGTTAGTGAAGCCCACTCCAAGCGGCCCATTGCGTGTGTCGGAGAGGAAGTCGCGATCTTTGGCGAAAACCGGATCGGTACGGTTGGCCTGCAGAGCGTAAACGGCGCTCCAGCGATCGCCTGAGTGACCGCCCGAGAACTCGATATCGCCGTAGTCGCCGCCACCGTCGTGAGTGGTACCGACGCTGGCCTTGACCAGGTTGCCGTCGAAATTTTTGCGCAGCACGATGTTGACCACGCCTGCGACCGCGTCGGAACCGTAGATCGCGGACGCGCCACCGGTCAGGATCTCGATGCTTTCGATGATCGAGGCCGGGATCGCGCGGATGTTGACCACATTGTTGTCGCGGTTGTACGGCTGCGGGTACTGCGCCGGACGACGGCCATTGATCAGGGTCAGCGTATAGCCGGGACCCAGATTGCGCAGATTCACTACTTGCGCGTTCGGCGAGAAGCCGTTGACCGCGAGCTCTCCGGTGAATGAACCGGTGGTGTTCTGCGTCAGCGATTGCAGGGCGTCGCCGACGGTGCGGAAACCTTCGCGCTCGAAATCCTCGCGCGAGATCACCACCACCGGCGCCGGGCCTTCGACGCTCGAGCGCTTGATGCGCGAGCCGACGACTTCAACGCCTTCCATCTGTTTATCTTCTGCATCTTCGTCTTCGTCGGCGTCCTGCGCCCACGCGGTTGCGGAGATCGGCAGCACCAGCAACAAACTGAGCGCGCGCGCCAAGCGCCGTTTCTTCAACAGAAGAGTGTTCATCGTGATTTCCTTGTCGGATCCGCGAGCTTTGCGCTCGGGTATCGGGGCGGTAGGTGAGACTCGGCGCCCAGCGAGCACCTTAACTCGAAACTAACAGATGCTTCAGCGCGCATACAGGCATTCACGCCCTGTTCGCATTACTTTGCGATGACGATTTGATGAACAATCGTTATCTGTAGTCGGAGTGCGCGCAGCGCTTTTGTAGCCCGGGTAAGCGCAGCGCACCCGGGAGCAGATCGAGCCCTTTCCGGGCGCGCCTGCTTACCCGGGCTAGTTGGGAGACTTCAAGCCGCCGCCACCTTTCGCGCCCCTTTGTCCGCCGGCTTGTTGCCGCGTGAGCGCAGCCACGCCGCGTACTCGTCGAGATCGCCGTCGAAGGCCGCGACCACGCCGTCGGCGACGCGCCAGTAGGTTTCGCAGACGAGACCGGTGAGATGGCGATCGTGCGAGACCAGCACAATGGCGCCGGAGAAATCACTCAAGGCCTCGGCCAGGGCTTCGCGCGTTTCCAGGTCGAGATGGTTGGTCGGCTCATCGAGCAGCAGCACATTCGGACGTCGCCACGCGATCAGCGCCAGCGCCAGGCGCGCCCGCTCGCCGCCGGAGAATCCATCAACCAGCTCGAATGCCTTGTTGCCCGGAAAGCTCCAGCGCCCGAGGAAATCGCGGAAATCCTGCAGGCTGGTGGTCGGCGCGATATCACGCAGATGGTCGACCGGGCTCTGGCCCTCATGCAGGGATTCGACCGTGTGCTGCGCGAAATAGCCGAGCTCGAGATCCGGATGAACGACCCGCTCGCCACTGAGCAGCGGCAACTCGCCGACGAGCGTCTTCACCAGCGTCGACTTACCGGCGCCGTTGGGGCCCAGCAAGCCGATACGATCCCCGGCTTCGAGCCCGAAGCGCACCCGATCGAGAATCACGGTGTCGCCATAGCCGGCCTCGACATCGCGTAGCTGGATCAGCGAGAACGGCTGCTTGACTGGCTCCGAGAAGCCGATGCGGACCTGGCGCTCGGCGCGGACCGCCTCGGTGCCAGCGAGCTTGGCGAGGCGCTTGACGCGCGACTGCGCCTGCTTGGCGCGCGCGGCCGACGCCTTGAAGCGATCGATGAAGGCCTGCAGGTGAGCGCGCTCGACCTGCTCCTTTTCAAACGCGATCTGCTGCTGGCGCAGATGCTCGGAGCGCTGCCGCTCGAAACTCGTGTAGTCGCCTGTGTAGAGCTTGGCGCGGCCCTCATTCAGATGGAGCGTGTGCGTGCTGACGCCGTCGAGGAACTCACGGTCGTGCGAGATCATCAGCAGCATGCCGGGATACTTGAGCAGCCACTGTTCGAGCCAGAGTACCGCGTCGAGATCGAGATGGTTGGTCGGCTCGTCGAGTAGCAAGAGATCGCTCGGCATCATCAGCGCACGGGCGAGATTCAAGCGCACGCGCCAGCCGCCAGAGAACGCCGAGACCGGCATGTCGTGCGTCTCGGCACGAAAGCCGAGCCCGTGCAGCAAGCGTCCTGCACGCGCGGTGGCGTCGTAGCCATTGATCTCGGCGAGTTGCTGGTGCGCGGTCGCGACTGCATCCCAGTCTTCCTCGGCCATCGCGATCGCCTCGGCGCGGATGATCGCGTGCACCGCGGTATCGCCCGACAGCACGTAGTCGATGGCTGGATCCGGCAGCGACGGCGTCTCCTGCGAGACGCTGGCAATGCGCAGCCGCGCCGGAATGTCGAGGTCGCCCCGATCCGCCTCGACCTCGCCCTGGATCGCAGCAAACAGGCTGGTCTTGCCACACCCATTGCGCCCGATCACGCCCACGCGCATGCCATCGAACAGCGCGATATCCATCTCCGAGAGCAACAGCTTCTCGCCACGCCGGAGCGCGAAATTTCTGAAAGTAATCATGGCGCGGAGTCTAGCGGGGATCGCCTGAAGCGCGGACTCGAGGACCCACGTAGGTCATGTTGCCCGCGTGAGCGGGCTACTTGACGCTCTTCGCTACGCCCGACATCGTCAAGTAGCTCGCTGCGCGAGCAACATGACCTACGAGAGCTACCTCCTCGCGTCCTGGCCCTTCGGCTCAGCCGCCGGGCGCTCACCAATGCCGACGCATGCGTCGGCAGGCGCTACGCGCCACCACGGCTCACCCACCGATCGATCTTCTTTTCGAGGACATCGAGCGGCAATGATCCATCCTTCAGCACTTCGCGGTGGAAAGCCTTGATGTCGAACTTGTCGCCTAGTGCGGCTTCGCTGCGGGTGCGCAGTTCGCGGATCTTGAGCTGGCCGATCTTGTACGCGAGCGCCTGGCCGGGGATGGCCATGAAGCGCTCGGCTTCGGAGATGGCGCGGGTCGGCTCGGCGGGGGAATTGGCGTACATGTATTCCAGCACCTGGTCGCGGGTCCAGCCCTTGGCGTGGATGCCGGTGTCGGCGACGAGGCGGATCGCGCGCCAGAGCTCGGCATCGAGCGCACCGAATTGCATCACCGGATCAGTGTAGACACCGAGCTCCTTGCCGAGTGATTCGGCATACAGACCCCAGCCCTCGGCAAAGGCGGTCTCACCCCCGAAGCGGCGGAACTTGGGCAGATCGGTGAGTTCGCGCTGCAGCGCAATCTGGAAATGGTGGCCGGGCGTGGCTTCGTGCAGGTACAAAGATTCGAGCGCCCAGCGCGGGCGGGCGCGCAGGTCGAAGGTGTTGACGTAGAAAATGCCCGCGCGCGTGCCGTCCTCGCTCGGGCCGTTGTACTGGCCGCTCGACGCCGACGCCGCGCGGAAGGCCTCGACCGGACGGATCTCGAAATCAGCCTTCGGCTTGATGTCGAACAAGGCTGCCAGCTTGGGCTCGATGGTCGAGCGGAAGCTGCCATACGCGGCCAGCAGCTCGAGCTCATCGCTGAAGTAGTTGGCCGGATCGGCCTTCATCGCGGTGAAAAAGTCCTTGAGCGAGCCGGCGATGCCCATCGAGGCTTGCAGCGTTTCCATCTCGCCGTGGATGCGCTTGACCTCGTCCAGGCCGATCTGGTGAATCTCATCCGGGGTGAGCTCGGTGGTCGTGCTCTGACGTACCTGGAATGCATACCACTCGGCGCCGTTCGGCAGCGCGCTCAGCCCCACTGTGTCGCGCGCGCCCGCGAGGTATTCGTCGGCGATGTAGCTGCGCAGGCGCTGATACGCTGGAAGCAGTTGCTCGCTGATGAGCTTTTCGAACGCTGCGGTGAGGCGCGCGCGGTCCGCGTCTCCGATGCTGTCCGGGAAGCTCTTGATGGGTCCGTAGTACGTGCTGTCTTCGAGCTTGTCGACGATCTGCTGGTCGAGTTGCGGCAGTACCTTTTCCATCAGGACCTTCGGCTGCACGATGCCAGCGGCGACGCCTTCGCGCATGTTGGCAATCGCCTGGTCGAAGATTGCTGGAATCTTCGAGGCGCGCTCGAGCCAGTCTTCGTAATCCTTGACCGTCTTGAAGGGCTGCGCGGTGGTGCCCGAGCCGAGCGTCGCGAACTGGTTGGCGAAGCTGTAGAACTGGTTGAGCGGCGCCAGGTGGTTCGGATACTCGAGCCCCTCGAGCACGTCGCGCTGGTAACGCTCGAACAGCTCGTACGACAAAAGATCCTGACCGGTCAGCCCTTCCGATCCAATCTTGCGCGCGCTGTCGAGATAGCGCTCCGCGAGCGCCTTGGTTGCGGCCCGATACTCTGGCGCCAGGCGGTTCGGCAACTCGGCGTTGTAACGCGGATCGCCGACCTGGGTCGCCTCGAGCGGGTTGTGCTTGAGCGAGTCCTCCCAGAACTCGGCATACAGCGCATTCAAGCGTGCGGCGCGGTCCTCATTCGCGGCCTGAGGGCCAACGTTCGGTGCCGGCGCCGCCGGCTCGGGGGATTGCCCGCAACCGCCGAGCAGCGCGGCCAGGATCGTGCACACCAGCAAGCTGCGGGACATGGGTGGGCTCCAATGGACGCGGCCCGCGACTCTGCCTGAAAAATCGCGACGGCGCCGTATGCGGGAAGTCGCGGGGTTGCGCTGCGTGGGTTCGGACCTTGTCCGAACGCTTTGCCGAATCGAAGGCGTCGCAACAGCGACTCAGTCCTCGAAGTAGGGTGCCAGCCCTGACACGAATCGCGGCCGTGGCCGCTCCCAGTAGGGCAAGCGCGCATTCAACCGATACGGGCTGCGCGCAAGCTCGATCGGCGCTTCGGCGGTGGCGGTCAGTTACCGCAGCCGCCAATTCGTTCCAGCTCCATCGAGCCGCGGCGTCCGGCGTGCTCGGCCGCCAGTTCGTCGTCATTGAACGCGAACTCCAGACTCGCTCGCTCGCAACTCGAGAAGTGGATGGTGGCGATGCCGATTGGAAACAGATTGCCGGTGGGCAAGCCATCGAGCGTGCCGCCGATCACGCGCAGGATCGGCAGGTCGACGCGCCCGGCCTGCGCTCCCGCGAGCGTGCCCTGGAGCACGAGCCAGTCCTGCGCGGTCGGATCATTCGCGGGGACTTCCGGGTCGTAGCTGAACCACGCGCCGAAGAGCAGCCCCGCCTGTGCGCTGTCGGCAGGCACCACTTCGAGCATCAGCCCCTGACCCGATGTGGCCGGGTTGTACCAGGCGCCGGACTGGCGCGTGCTGAAGCCCGCGGTATCGGTCACCGCGAGTTGCGGAGGATGCAGGGCGCCGGCTGCATCACGGCACGGATGCACCCGCGCGCCGATGCGTACCCAGGGCACCACCCTGCCCTTGCCACCTTCGACGTCGGCATTGAAGCGATAGGCCAAGCTGGCCCGATCGCAATCGGTGAAACGCAGCGTGGCGCTGCCGACCACTTCGGACGTGGTGATGGGCGGCTGTGCAAAGCGGCCACCGCGGTTGCGCAGGATCTGCAGGGTGACTGATCCGGATTGCGGCGTCGCCGTCCCCTGCAGCGAATACCAGCTCAAGCCTTCTTCACCGTCGCCGACGGCTCCGCGATAGGTGAACCAAGGCGCAAACAGCGTATTCGATCCAGGCAGCCAGCTGAGCACGAAACCCTGGCCGCTGCTCGCGGGCGAATACCAGGCGCCGGTGACGCCGGGCTGTCCCGCGGGCAGGTTTGCGGGATTGCGCAGGTCGATATCGAAGTTACGCAACTTGCGTCCGGTGCGGCTGCCGTAGTCGCTGACGAGCAGGTGATATCGATCCACGGGGTTTCCCAGGCTTATCGGTCGAAACCAGCATTGGCTGCCCCCACACGGCAGCGCTCGCTGTTCGACCGGGCTGCCGGTCGCAGCGTTGAGCAGTGAAAGCTGCACGGCGCCGTTCCCGCCGCCCGTCACCAGCAAGGCGTTGCGCGCCGGCACGCTGGCGAGGTCGCGCAGCGAGTCGGTGTCGTACGGCAGATCGCGCTGCCAGTCGATGCGCGAGCCGTTCAGCGGCATCGCCAATACCCGCGCGCGGTCAGCGGGCGCCAGCGTCGAAGCGGGCAGGCCGGTTACGCCGACGTACAGTCGGTCGCTGCCGAGCGCGACCCGGTGCGACCATCGCTGTCGACTGACCGCCGCCGCGAGCTCAGCCGCGAATACCTGGCTGCCACTTGGAAGGTCGATGACCTGCAACGCGAGCGCTCCGGAAGCTTGACCCGGTCCCAAGCGCAACAGAAACACGCGATCGCGGAGTAAAAAGAATTCTCTCGGGTAGTCACCAATCGGCAGCAGGCGCAGGGCCGCGTCGTTCTCATCGAGCACAGCCGCACTATGGTGGGACTGATTGGCCTGGATGCCGATCAACGCAACTGATTGCCGAGTCACCAGATCAGCGCGCAAGCGCACCGTGCTTTGATGTGTAAACGGGACTGTGATCGATCCCAGCTCGCGGTCCTCGAGCAGGTTTCTCCGGCGCAGGAGCAGGGCTGCGTTGGCGTCGTAATCGATGTAGACCAAAATCCCATTGGCAAAGCCGGCCCACTCGGGCGGGTCGAATCCAAAATCGTGCTCGAAGCGCAGCCGCCCGCTGCTGCGGTCGAAGCAGCGCAGCGGAGGACGTTCAGCCGCACCGCGCTCGTCGAACATGCACACCTGGCCACCGACGATTTGCACGGCTCTGTCCGACCAAGCTTGATCCTGCTCGGCATCCGCGAGGAAGCGGTGTTGCCAGAGCACCTGACCGGCGTCGTCCAGGCGCGCGAACAACATTCCGTACTCGCTTCCAAAGCCCGCATAGCGTTCGCCGCCGAGACGGTACTCGCCGAGCAGGGTCGCGGATTGTGACGAATCCTGGGTAGGCTGAAGTGCCTGCACGGTGCCATTCGTGTTCACGCGATGAAGCAGCCTGAAGCGGCTCACCAGCCATCCGCCCGCCGGCAGTGCGTCGATCTCATCCGGAATGCCGATATCGGGAATTCTCTGGTCGGAAAGCACCGCCCCTACCGGTGAGATCCGCAAAAGATGCAGGCTCAAGATCCCGTCGACGCCTTTGAGCAACAGCACCTGCCACTGCCCGTTGGCCTGGAACTGAAGTCCGCACTGCGCGGTAGGTACGACGCATTCCATTCCCGGCGGCAGGTCGAAGCGGCCGCTCACTTGGAGGTTCGCATCCAGCAGCAGAAAGCTGCGCCCGACCCCGGGCGCGCCGCGGACGAGCAAGGCCACCCGGCCGTTGACTTCGACGCGTGCGCGGGGCGCCGGATCCAAGGTCAGCTGCGGGTCGAGCAAGCGCCATTGCGCTGTGCCGGAGGGCGCCAGCAGTCCGATCCAGATGCCGGGCAGGTGACTGCCGCCAATGGCGATGAGCGCGCCATCAGCGCCCGGCAGCAGGTTCACGATCGGCGCATCGCGCATCTCGGCGGGGGCAACCCATTCGCGAGCGCGGCTGCCATCGGGGCGGATTTCGGCGACGCTGGGGTGGCGGCGTCCATCCAGGGTATGCGTGCCGACGCGGACCGATTCGCTGTCCGGCACCGCCAGGAGATTCGAGTTGACTGCCGTCAGCGGGTCCGGCTCTACCGGCCCGAGATCGCGTCCGGCCGCATCCAGCCGGCGCAATCGCATCTGCTGGGTGGACTGCTGGAATTCAGCCAACCACACGTCACCGGATGCAGATTGCGCAAAATACCGGCAATGCGAATTCGTTTCTGCATGGAGAGCGCGGCTGCGGAACTTCAGCCTGCCATCTGCGCCAAAGCGCCATACATCGCAGGAAGGTCCGCCGCCGAGCGAGCTGCCATCAGGCTGTGGTAACAGCTCCGGGACCTCGATGCTGCGGCTCCACTCACCGGTTTCAGGCAAGAAATCGCGTGAGCCCAGCCTGCCGTCGCTGCCATATCGATCGATGCTGATGACCCCACTTCGGTGTTCGACCTCGAGCCAATAGTCACCCGACGCGGCGACCGCGGCTTGGCCCACCGTTGGCGCTACGGGATCGATGATCGGCACAGTGCCTTGCGCGTGAGCCGACAGCGAGAACATGCAGCTGAGTGCAACCAAGAGGGGATAGCGGACGAAGTTCATCAGATTCCACTTGCGGATGGTCGTGCCCGGAGTCCGGGTTGTGCTGACTACTCGGGTAGCCACGCGAAAAGCGATCACCTTTCGCCGCCGCTGGAAACACGCTTCAGCGCCGTTGCGCATGGATCGAGAAAAAGACACACGCATCAGTTGCCGCAGCCGCCGATGCGTTCGAGCGCCATCGAGCCGCGGCGTCCGGCGTGCTCGGCCGCCAGTTCGTCGTCATTGAACGCGAACTCCAGACTCGCTCGCTCGCAACTCGAGAAGTGGATGGTGGCGATGCCGATTGGAAACAGA
>JANPJV010000178.1:0-7557 GCA_031425695.1 Rhodanobacteraceae bacterium | reverse complement strand
TTGCGCGAGGTCGATGACGTCACCTACGGCGCCACGCCGAAGGAAGAGATCTACCGCGAGGACAAGCTCAAGCTCTATCACTTCGTCGGTGAGCAGAAGCCGACCGCGAAAGTGCCGATCCTGATCGTCTACGCGCTGGTGAATCGCCCCTTCATGACCGATCTGCAGGCCGACCGTTCACTGGTGCGCAACCTGCTCGCTCACGGCGAGGATGTCTACCTGATCGACTGGGGCTACCCGGACGCCGCCGATCGCTACACCTCGCTCGACGACTACATCAACGGCTATATCCGCCGCTGCGTCGACCAGGTCGCGCGCCGGCATGGCCTCACGAAGATCAACATCCTCGGCATCTGCCAGGGCGGCGCGTTCTCGCTGTGCTTCAGTGCGATCTACCCCGAAAAGGTGCAGAACCTGATCACCATGGTCACGCCGGTGGATTTTCACACACCGGACAACATGCTTTCGCACTGGACCCAGGGGATCGATGTCGACCAGTTCGTCGACACGCTCGGCAATGTGCCGGGCGACCTGATGAACTTCTGCTACCTGATGCTCAAGCCCTTCCGGCTGAATCACCAGAAGTACATCGGCCTCGTCGACATCCTCGACGACAAGAACGAGCTCGAAAACTTCCTGCGCATGGAGAAGTGGATCTTCGATTCACCCGACCAGGCCGGCCAGGCTTTCCGCGAATTCATCCGCGACTTCTATCAGGGGAACAAGCTGATCGAAGGCGGGCTCAAGATCGGGTCCAAGGAAGTCGATCTGAAAAACATCCGCATGCCGGTACTGAACATCTATGCCGAGCAAGATCACCTCGTTCCCCCGAGCGCCTCGATGCCGCTGAAGGACGTGGTCGGAACCAAGGACTACACCGTGCTCGCGTTCAAGGGCGGCCACATCGGCATCTACGTCTCTGGCCGCGCCCAACGCGAGGTCGCGCCGACGATCCACGGGTGGTTGAGCAAGCGATAAACCACTTGGAGTGCGCGCTTTTGGCGGGTCTGCTAAGGGCTTCTGCGGGCCTTGGGAAAAAGCGTCCGCGCGCAGCGCAGACCCACCAAAAGCTCTGGAGTGCGCTCTTGGTGGTGGGTCTGCGCTATGCGCGGACGCTTCCCTGGCTGACTTGAACAGCGACCGCGTGCAATATGAGCCGCAAGCAAGCCAAGAGTCCGCACTCCAAATTCAAGCGCCTGCGTCGCTGGCTGCTGATCCTCTTCCTGGCGCCAATTCTCTTCAGCATCCTGGCGGTGCTGCTGTTCCGCTTCGTGGATCCGCCGATCTCGGGCGTGATGGTCGAGCGCATCCTCACCGCGCGCGCGGCTGGCGATAAAGACTTCCGCATCGACCACCGGTGGTGCGAGTTCAAGCGCTTTGGGCCCTATTTGCCGGTCGCCGTCATCGCGTCGGAAGACCAGCGCTTCATCGAGCATTTCGGGTTCGACACGGTCGAGATGCAGCGCGCGCTCGCGGATGCGGAAGACGGGGAGCGGCTGCGCGGCGCCAGCACGATCAGCCAGCAGGTCGCCAAGAACCTGTTCCTGTGGAGCGGCCGCAGTTGGGTGCGCAAGGGCCTCGAAGCCTGGTTTACCTTGCTGCTCGAGGTCGGCTGGCCCAAAAAGCGCATCCTCGAGGTCTACCTCAACATTGCCGAGACCGGCGAGGGCATGTTCGGATTCTGTTCGGCGTGCCCGCAGCGCTTCGGCAAATCCTGCGCCGAGATCGCCCCGTACAATCTCGGCCTGCTGGTCGCGACCCTGCCCAACCCGCGCAAATGGCGCGCCGACAAGGCCACGCCGTACCTGCACCGCCGCGCCACCTGGATCGTCCGCCAGATGCAGCAGCTGGGCGGGCCGCAGGTGTTGCAGCGCCTGGAGGGGGAATGAAGCAGACGACGATTCCGCCTTTGTGCTTGCGTGGGTCCGGACCTTGTCCGGACGCTCTTCCCTGGCTGAAGCGAAGAGCGTTCGGACAAGGTCCGAACCCACGTGAAGCTGAGAATCTTTGACAAGGAACGACCATGCGCCAGATCCGTGGCTACATCGATACCCCGCTCAGCGTCGGCGCGACGGTCGCGATGGACGAGCGCCTGGGGCATCACCTGACGCGCGTGTTGCGGTTGGAGGCAGACGCGCGCGTGGTGTTGTTCAACGGCAATGGCAACGACTATCCGAGCGTACTCGGCGGCGGGCGGCAACGGCTCGAAGCGCGAGTCGAATCTTGCGTGCCCGGGATCCCGGCGTCGCCGCTGGAATTGTTGCTGGCTCAAGGCCTGTGTCGCGGCGAGAAGATGGATCTGATCCTGCAGAAGGCTACCGAGCTCGGCGTCTCCGCGGTGCAGCCGCTATCGACCGAACGCAGCGAGGTGCGGCTGAGCGGCGAGCGCGAGAGCAAACGTGTCGCGCACTGGCGGCAGGTGCTGATTTCCGCGTGCGAGCAGTCCGGTCGCGCACTCGTGCCCACGCTCGCACTGCCCGTGCAGATGAGCCATTGGATCAGCGATCCCGCGCTGGGGGCGTCAACCCGCCTGATGCTCGATCCGACGGCCGAGCTGCCCATCGGGCAGGTGCCGATTGCGGGCAAGGTGATCCTCGCGATTGGCCCCGAAGGCGGCTTCAGCCCGAAGGAGCGCGAGATGCTTGTTCGTGCCGGCTTTGTAGGAGCCCGGCTTGGCCCGCGCATCCTGCGCACTGAAACCGCGGGGCTCACCGCGATCTCGATCTTGCAGGCGCTGCATGGGGATCTGGCGTAGCCCGCTATGCGTGGGTCCGGACCTTGTCCGGACGCTTTTCAGATCGATCGCGAGAGAGCGTTCGGACAAGGTCCGAACCCACGCAGAGCAAATACTCCTAGCGCCTCACCTCACGGCGTACACACCACCCCTGACGGCAGCGTCAGCCGCGTGAGCGGCATCGAGCCATTTCCGTAGCCATCGCCGAAGCTCCAGCTGACGTTGCCGGCGTTGCAGCTGTCGATGCGCACGGTCATGGCGCCGAAGGTGCGGCGGACGATTGCGGCTGGATTGAAGTTGGGGATGAAGCGCCCTCCTTCGACGATGGTCATGTTGATGAAGGCCTGGTTGCCGGTGATCGTGCCGACGCCGAGGAACCAGGATTGGCCGCCGGTGGGGCTGGGTGCCTGCGTGTACCAGGTCGCCAGCAGCAGGCCACCGCTGAGGCTCTCCAGCACCAGGCCATGGCCGTCCTGTGCCGGGTTGTACCAGGCGCCGGTCGCACTGGCGATAGCGCCGGTGGCGGTCGTGGTTGGCGCCGCGGTAGTGCCGCAGGGAACGCCCGCTGCTTGGGTGAGGCGAGTCAGGCGCATCGAACCTTGGCCGAAGCCTTGCGGCATGTCGAAGTTCACGGTGCCGGCGCTGCACGAATCGAAACTGATACGCATCGTACCCAGCGGCTGCAGCACGATCTGGCTGGTGTTGAAGTTTGGCGGGAAGAAACTCCCGACTGGGCGCAGGTTCGTGAGCGTCGCGCTGCTGCCATCGAAGGGGCCGTCACCGATGAAATAGGCGCGGTTGCCGGCGGGGTCGAAGGTGTACCAGAACGCCAGGATGCGATTGGAGCCGAGCAATTGGACCTGCAGACCGTGGCCATCCTGCGCCGGGTCAAACCACGCGCCGGTCGGATTGACCGGGCCGCCGCCGCGCAGCGAAACAGCAAACACGTCGGACTGGTTGTTGCCGTCGCCTTGGGCGAGGTTGCTCGCGCGCGAGGCGAACACGATCGACGAGCCGTCGCCAGAAATGGTCGGGCGGACACTCGCCCCGTTGGGTTGCTCGCCGTCGATCGTGCGCGACAGCCGCAGCACTTCGCCGGTGACCATCCACTTGACCAGGATATCGGTGCTGTCGTTGCGGTCGAGCTCGATCAGGTTGCTGGCGTCGGTTTCGAAAACCACGAACTGGCCGTCGTCGGAAATCGTCGCGTTCTTGCTCGCTCCGTTCGCCTGGAAGCCATGCCGCGACGTGGAAATGCGGTCGACCCGCATCAGCGAGTTGCTGCCAATCTCGAACCGGAACACATCGCTGGCGTTATTGTCGTCGCCGGGTACGAGGTTGTTGGCGAGGGATTCGAACACCCCGAATCGACCGTCGGGCGTGATCTTCACCTGCGTGCTGTGGCCGTTGCCGAGCTGGCCGGTGCTCAAGTTCCGGCTCAGGTAAAGGCGGGTCTGACCAAAGCCGCCGCCGCGCATCATCATCGCCTGCTGGATCGCCGTTCCCTTGTCCTGGGCGGGCTCTGCACCGGAAGCGATGTTGCTCGCCAGCGTGTGGAACACGATCGATTGGCCGTCGTCGGATGCCCACGGCGAGCTGCTCGGACCATTGGCGGGCTCACCGTTTGGACCGCGCGAGATCAGGGTGAGTGCGCCGGTGTCGAGGTTCTTCACAAAGATGTCGGCAACCGAGCCATTGGCATCGGCACCAGTGAGGAGATTGCTGGCCTGCGAGTCGAAGAAGGCCAGCGTTCCGGTGCCGGGCAGGAAGGCGTGACCCGAAACGGCATTGCCCGGGGTGCCTGCCGCGCTGCGGCTCAGCAATTGGCCGCTGCCATTGGTTGCCACGTAGAGTTGGCCCGATGAGCCAGAGAACGCGATCTTGGTGCCGTCGGCCGACAATGCCGGATCCGCAAAGGATTCGTTGGCGCCTGGATTCACCGTCTCGGCGGTCGCGCTCACGCGGGTCACCGTGCCGAGCAAGCGATCGCGCACGAACACGTCGGTGCGGCCATTGGCGTCACCGCTGACAATGTTGGTGGCCGCAGAGGTGAAGCCGAGCACCGTTCCGTGCCGTGACACCACCGTGCTGCCGCTGGCACCATCGGCGGCGAGACCGCCGAGCGCGCGACTCTGCAGGTCCGGCAGCGGGGTCTGCGTCAGGCCGGCGCCGCCGGCGTACAGCGAGTTGCCGTCGGTCACCAGTGCGCGCACGACCTGCGGCGGTGCGTCCGTGCTGAGCCCTGTCCAGGTGTTGCCGTCCCAAACGGCCAGGCCGTTGGCCGGCTGGCCGCCGGCGACGGTGAAGGCGCCGCCCACATATAGCTTGGTGCCGATCACGACCAGGGACAGCACGGCGCCATTGACGCCATTGGCGTCGCCCGTGCCGAGGCTCGACCAAGCGGTGCCGTTCCAGCGCGCGATGCCGTTGGCGTCGACACCACTGGCAGTCCCGCTGAAGCGGCCGCCGGCAAAGAGATCATTGCCGATGACCGCCAGCGCAGATACCGAGTTGTTGAGCCCGTTCCCCTCACCGGCGCCAAGTGGGAACCAGCTGGTGCCGTCCCAGCGCGCAATGAAGTTGGCCGATTGACCGCCAGCCTGCCGGAAGCCACCACCCACGAACAGGTTGCTGCCCGAGGCTGCCAGGGCCTCCACACCAATGAAATCGGTGGTGGTGACGCCATTGGCCGCACCCGTCCCGAGCGAGGACCAGCTGGTGCCATTCCAGCGCGCGATCTTGTTGGCAGTTTGCCCGCCAGCTGTCGTGAACTCGCCGCCGACGTACAGATCGTTGCCGACCACCTTGAGCGCCAGCACCGAGGGACTGCTGCCGTCGACACCGCCACCGACGGCCGACCAGGCGCTGCCATTCCAGCGACCGATGAAATTGACCGGCTGGCCGCCGGCATCGCGGAAATAGCCACCCGCATAGAGATCGTTGCCCAGCGTGGCCAATGCCAGCACTGGATTGCCAACCCCGTTGGCGTCGCCGCTGCCGAGCGGTGCCCAGCTGCTGCCGCTCCAGCGGGCAATGCGATTGGCAGGCTGTCCACCCGCCTGGGTGAAAAAGCCTCCCGCATACAGGTCATCCCCAGCGACGGCGAGTGCATGAATCGAATTGTTGACGCCATTTCCGGCCCCGGCGCCGAGTGCGCTCCAGGCACTGCCGACAAAGCTCGCGATGAAATTGGCCGGCTGGCCGCCGGCCTGGTCGAAATAGCCGCCGGCGAACAGTTGTCCACCCACCAGGCCGAGCGCAAACACCGTGTTGTTGACGCCGTTGCCCGTGTCGGCACCGAAACTCGACCAGGTACTCCCATTCCAGCGCGCGACCATGTTTGCGGGTTGGCCACCGGCGCGATTGAAATAGCCCCCCGCATAGACGTCGTTGCCCGAGACGAACAAGCTCACGACTTCGCCGTCGACGCCATTGTCAGCCGGCGTGCCGAGCACGCTCCAGGCACTGCCGTTCCAACGGGCGATTGCGCGAGCAGGCTGGCCGCCGGCCTGCGAAAAGCTGCCGCCAACGTAGAGATTGCTGCCCGCGACACCGAGCGCGTTGACCCGGCCGTTAACGCCCGACGTCAGGGCCGACCACGCCGTGCCGTTCCAGCGTGCGACATTGTTCACGACGACTCCGCCGGCGAGGCTGAAATCGCCGCCGGCGTAGACATCATTTCCAGCGATGGCCAGCGCATAGACCTGCGAGTCGGGTGCGCCGCCAACGCCGCTCCCGAGCGCCGACCATGCAGTGCCGTTCCAGCGCGCAACGCTGGCAGCCTCGACACTGCCCGCGCGCGTGAACAGGCCGCCCACATAGACATCATTACCGGCAGTGGCGACGTCGTAGATCAGGCCTTCGGTCCCACTCGCGTCACCGTTCCCGAACGTGCTCCAGGCGCTCCCGTCCCAGCGCGCGATGTTTTTTGCGCGCTGGCCGCCAGCCGCATCGAAATCCCCGGCGACGACGAGATCGTCGCCCATGAGCGCGAGCCCGTAGACCGCGCCGAAGCTGCCGCCATTGACACCGTTCGTGGGACCATTGCCGAGCGAGAAAAAGCGCCGGCTGCGTGGGTCGTAGGCGACCACCAGCGATGCCAGCACCTCTTCGCAGATCACGAAATTGCCGCCGAGATAGACCAGCCCTGAAGGCGCGACCGCGATCGTGAACACATGCCCGTTGCAGCCGCCGGGAACGCCGAACAGCTTGTCGGTCCCGGTGCCCGTGTCCGGTGCAAACCGCAGTGGCTGGCCCTTGGCCTGCACCATCGACCAGCCGCGCGGATCGATTTTTCCAGAGAAACCGGCGGGCAGGGCGAGGGTGCCGTCCTCGCTGAGAAAACTGGCGAGGCCGGCTTGCCGCGCAGGCGGCTCCGCTGCCTGGGCCGCAGGGGCTGCGAGCAGCCAGCCCATCAGCAAGCACCCGAAAACGACGATTCGACTCGAGCTCATGAGTTTGCTGCCTGCGCCAGACCGGCCGGCAGTGTACTCCGAGCGCCGGGTTCGACGGTCGAGAGGCGCCAGGGCGTTTCGTTAGAGCTAACCGAACCAGGGTAAGGAAAGGCGCCGCGGGGATCTTTCCGCATCGGAGCATCCCGGGTGCGCTGCGCTTACCCGGGCTACAAGAGCCGGCCGCTATTTTGCCGCGCTGGTTGGGAAGTTCGTTGGCGGAGGGAGTGAGATTGTTCGGGCCATCCGTGGCCCTCACCCCTTCGGGGCTGCGCTCCCTTCGGCATCCTGCCTTCGGGTCGAACCCGTTTTCATCCCACTCCCTCCGCCCAAAAAAAAGCCGCCCAAGGGCGGCATAGTTTGGCGGAGGGA
>JANPJV010000177.1:0-2111 GCA_031425695.1 Rhodanobacteraceae bacterium | reverse complement strand
TTTCGCTCATCCGTGAGCAAAAGCCCTACCTGCTCAACCTCTGCTGACGCGCAAGCTGCCGCGCCACCGTGGCCGCCAGTTCTTCCTGATCCTCGCTCGCGCGGCCCTGGATGATGATGGTCACGGCACCAGCCGCAGCAGGCGCCACCGTAGCCGCTTCGCCGTTCTGGGGTTGAGCAGGGCGCGGCGCGCCAGTCCCGAGCCCGCCTGCGCGCCCTGCGGCCCGCCCTTCGGATGCCGCAACCTCATCGTTGACCTTGATCCGCTCTTTGCGCTGGTCGAGCAGCCGGCGCTCGGCGTCAATGAGTGGCTGGACGGCATCGTCCGTGAGGAATCGGTATTTGTAGCGCAGGCGCTCCAGCGCCTCGCCGTGCTCGTCATCAGCCACAAGCGCCCGCTGCCGCAGCTCGATGTCGCGCTCAAGCGAGCGGCTTAGCTGGTCCTGCTCCAGCGTCAACTGGCGAAGCTTGGAGGCCAGTGCATCGCCTACGCTGCTGCCGTTGGCCAGAACCGAATTTACGTAAGCCGCGTTGAGCTTGCCGAAGCCGACTGTCAGCTCGGACACGGCGCCGGTGATGGTTGAAAAGGATTCGTCGACCGCGCTGTTCTTGTTGGTCAGCTCCTCCACCGCTTCGGCGGCGCCCTTGCTGGCCTGGCCGTAATCGATGAACGAGTCACCGGCATTGTCGGTGCTGGTCTTGAGGTCGTCGGTTTTCTGCCTCGCTAACTCGTACGCGCTAGTGAGGTCGCGAATTCTTTGCTCTGCCTCCTTGGTCTTTTCCGACAGGATGCGCAGTGCGTCGCTGCCTCCTTGGCCGGATCGGATCAGGTCGGCAATGGCTGTGCTGAAGGTGTTGACCTGCAGGCGCTCGAACGCGATCGCCAGGTCGTAGACCTTCTTTGTAGCCTCCTCGACTGTTCCCGCAAAGAGCTTCGCCGGCTCCGGGATTTCGACAAGTGCGCCCCGGGCCTGGAGAATCGCCTCCACTAAGACGCGGTACGGTGCGGGCACCGTCGACAGCGCCAGTAGCCGCATCTCCTCGGCCGTGATTTCCGCTGCCTTGCCAATGTCCTTGATAGCAGTGCCAACGGCAGGCCCGGCCGTCTGGATCCCGCCCATTGCGCCGGCCACTCTGCGCATGGGGTCGACTAGATCGGCCACCGTGTCACTGGCGGATTCAGCGGCGCCCTCGATCGCCCCGAGCGCAGCCGACGCGCCGATCGACGCCTTGTCGAGCGCCCTTGTGATCGGCTCCACGGTGCTGGTGGCTACCTCGCCCAGGAACCCGAGCACGTTTGAAGTGGTTTCGACTGCTGACGCGATCGTTCCCAAGCTCTTTTCGACGCGGCTGCCGAAGTCGGTAAGGCGCTTGATCGACTCTTCAAAATCCAGGTTTTCGACCAGATCGCCGACCGCCTCGATACCTGCCGCAGCGAACTCGCCGAATTGCCGAGTGAGTTCCTTGAAGGCTTCCGACTTCGCGAACGCTGACAGCCGCTCGGCGAGCTCGCCCAGTTCGACGGCCAGCGGCGCGAGTAGCGGCGTGAGCAGGTCATCGCGGACGGCGCCGAACTGAGTTTTCAGCCGCTGCAGGGCGTCGCTGAAAGTGCCGTCCAGCGCGGCCGCTGCCTTCTCGGATGCGCCTTGGCTGGACTGTATGACCTTTATCAGCTCTTTGAGCGCACCACCGCCGTCTGCGAGCAACGCCTCCATGGCCGCCTTGGGCTTGTCGCCAAAGGTTGCCAATACCCTGGACGCGGCGGCGCTGTCCTTGCTGAGCCGATCCAGGATGACCGGCACCTGCGCGCCCTTGAGCCCGACGCTTTCGAGTGCGTCAGCAGTGGCGCCAGCGGGTGCGGCCAGGTCGTTGAAAATTCCCGCCAGCGTGCGGCCGGCCTTCGCGCCTTCGATGTTTCGTTCGGCCAATGTGCCCAGCAGCGCGAGCGTGGTCTCGAAGGTGATGTTGCTTGCGGCGGCTGCATTGCCCGCGGCGCCGAGTCCGTCCTCGAGCGCCTTGGTGGACGTGCCGGCTTCGCGTGCGACCGCCGAGAGCCCGTCTGCGACTTCGGCCACCTTGGTGGTGTTGTCGCCGAAGCTGCCCAGAATGGCA
>JANPJV010000176.1:0-13328 GCA_031425695.1 Rhodanobacteraceae bacterium | reverse complement strand
GTCCCGAGTCCCGAGTCCCGAGTCCCGAGTCCCGAGTCCCGAGTCCCGAGTCCCGAGTCCCGAGTCCCGAGTCCCGAGTCCCGAGTCCCGAGTCCCGAGTCCCGAGTCCCGAGTCCCGAGTCCCGAGTCCCGGCTCTAACTTCCTTCGGCCCCAGCACCCAGCGCACCCCGTGACCGAAATCCTTCCCCCCTACGGCGTCAAGGCGCGCCCCGTTCTGACACCGTCGCAGCTCAATCGCGTGGCGCGGGGGTTGCTCGAGGATGCGTTGTCGCAGGTGTGGGTAGAGGGTGAGATTTCGAATTTCATGCGGGCGGCGTCGGGGCATTGGTATTTCACGCTGAAGGACGCCCAGGCGCAGATCAAATGCGCCATGTTCCGCACCAACAACCAATACGTGCGCGCGAAGCCCGGCGACGGGCGGCAAGTGCTGGTTCGTGGACGGGTGAGCCTGTACGAGGCGCGCGGCGAGTACCAGCTGATCGCCGAGCACATGGAGGAAGCCGGCGTCGGACGGCTCATGCGCGAGTTCGAGGCGCTCAAGGCCAAGCTGCATGCCGAAGGGCTGACTGACAGCGCGCGCAAGCGCGTGCTGCCGCGCTTCCCGCGGCGCATTGCGATCATCACCTCACCGCAGGGCGCTGCGATCCGCGACATGCTCTCGGTGCTGAAGCGCCGCTGGCCGCTGTTGCAGGTCGATCTCTTTGCCTCCCAGGTACAAGGTGCCGACGCGCCGCTGCAGCTTCGTAATGCGCTGGCGCTGGTGCTGCAGGGCATTCCGAGCTACGACCTGATCGTCCTGACGCGCGGCGGTGGCTCGCTCGAAGACCTGGCGGCCTTCAATGACGAGGCGCTGGCCCGCACGATTGCAGCGAGCGGGACGCCAACGGTGTCGGCGGTTGGCCACGAAGTGGATTTCTCGATCGCCGACCTGGTTGCCGACCTGCGCGCACCGACGCCCTCAGCCGCCGCGGAGTTGATCAGCCCGCACGTCGATCACGTCCGGGCGCGGCTCGACGAACTTGCTACGCAGGCCGCCGCGCTCCTGCGACGCCGCCTGCAACGCCTGGCACAGGCAGCCGATGGATGCGAGCGGCTGTTGCGCGCACACGATCCGCGCCGCTCGCTCGTACTGGCCTGTGCACGCGCCCAGGCGCAACAAAGCGCACTGCTCGAACGCTGGACACGCCGGCTGCGCGAACGCCAGCAGCGCGTGCTCGACCTGCGCGAGCGCCTGCGCTCGGCCTCACCCCGCGCCCGCATTGCGCGGCTGGCACTGCAGGCCCAGGCGCTGCAACAACGACTCGCGGCGGTGTCGTCGCGCATCAACACGCGCCCACGCATCGCCCTCGCCCGCCTGGAACGGCGGCTGCTGGCGCAACGCCCCGCGCTGGACGCACGGCGCGCGCGCATCGAAAGCGCGCTAGCCAATTTGAGCCTGCTAGGCCCACAGGCAACTCTCGAACGCGGCTACGTCCTGCTGCGTCGCACCGATGGGAGCCTGGTCACGCGCGCGGCCGAAACCGGCCCGGGCGAGCTTTTGCAAGCCCGCTTCGCAGATGGTGAATGGCGTATCAGGATCGACGCGGCGGGGTGACTTCCGGGCGCGTGGGTGCCGGCTCGTCCTTGCCTTCGACCACACCGCCCGGGCCCATGAAGCTCGCCACGCTGCCCCGGACCGTGACGTTCGCCGGCTTGGGCTCGTCGACTACCCGCGGCGGCACGAACGGCATTGGTGTCGGCTGCTGCTGGCTGCGCATCAACTGGGTAATTTCGGATTGCAGATCGAGACGCGGCTGTTCGATTTGCACCACGAACTCCGGGCCGCTGACGCCGAGGCGCACCCGATCACCCGAATTGAAATCCACCGTGCCGAGCACGCGCTCGCCGTTGAGGTAGGTGCCGTTGCTGCTCAGCAGGTCCGTCAGCGTGTACCGGCGCGGCTCGCCGTCGCCATCGATCCACTCGATCACCGCGTGGCTGCGCGAGACCATCACATCGCGCTCCGCATCGACCCGGATATCGCATTGCGGATCGCGCCCCATGTATAGCGACGCAAAGCGCGCCACCGGATAGACCTCGACCTGGCCACTGCGCGAACCGCTAACGAACTCAACAATGATCCGATCCAAACCGCTGTTCGCCCACGCACCTGCAGATCGCGAGCGTACTTTGAAATCAGCCACTTGGAAACCACACTTCGGTAAACGTGTGAAATCGGCTGACGGTTGGTGGGTGCACGCGGGTGGAAGGGAAGGCAAAGCAATCCACAGATCACACAGATGGAAAAGCGGATGGCCACACATGAGAGCCAAGAGCATTTCGTCCGCAGATTTCGCAGATTTCCGCAGATTTTTCGGTCGGATTTGCGGGGTCATCTTTGGAAGAGGCACGGTGACAGACACCAAACCACCTGCTCGCCTGTGCTTTTAATCTGCGTAAATCTGCGAAATCTACGGAAAAAAATTCTCGCCTGCTGCTCTTGGTACCCAAACCCCATACGCCGCCCTGCTGCGTTCCCAGTGTAGTGCCCATCTCGAATCGACGCCGTGTCCTTTGCGCTTGCCCTGCCGATGCCGCTGTCATTCCCCTCGCCGTGCGAGCGGGCGGGCGGTTATTGTCGCGGGATCGTGGAGCGGCCCGCAGCCTTGGACATTGCAGCGGACAGTGATGAAGACCTGATGCTGCGCTATGCCGCCGGCGAGACCGCGGCATTCGATCAGCTGTACGCGCGTTTTCGGGTGCGCCTGCTGCGTTACCTGGCGCGGCTCACCGGCAATGTCGCGCATGCCGAGGAGCTGTTCCAGGACACCTGGAGCCGGGTGATCGATGCGCGCAGCCGGTATGCGCCAAGCGCACGCTTCGCCGCCTGGCTGTTCCGCATCGCGCACCACCTCGCGATCGACCACATTCGTCGGCAGAAGCCGAACGTCGACATCGATTCGGTGCTGATCGAATTCCCGGGTGTTCCCGACGAAGATCCCGCGCTGGCGCTCGACCAGTACGAGCGCATGCAGAAGCTGGTCGGTCTGGTCGAGGCATTGCCGGTCGAGCAGCGCGCGGTGCTGCTGATGCGCGCCGAGGGCGAGCTCACCCTGGAAGAGATTGCACAGAGCGTAGGCACGGGTCGCGAGACCATCAAGTCGCGGCTGCGCTATGCGCTGGCCAAGCTGCGCGAGGGGCTGTCATGAGCAGGGATGCGCGGTTCGATCAACTGGAAGCCGAGATCGTCGAGGCCTTGCGGCGCGCGCCCGGCGTGGAGCCCTCGCGCGACATGGATGCGCGGATCCGTGCCCGCGCACATGCGGCCGTCGCCACCACCGCGCGACGTTCGCAGCCGCGCTGGTTCGCGGTCGCGGCAGGCTTGATGGTGCTCGTCGGGAGCGGCCTGGCGCTGCGCATCGTGCAGCAGGTGGAACGCGCACCCGGGCCACTCGGCGAGCCGATGCAGAGCGTGCCGGCGCCAGCTGCGACGGAACCGCAGGAACGTGCGGCGGCAACCGAAGCGATCGCGGAGGCCAAGGAAGTCGCGGCCGACGGGGACAGCGCGCAGGCGCAGGCGCCCGCGCCGGTGCTGGTCCCCGAAAATTCCATGGTCACCGCCGATGCCCCGGCGCCCGAACGAGCCGCTGACAAGGTGCTGGCCGAGCCAGTTGCCGAGCTGGCCGCTCCGCCGCCAAAGGTCATCAGCGCTCCGGCGAGCCCGCCGGCGATTGCGACCGAGAGCGCGCGCGCCATGCGGGAACCGGCCAAGCCGTTCCCGGCCACCAGCGACGCGCGCTCGGGTCCCTTGGCGCCACAGGAACCCCCCGTCACCGTCGCGCCGATGGCCGCGCCGGAAATGGCGCCGGCCCCGGCACCTCCGCCGCCACTGCCCTCAGCAGCGTCAGACGACGGCTATGCACGCGAGGATGCAGCGCGCCTGAATGCTGCGCCCGAGCGCCTTCGGGAAGAAGCCAAGACCCGTTCCGAACCATTCCAGTCGCGCGACCGGGAAGCGCAACCGGGCGCAGATTCGCAGCTACAGGATGCTGAGGGTCGCGCCGGGCCGACTGAGCTCGACCAAGGCGCCGCCGCCGGTGCGCTCGCGCCACCCCGCGCGACCACCAGCATCGAGACCGCGCCTGGCCTCGCGCCGCAGGCAGACGCGGCAGCTCGAGAATTCGAATCGATCGACACCGCCACTGCCGCCCGTCGCGCCGCCGCCTTCGAGCTGCGCGTTGAAGCGATCCGGAAGGCACTGGAGCGCGGTGAGCGCCGCGAAGCCCGCGAATTGGCCGCGGCCCTCGAGCGCGATTTCCCGGAGTCCACCCTGCCCCGCGCGCTGCGCCAGCAGCTGGCGCGGTAGTGGGTGCGGCGTGAGCGCCGGATCGGACCCACCCGATGCGACGCGGCCGCTGACACTGCAGGTCAAGGTCAAGCCAAACGCCCGTATCAGCGCATTCGAACCAGTTGGCGACGGCACTTGGATCGCGCAGCTGAAATCGCCGCCAGTCGACGGCAAGGCCAATGCTGAGCTCATCGCGCTCGTCGCCCGCCAGTTCGGCTGCGCCAAGTCCGCAGTCAGTATCAAGAGCGGCGCGGCAGGACGGATGAAGTGGGTAAGCGTCGAGTGAACGGGTTGATTCTCCCGCTGCCGCCACCAAATGATGAGCTGCCCACGTTCGCATCCGAGCAATGACCGACAGTGTCCCCTGGTACCGGCGAGTCCTGATCACCGTCCTGACCGCCGCGCTCATGATCGGGTTGATCCTGGGCGGCGCGTGGCTCAGCACGCATCAGGAATCTCTGCAGGGCAGCGGGCCGATCATCGGCGTGGTGATGCTGGCGGCGATGGTCTATGGCGCGCGGGGGAAGAAGAAGCGGTGAGGTGGGTAGGTTTGTAGCGTGGCACTGACCGCGCGTCGTGTTGGGGGCGGGCAACAAGGGAATCGCGGCAGCGCCGCGTGTTCGAGGTTGCGACCCATTCGGTATGAAGCCGCGGCGCTGGCGCGATCAACAATCGCGCGAAAAACCGGTTGTTTCGCGCGCTCAGTGCCACGCTACCTCAATCGGGCAATTGCCCGCGACCCACGAACCCGCGCACCGCCTCCGCCCGAAACGGCCAGTCCAGCTGCTCCCCGTCCGTGCGCTCCAGCACCGGAATGCGCAGCCCGAATTCGACCCCCAGCTCCGCATCCTCGTCGATGTCGACCAACGCCACCGACCCCGACAGCCCGCACGCGTCGAGTACGTCGAGCGCGAGCTCGCAGAGATGGCAGTCTTCGCGTTGGTAGAGCGTCAGCTGCATGCGATTTCCTGAACGTCGGACAAGAGGGTCAGCGCCGGCGCGGCGCTCCCCGCATAATCGGCGATCTTGCTTGGGTTAGAGGTGTACAGCGGTGGCAGTCAGCGTCTTCGACCTCTTCAAGATCGGCATCGGGCCATCGTCCTCGCACACAGTCGGGCCGATGCGCGCGGCCTGCCGCTTCGCCCACCGCCTGGCGGAGCGCGGCGTGCTGTCGCGCGTCGCGCGGCTGCGGGCGGAGCTGTTCGGCTCCCTCGCGCATACCGGGCGCGGCCACGGCACCGACAAGGCACTGTTGCTCGGATTCGAAGGCTGGGAGCCGGACCAGATCGATCCCGACCTGATCCCGCAGACGCTGGCGCGCGTGCGCGGCGACCAATCGCTCAAGCTCATGGGCTCGCTCTCGATCCGCTTCGATGAGAAGACCGACCTGATCTTCAACAAGCGCCAGAAACTGCCCTATCACTCCAACGGGATGCGCTTCACCGCGTTCGACGTGGCCGACCAGGAGCTGTTCACGCGCGACTATTACTCGGTCGGCGGCGGTTTCGTGGTCAACCACGACGAAGCCGCGGCGGACCGCATCGTCCCGGATGCCACGCTGCAGGCCTATCCGTACAGCAGTGGCGACGAGTTGCTCGCGCACTGCGCGGAAACCGGCTTGACCATTGCCGGGATCATGCTCGCCAATGAGCTGGCCTGGCGCCCGGAGGCCGACACGCGTGCCGGACTGCTGCGCATCTGGAAAGCCATGCAGGACTGCATGGAACGCGGCCTGCGCCAGTCTGGCGTACTGCCCGGTGGCCTCAAGGTCGCGCGCCGGGCCCCGGCAATGTACCGCGAGCTGACGCTGCGGCCCGAGGCCAACATGCGCGATCCGCTGACCGTGCTCGATTGGGTCAATCTCTACGCGCTCGCGGTCAACGAAGAGAACGCCGCGGGTGGCCGCGTAGTCACCGCACCGACCAATGGCGCTGCCGGGATCGTGCCCGCGGTCATGCACTATTTCGCGCGCTTCTGCCCGAATGCGAGTGACGACGGCATCATCGAATTCCTGTTGACTGCCGGTGCAATCGGCATTCTCTACAAGGAAAACGCCTCGATTTCCGGTGCCGAAGTCGGTTGCCAGGGTGAAGTCGGCGTGGCCTGCTCGATGGCTGCGGGCGGGCTTACGGCCGCGCTCGGCGGCACCGTGATGCAGGTCGAAAACGCGGCCGAAATCGGCATGGAACACAATCTCGGCCTCACCTGCGACCCGATTGGCGGGCTCGTGCAGATCCCCTGCATCGAGCGCAACGCGATGGGCGCGGTCAAGGCGATCAACGCATCGCGCATGGCCCTGCGCGGCGACGGCAAGCATCGCGTTTCGCTCGACAAGGTGATCAAGACCATGCGCGACACCGGTCGCGACATGCAGGACAAGTACAAGGAAACCAGCCGCGGCGGGCTGGCGGTGAACGTCATCGAATGCTGAAGTGTGTCCTGCGAGGCGTAGCGCAGGCGTGGGTGATTTTCGGCATCACCCTGTTGCTGCTGCTGCTCGTCGACCATCTGCTGCGGGCGTTGCCCGGTGCCGAGCTGGCGCGCTTCGATCCCGACGGGCCGTCCGCGCCCAAGCGTGAAAGCGCTGCCGCGGTCCAGGGCGACCAGAGGTGGATCGACGACTATTGGCGCGACCACCACGACGCGCGCCGGTCCGAGTGGCACAGCTATGTCTACTGGCGGCGCGCCCAATTTGCGGGTTCTGCGGTCAATGTCGACGCGCATGGATTTCGCGTGACGCCACCCAGCGTCGAAGCGGAACAACGCACGCTGTGGTTGTTCGGTGGCTCGACTGCCTGGGGCACCGGCAATCGCGATGGCGGCACGCTCGCCGCCCAACTCGAGAGACTGTATGCGCAGAACGCGCCGGAGCTGGGCGTACGCGTGCGCAACTTTGGCGAATCGGGCTACGTCAGCCAGCAGAGCGCGCTCGCCTTCCAGCTCGCTTTGCGCTGCCCGGAGCCCCCGGCGGACCTGGCTGTCTTCCTCGACGGGCCGAATGATGTCTTCGCGACCGTGCAATCAGGACGGGCCGGGGAACCGCAGAACGAGAGTAATCGTCGTCGCGAGTTCAATGCGTCCAACCATCTGCGCGAGCTGCTTGGCGTGCTCGCGGTGCGCTTCGAGGGCATTGCGCGGCTCGCGCGGCGGGCGCCTGCCGTGCCGACCGATGCCGAGCTCGGCACACAAGCGGAACAGACGGCGACCGCCTACCTCGCCAGCTTGCGCCAGACCCGGGCGCTCGCTGCCGCTGCCGGTGTCGATACGCTGCATTTGTGGCAGCCGACCGTTTTTGACCGGTCGACGCCGGTGGCAGACGAAAGCGCGATCGTGGGTGCATCGCCTGCCACCCATGTCCGGCTGCAGCGCACGACGCGCAAGCACCTCCAGGCGGCGCTCGCTGCCGATCCCGCATTGGGGGTTGTCGACCTCGGCGGCGTCTTTGACGATCACCCGGCACCCGTGTTCTTCGATTTCGTGCACCTGTCCGAAGCTGGCCAGCTGGTCCTTGCCGAACGGGTATACCGCCTCAGTGTGGAAAAAATGAACGCGCGTGTTCCGCATGGGCCGCGGATAGATCGCTGCCCCGCTCGTCCTCTAGGCTAGCCTCCATGAATTTGAAACTGGTTCTTGCCCTCGCCCTGATGGGCCTCGCGCTCGCCCCCACGCTCGATGCCAAGCGCATCTATTCCTTCCGCGACGAGAAGGGGGTGATGCATTTCAGTGATTCGCCGCCTGCGGGTACGACTGCGCCGGTCGACGAGCGACTGGTCAAGGTCGACAACAAGCAGATGGTGTTCCTGCGCGAGGACGGGCCAAAAGAGGATCGTCGCTATACGATCTGGAACGGCTACGGCGGACCGATCGAAGTCCTGCTGGCCTTCGAAAAATCCGACAACGTCGTCAGCCAGCCGCCGCTGCCCGCCAGCGTGGTCGTGCCGGGCCAGCAGAACACGCTGGTGATGCAGGTCCAGCCGCTCGATCCGAAGCGCGGCTGGAGCTATCAGTGGAACTACCGTTATGTGCATGGTGATCCGGCCGCGCGCCATGACCCGACTGCGGAATACCGGCTACCCTTCGACGACAGCCTGAGCCTGCGCGTCGGCCAGGCGTTCAATGGCACCTACAGCCATACCCACGAGCAATCGAGCCACGCGGTCGACATCGGCATGGAAGAAGGCACGCCGGTGCTCGCTGCCCGGGCAGGCATCGTCATGAGCAGTGAAACCGATTTCTACGCGAGCGGCACCGATCTATCGAAATTCGGCAGCCGCGCCAATGAGATCCGCATCCTCCACGACGACGGCACCATGGCCGTCTATGCGCACCTGGCGCTGGAAAGCGTGATTGTATCGATCGGCGATCGCGTCAAAGCCGGCCAGGCCGTCGCCAAGAGCGGCAACACCGGATTCTCCACGGGCCCGCACCTGCATTTCGCCATCCAGCGCAACCGCGGCGGCGCGCTGGTCTCGATCCCGTTCGAGTTCACCGTCAACGGCGAGAAAGTGACGCCGGTGGAGGGGATGGTGCTGGGGGCGCAATAGCTTTTGGTGGGTCTGCGCTGCGCGCGGACGATTTTCATTTTGTTGAACCGGTAAGAACCAAGAGCAAAAGAGTCCGCGCATAGCGCAGACCCACCAAATCAAAAGCGTCCGGACAAGGTCCGGACCCACGCAGAGCAAAAACTCACCCGGCGTTCTTCGCCAGCATCATCCAAGTCTCCACCACCGTATCCGGGTTGAGCGAGACGCTCTCGATGCCCTCGCGCATCAGCCACAGCGCGAGATCCGGGTGGTCGGACGGCCCCTGGCCGCAGATGCCGATGTACTTGCCGCGCGCCTTGGCGGCGCGGATGGCCATCGCCAGCAATGCCTTGACGGCGTCGTTGCGCTCGTCAAACAGATGCGCGATGACGGCCGAGTCCCGATCGAGCCCGAGCGTGAGCTGGGTCAGGTCGTTGGAGCCGATCGAGAAGCCGTCGAAATGCTCGAGGAACTGGTCGGCGAGCAGCGCGTTCGATGGCAGCTCGCACATCATGATCAGCTTGAGCCCGTTCTCGCCACGGACCAAGCCGAATTCGGCCAGCGTCTCGACCACTTTTTGCGCTTCCGACACCGTGCGCACGAACGGGATCATCGCCCACGCATTGGTCAGTCCCATCTCTTCGCGCACCTTCTTGAGCGCGCGGCATTCGAGCTCGAAGCACGGCTTGAAGCTGGGATCGATGTAGCGCGACGCGCCGCGGAATCCAATCATCGGATTCTCTTCTTCGGGTTCATAGCGCTTGCCGCCGACGAGGCCCGCGTACTCGTTCGACTTGAAATCGGACAGCCGCACGATCACCGGATTGGGCGCAAAGGCCGCGGTAATCGTCGCAATACCCTCGGCAAGGCGATCGACATAGAAGCTGACTGGATCCGCGTAACCCGCTGTCTTGGCATCAATTTTCTGACGCGTCGCGGCGTCCTGCTTGGCGTACTCGAGCAGCGCGCGGGGATGCACGCCGATGTGCGCAGCGATGATCATCTCGAGGCGCGCAAGGCCCACGCCGGCATTCGGCAACATCGCGAAATCGAATGCGCGCTCCGGGTTCGCGACGTTCATCATGATCTTCAGCGGCGCCGGCGGCATCGCGCCGAGATTTGCCTCGTGCCGGTCGAAACGCATCGAGCCCGCGTAGATGAAACCGGTATCGCCCTCCGCGCAGGAGATCGTCACCGTGTCGCCATCGGCAATGGTTTCGGTGGCATTGCCGCAACCGACGACCGCGGGCACGCCGAGCTCGCGCGCAATGATGGCAGCGTGGCAGGTGCGCCCGCCGCGGTTGGTGACGATGGCACTGGCGCGCTTCATCACCGGCTCCCAATCGGGGTCGGTCATGTCCGAGACCAGCACGTCACCGGCCTGCACGCGATCCATGTCCGCCAGGCTCGCAACGATGCGTGCGCGCCCAATACCGATGCGCTGGCCGATCGCACGGCCGGTCGCGACGACCGTGCCGCGCTCCATCAGCTTGAACTTCTCCTGCACTTGCGCGTGGCCACGGCTCTTCACCGTCTCCGGCCGCGCCTGCACGATGTAGAGCTTGCCGTTGATACCGTCCTTGGCCCACTCGACGTCCATCGGCCGGCCGTAATGCTTTTCGATGGTGACCGCCTGGCGCGCGAGCTCGTGCAGCTCCGAATCGCTGAGGCTGAAGCGCTTTTGATCGGCATCGGGCACCGGCTCGATGCGCACGCGCTCGCCGGGCACATCGCTGTAGACCATGCGCTGTTCTTTCGATCCCAAGCCGCGACGAAGCACCGCGTGGTGACCACTCGCGAGCGTCGGCTTGTAGACGTAGAACTCGTCCGGATTGACCGCGCCCTGCACCACCATTTCGCCGAGGCCGTAGCTCGAGGTGATGAACACCACGTCGGGAAATCCCGACTCGGTGTCGAGCGTGAACAACACGCCAGACGTGCCGACATCCGAGCGCACCATCTGCTGCACGCCGGCGGAGAGATAGACATCTTCGTGCTTGAAGCCGTGATGCACGCGATAGGCAATCGCGCGGTCGTTGTAGAGCGAGGCGAATACCGACTTGATGCGGATCAGCACTTCGTCGATACCGGAGACGTTGAGATAAGTCTCCTGCTGGCCCGCGAACGACGCATCCGGCAAATCCTCGGCGGTCGCCGAAGAGCGCACCGCGACCGCCGCGTCGACCGTATCGATGCGCCGGCAAAGCTCGCGATACGCATCCCGGACCGCCTGCTCGAGCGCCGGCGGAAGCACGCCATTGATGACCCAGCCGCGGATCTCCTTGCCGACCCGCGCCAGCTCGCCGACGTCCTCGACGTCCAGCGTCGCGAGGCGCTCGTAGATGCGCTCGGAGAGCCGGTTCAGCGCGATGAAATCCGCGAAGGCTGCCGCCGTCGTCGCGAAACCACCCGGCACGCTCACCCCGAGGTCCGCGAGCTGCCCGATCATCTCGCCGAGCGAGGCGTTCTTGCCGCCGACCTGGTGCAGGTCGGCCATCCCGAGCTCCTCGAGCCAAAGAATCTGTGCAGTCATGCGCGCATCTCCATCAAGGCAGCCTTCGAGTCTGGCGGCGAATGCTAGTGCGAATCGTCGAGGCGAGTGCGCGTAGTGCGTGATGGCCGGTGCGGGTCGCGCCTTTCGTAGGTCATGTTGCCCGCGTATGCGAGCTACTTGACGCTGTTCGAGCAGAAGCCGTCAAGTAGCCCGCTGGCGCGGGCAACATGACCTACGTTCGTCACCATGCACCGCGCAAAAAAAACCCGGCTCATGGCCGGGTTCGAGAGTGACACTGTGCAGCGTTATTGTGCGTGAGCGGCCGCTGCTTTTGCAGTGGCCGAAAGTCCTACCCGGAGAAGCGCTCCGCGCTACTCCGGGCTACGAAGGCTCAATGCGCAACCGGTTCTTCAAACTGTTCTTCCTCGGTCGAGCCCTTGAGCGCGGTGACGGAGGAATTGGCGCCGGAGATCACCTGCGTGACCTGGTCGAAATAGCCGGTGCCGACTTCGCGCTGGTGCTTGGTGGCGGTGTAGCCCAGCGGCTCGGCCGCGAACTCGGCCTGCTGCAACTCGACGTAGGCGGACATCTGGCGCGCCTTGTAGCCCTTGGCGAGCTGGAACATCGAAAAGTTGAGCGCGTGGAAGCCCGCCAGGGTGATGAACTGGAAGCGGTAGCCCATCGCGGCGAGGTCGCTCTGGAACGAGGCGATCTGCTCGTCGCTCAAGTGCTTGCGCCAGTTGAACGACGGCGAGCAGTTGTACGCGAGCAGCTGATCCGGGTACTGCTCGTGGATCGCGGCGGCGAACTGCTCGGCCTCGGCGATGTCGGGCGTGCCGGTCTCGCACCAGATCAGGTCGGCGTACGGCGCGTAGGCGAGCCCACGGGCGATCGCGGCGTCGATGCCGTCGCGCACCCGGAAGAAGCCTTCGGGGGTTCGCTCACCGGTGCAGAACTCGCGGTCGACCTCGTCGATGTCGCTCGTCAGGAGTGACGCCGAGAGGGCATCGGTACGAGCGACGACGAGCGTCGGCACGTCGGCCACGTCCGCCGCGAGGCGGGCGGCGATCAGGGTGCGGACGTGCTGTGCCGTCGGCACGAGCACCTTGCCGCCGAGGTGACCGCACTTCTTCTCCGACGAGAGCTGATCCTCGAAGTGCACCGCGGCAGCGCCTGCCTCGATGAACGACTTCATGATCTCGTAGGCGTTCAGAGCGCCGCCGAAGCCGGCCTCGGCGTCCGCCACGATCGGTGCCAGCCAGTGCACCGAGTCGTCGCCCTCGGCGTGGGAGATCTGGTCGGCGCGGAGCAGGGCGTTGTTGATGCGCTTCACGAGCGCCGGAGCGCTGTTCGCGGGGTAGAGGCTCTGGTCGGGATACGTGTTGCCGGAGAGGTTCGCGTCGGCTGCGACCTGCCAGCCGGACAGGTAGATCGACTTCAGCCCTGCTTTCACCATCTGGACCGCCTGGCCGCCCGTCATCGCACCGAGCGCCGGAACCCACTCGTCCTCGGCGAGGAGGGTGCGGAGTCGTTCCGCGCCGAGCCTCGCGAGCGTGTGCTCGATCGTGACAGTGCCGCGGAGGCGTTCCACGTCCTCCTGGCTATAGGGGCGCTCGCTGGTGTCGATCGGGCTCATGTGGCTCTCCTCTGGATCCAGAATTTGTATTCCTGGATCCTACACGTGGGTCTATAGTGCTACAAGGTTGTCACAAGCTCAGATTTCGGATCCAAGATTGGTACAGCAATAGCACTATCGGGTCCCATACACTGCCGCTGCCGATGAGTACGCTCTCCTCCACCAAGGCCGACGACATCGCGCGCGTACTCGAGGACGAGATCGTCGGCGGGACGATCCCGCCGGCGACCGTCCTGCGACAGGAGCAGCTCTCCGAACGGTTCGACGTCTCTCGCACGCCGGTGCGGGAGGCCTTGCGGCGGCTTGCTGCCCTCGGCCTCGTCTCCTTCGAGCCGAACCGGGGCGTC
>JANPJV010000175.1:0-3580 GCA_031425695.1 Rhodanobacteraceae bacterium | reverse complement strand
CCCGCGCCAGCGGGCTACTTGACGCTGCTGTGGTGCCGAGGAGTCTGCTGGAAGCCGTCAAGTAGCCCGCTGGCGCGGGCAACATGACCTACAAAGGCCCGGCGGACTTCTACCCCTCATCCCCCAACAGCTTCTTCAACGCATCCACATCCTTCGACCTGCCACCCGCGACCAGCTTCTGCATCAGCGCCGCGACCGACAGATCGCGCACCGCATCCGCGCCACCGACCGCCGCGACCAGCTCGCGCGCGTCGCTGATGAGGTCGCGCTTGCCGGCCTTGTGCTCGGCGAAGGCCTGGCTCAGCAGCTTGCTGTGGTCGACCGTGCCGTCGATCGCCTTGCCGATGGAAAGGCTGCGCATGAAGCGTTCGAAGTATTCGCCGTCGCCGCCGACGATCTCGATCTTGGAATGCTCGATGGCCTTGCCGAGCACGTCTGCCTGCTCGCGCGCAATGGCCTGGTTCGCATCGATCGATTTCATGTTCTCGACATGCGTGTAATCGAGCCGCATGCGCTGTTCCTCGTGCGCGCGGATCTCCTCGGACATCGACTTCATCGCCGCGAACTTGTCGGTCAATCCGACCGATTCAGCCGAGAAGCGCGCCGCGATCGCGCTGGCGTCAGCCGCACCGAATTTCTCGCGACCAATCGCTTCGGCTTCAAGCTTCTGGCGCAGCGCGTCAGCGTGCGCAGTACCTTGCTTGGAGACGGCCTCGGCGTCGGCAATCTTGATCTGCGCTTCCACCAAACCCTGCTTCTCGTGACCGGTCGCTTCGGCTTCCATCTTCATGCGCAGCGCCTCGGCTTCGGCGCTGCCGTGCTTGAGCACCGCCTCGGCGTCGGCAATCTTGACCCTGGCCGCAACCAGGCCCTCCTTCTCACGCGCGTCGGCCTGCGCAATCGCGACTTTGGCGTCGGCAAAGCCACCCGCCGCGGCGATCGCCTCGATGCCCTCGGCTTCGCGCTTCTTGGATTCCGCACCCTTCGCGGCGACCGCGAGACGCGCTTCGGCCATGGTGATCTCCTCGGCCGCTTTGTGCTTGGCGCGCTGTTCCTCGGCCTGCGCGACCCGCATGCTGGAGATGTACTTCTCTTCGGCGACGCCCTCGGCGCGCGTAATCGTGCTCTTCTTGACGCGCTCGGCTTCCGAGAAGACGTGCACGTTCTTGATCTCTTCTTCCTGCTCGGCCACGGTGCGCTCGACCACGATGCGCTCGCGGATGACGTCCGCGATCGCCTTCTTCTGCACTTCGACCGCCTTTTCTTTCTCGATCTCCTGCAGGGTCACTTCGCGCTCGCGATCGACGATCTCGAGCTGGCGCGCACGGGTGACCTTTTCTTCTTCGATGGCGACGGCGCGCATGCGGTTCTGGACCGCGACCTCGGTCTCGCGCTTGACGTTTTCGTTCTGCACCGCGATCTGCTGATCGGCCAGCAGACGCGCAATCTCGGACTTGGAACGCTCCTCGGCTTCAACCTTCGCGGACTCGGCCTGCTCGCGCGCCTGGGTGATCGCGATCTCGCGAATCTGGTGCGCCTGCGCCGTTGCCTGCTGGCGCTCGAGCTCGTACACCGCCTCGGCCGTTTCGACGTCTTTCTTCTTGATGCGCATCTGCTCGTTGCGACGGAACTCGTTGGTGCGGATGTTTTCCTCCGCCGTGAGTTCGGTGATCTTCTTGATGCCCTGCGCATCGAGAATGTTGCTCGGGTCGAGCTTGTTCAGCGGCGTCTGTTCGAGGTAGTCGATGGCCGCATCTTCGAGCACATAGCCGGAGAGGTCGTCGCCGATCTGGCGCACGATGTCATCGCGGAAACGGTCGCGTGCCTGGTACAGCTCGACGAAGTCCATCGACTTGCCGACCGTCTTCAAGGCTTCCGAGAACTTGGCCGAAAACAGGTCTTCCAGAGTCTCCTGATGCGAGGCGCGCACGCAGCCGATCGACTGGGCGACGCGCAGCACGTCCTCGGTGGTCTTGTTGACGCGCACGAAGAACTTGACCTTGATGTCGGCGCGCATGTTGTCGCGGCAGATCAGGCCCTCCTTGCCGGAGCGCTCGATCTCGATGGTCTTGAGCGATACATCCATGATTTCACGGCGGTGCAGGATCGGAATCACCAGGCGCCCGGTGAAGGTCACCTCGGGTTCCTGGCGCATGGTGTTGACGATCATGGCGTGGCCCTGATCGACCTTCTGGTAGAACTTCGCCAGCAGGGCCAGGAAGCCGAAGACGAAGATCACCACGATGAGGATTGCGGCAATCAGCAACGGGGTACCGAAGTCCATCTTGAATTCCTAAGAGTTGGCGTTGGGTGGTCGTCTGTTTTCTGCTCCCCTCTCCCATGCTTCTGGGGAGAGGGGTCGGGGGAGAGGGCGCTCTTCAATCGACAAAAAGCGCCCTCTCCCCTGCCCCTCTCCCCAAAAGCATCGGAGAGGGGATCACACGTTTTCAGCTATTTCCGTTTCGGGTACGGCGTCATCGGTTCGTTCGGCGTGTAGGCCTCGACTCGATAGCGGCCGCTGTTGGCGTCGAGGTCGATGATCAAAGCGGTCGAACCCTTGGTCAGCTCGTTCGGGGTATGCGCGTAGACCCGCAGGTTGAGCACATTGCCTGGGCCGATCAGTACTTCGGCCTGGCCGAAACGCTCATCGACGGTCAGGGTCAGGATCTTTGCGACCTTGCCTAGCACGCTTTCCTGGGTCACCCCTTTGTGTACGACAAACAGCGGCCGCAAGGGCCGCAGCGTCAATCCGGCGAGTGGCAGCGCGATCAGCAGCGCGCCAATCAGCACGACGGTGCCACTCAGCCACGCCGGGAATGGCAGCGTGCGCACGATGAAACCCGTCCCGAGCATGGTCAGCAACCACCAGAAGAAGACGATGCCCGACAGCACGATCGACAGTGGCAGCTTGTCGAGGCCGAGCGCCATCAAGGTCTGCGGCGTGCCGTCGCCATCGATGTCGTGGCCATGGCCGCCATGGCCACCGAGCCAATCCGGGCCGATGTGATCGAAATCGAGCATGCCGAGCACCGCCAGCAGCCAGAACACCAGCAACGCGCCGATCAGGATCGAGGGAATGATCCCCGGGAAGTGCGTCAACGCGTATAGAAAGCTGCTCATGGTTTGGCCTTTTGGTTCTTTGCGCGCGATTCTGCGAACTCTATCAACGCCAAATTCACACGTTCCTTGATTCGCAGATGATCACCCGGATCGAGCTCGTAACGCAGCCCAAGCTCGACGTAATCCTCCGCGGACAGGCTCACCGTCAAGCGCGGCCGCTTCGCCTGGCGCGTGATCGGCAGCCCGAGCACCACCCGCACCTGGTCCGAATTTGAAAGATTTGCATCAAACGCCGCCGTACGAATCGCCATCAGCACCGACTCCGACACATCGAACGCTACCTGCACCGCACGCAGCGCGGGTTGCGAGGACTGCCAGCGACTGGGGAGACGGTCGGGCTTCATGGGGTGGAGTGCGGGGTGCTGTTGTAGGTGAAGTTTGCCGCGGAGCGGGGGGCAAGAAGGGGGGGGGCCGGGAGAAGCCCCCGGCGCGGGGCACAAAAACAAAAAAAAAACACCCC
>JANPJV010000174.1:0-17425 GCA_031425695.1 Rhodanobacteraceae bacterium | reverse complement strand
CCGTCAGTTGCTACACGGAGGCTCGTTCGCGTAAGCGTTCGGGCCTTCGTCGTTTCTGGGGTGCCGCATCACGCGGCCTTCTTCGCCGGGCTACGCGCTCGGCCGTTGCTCTCCTGCTCGGCGTTCCTGACGCACTCGATGAGTGCTTCGCGGGTAACCATCCGGCGCCGCCCGATCTTGAACGTCCTGAGCTTGCCCTCGCGCATCAGCTCGTACGTGTAGGTCAGCTTGAGCCCGAATTCCTTGATCCCTGCCGTGAGCGGCGCCGAATGCCAGTTGTCGGGCAACTGGTAGTGGTCGGCTGTCGGTTTGCTCGACGGGTCCGATGGATGTACTGCGATCACCATGTCCTCCTCTCCTGGTTAAAGATGCACCACGTGGTGCATCAACGTGTAATGTCAACCGACTGTAAGGTAAGTTGGCACCCGAAAGCAAGCGTGCTAGGTTGAGCACTGGCGAAAGGGGCAAAACATGAGCGAGGCACCGAGCCGGCGCGGCAGGCGGCCGAGGCTGGAGCAGTTGGAAGCGATGACAATCCGCATCTCGCCCAAGGTGCGAGTAGGTCTAGACCTGCTCGCGCGAATTCAGGGGCGGTCGCTCACTCAAGCGATCGAGTGGGCGCTCCAGTCGGCGCTTGCGAACGTGAAGGTAAGCAACGCGGAAGGGGGAACGTCGTCGTTGCTCGCTGTTATTAACTCAGCGTGGCCGAGGTCTGGCTGGCAGTTGACTTACGCGCTCTTTTCACAGAATTCGAATCTTGTGAGCTTTGAAGAGCGGAATGCCTGCAAATGGATTAGCGAATCGATCGAACAGCAGTTCGTCGCAAAGGAACTCGCTGACCTTTCTGACGTGTCAGAGTACGAGGTCGTAGAATGCGCCCGGGCGCTAGACGAGGCGTGGACCGCCATTGTTTCTTACATCTGGCCCCGACTAATTGCCGACGCTGATGCGATGGTGCTTGAGGAACAGTTGCTGGAGCAGTACGAGCCATTTTCCATCTGTCGTGAATTCGGACTGGTTGACGATCACGACAAGCTAATGGAAACCGATTTGCTCATCCTGAAGGCGGCAGAAAGGATCAAACAGCCGCCGTTCTAACCAGCTTCGCCACCGCTGCCGCCGTATTCCTAGGCGCCAGGTGCGCATATCGCAGCGTCATCTTCATGTCGCTATGCCCGAGCAGCTCGCGCACCATATTCAGGTCGACACCAGCCTGCACCAGGCGCGAGGCGAAATCATGCCGGCAGTCGTGGAATCTAAAGTCGGTGATCTTGGCGTCGGCGAGTAGGGCGGCCCACGCCTTCTTGATCGAGTGCACCTCGAATAGCTTCCCGGCCGGCTTCTGTTTCTTCCAGCGCGTGAGCACGTCTATCGCCTCGCTGTTCAAGTCGATGTGCCGGGCCTTGTCGCTCTTGGCATAGCCGGCGCGCACGGTCAGCACCTTGCGAGCGAATGAGATATCCGCCCACACCAGCGAGGTCAGCTCGCCACGCCGGCAGCCGGTGTTCAACGCCAGCAGCGTCATCGGCGTTAGATGGTCAGCAAACCCGTCATCGGGGATCAGCTCCAGGCCTGCATGCTGGTCGCGGTTGGCCACGACGGTGCGGCGCCTCGCCTCGATCGCGGCTTGGTCGCGAGCAGCCAGGGCAGCGCGTAGACGCTTCTCCTCGTCGGGGTCGGCCTCGTCGGAGCCCAGGTAACGCACCACGCCGGTCAAGCGTTCGGATTTCGGCTTGATCTTGCCGAGTGGGTGGCTCGGGATGATGTCGAGCTTGACCGCGCGCGCCATTGCGGACTTGAGCACGCCCACGTCGCGGTTGACGGTGCCGTTCTTGATGCCGGCCTTCAGGCGCTTGGTGGCTTCGTCCTCGACTTCGGCAGCGGTGATGCTGGTGAGTGGCCGGTCGAGCAGTTCAGCCCATTTCGCGCGCAGCCGGCCCACGTTGCCCTTACCGGCCTTCTGGTTGATCGTCAGATGGTCTTCGAGCTTGTGTGTAATCAGATCGCCCAGGGTGACGATCAGGCGCCCGGCCTTGCGGTCTGCCGTTTCCTTGGCTGCAGCGGCCTCAGCGGCCTGCGCTGCATCCTGCTCGGCCGCAACTTCCTCCAGCGCCTTGCGCTCCTCGACAACCGACAGCGGCGCCCCGTGGTCGCGGATCTCCACCAGGATGCGCTGGCACTCGGCGCGGGCAGTTTCCAGCGTCATGCCAGGCCAGCGGCCGAGCACATAGCTCTTGGACTGGTTCGGCCCATAGCGGATCTCGAACAACTTCCGGCCGGTCGGCTGCACCCTGATCTTCATCTCAGGCGTAGCCGCGTCCGCGATGCGGTACACTTTTTCCCCAGGCTTGGCGTCCCGAAGGTCTTTTTCGGTTAGCCAGTCGGCGGCTTTCCCCTTAGATTTCCGTGGCTTAATCATTCCAGCTTTCCCGCTATGTTCCCGTAAGGACGCGGAAGATGGTGAAAGAATACGGAAGCTGGCGCAAGCTCGGAACGAAGAATCAACGACTTACGTTATAAGTACTTGTTCCATAAGGGGTGAAATCGTCTTCACACGGCGAGGGTCATAGGTTCGATCCCTATACTGCCCACCAATTCGACGCCAGATCAGATTCGATTCGACAAAGCCCCGCGATGCGGGCTTTGTCGTTTTCGTACCCCGCGAAATTCGGATGCCTGCCTTTGTAGCCGCGGTAAGCCGCAGGCGCACCGAGGGCAGACTGCCGAGAGCTTCCCGGGTGCGCCTGCGGCTTACCCGGGCTACACAAGCCCGCCGTCTTGCCTGTGGCTTACCCGGGCTACACAAGCCCGCCGTCTTGCCTGTGGCTTACCCGGGCTACTTCTTCTCCAGCGCATCCAGCCGTTTCTGCAGCCGCACGAAGTGCTCGAGCATGTGCGTGTACAGCTGATCGGTTTTCTCGTGGAGATGGCCGACTTCGAGCTCGGCTTTGACGTTGACCTCGTATTCGATGTCGGACCGCACGCGGTCTTTTTCGCTCTGGCGTTTCTGGCTGATGAGCACGAAGCAGGACAGGAAGATCGCCTCCAGCGAGACGATCATGGTCAGCAGGCCGAACGGGTAGGGGTCGAACTGCGGAACTCCGAGTGGCAGCGTGTTGAGCGCGATCCAGGTGGCGAACCAGGTCGCGTTGATCAGCAGGAAAGCCATGCTGCCGGAAAATTCGGAAATGGCGTCGGCGATGTGCTCGAACATGCTGAGCTTTTCGTCCGCCTCGATATTGGCATTGCGCGCGACGCGGGTACGCAGCAGTTCGTCGGCCTTGCGCGTCATGTGGCTCATCGCGGCCAGCAGGCGCAACGCCGCCTGCGGCGTCGACTTGAACAGCCGCAGGAGATCGTCGCGATCGAGCTCGAGCAGCTCGCTGTCTTCCAGCGCCACCGCGGTCGCCGTGCGCGGACCGTAGTCGAGCAAGGCGAGCTCGCCGAACAGCTCGCCAGGGCGGGCGATGTTCAACGCGATCTTCTGCCCGGTCGTGTCCTTGATGTAGAGCTCGATTTCCCCGCGCTTGACCACGTACATGGCATCGCCGGGCTGCCCGGCATGGAACAGCGTGTCACCGGCGGGGAGCTCGCGGAAGTCGATGAATTGCGCCAGGCCGGCGCGGTCCTCGTCGGAGAGATGCTCGAACAATTCGACGTCGGCCAGCAGTTCCGGCGCGCATGGCATCAGCCTCTCCCAGTTGACCGCCCAGGCACGAAGTCTATCTTCCGTTAATGCCGGATGATCGACTTTAGGTCTGTGGTACGAGCTATCCAGGAACTAGTGTCAAACGGTGCGCTCCAACGCGCTTCAAGAATTGAGCTCAACGATGATCAAGCTTGCCGCGGTGACGCGGACCTACAGCATGGGTGGCACCGAAGTGCGCGCGCTCGCCGGGATCGATCTCACCGTCGCCGCCGGCGAATTCGTTGCGATTACCGGGCCGTCAGGCTCGGGCAAATCGAGCCTGCTGAATGTTCTCGGCTGCCTCGACCGCCCCAGCTCGGGGAATTACCAGCTGGACGACGAAGCCGTTGCCAGCCTGGACGATGAGCGCGTCAGTGCGCTTCGCAATCGCAAGATCGGCTTCGTGTTCCAGAGCTACTACCTGCTGCCACGGCTCAATGTGCTCGAGAATGTGTTGTTGCCCATGCGCTACGCGCATCCCGCCGATACCGAAGCGCCGGCGCGGGCGCGAGCGCTGTTGCAGCGCGTGGGCTTGAGTGATCGCCTGGAACACCGCCCCAACGAACTGTCCGGCGGCCAGCAACAGCGCGCGGCAATCGCCCGTGCGCTGGTGCGTCGCCCGGGCCTGTTGCTGGCCGACGAGCCGACCGGCAATCTCGACTCAAAGAGTGCCGCCGACATCCTCGCCTTGTTCGACGAATTGCATGCGGAGGGCCAGACCATCGTGCTGGTGACGCACGACCCCGATATCGCCGCGCACGCGCCCCGCCATGTGCGCCTGCGCGATGGCTTGATCGAGGAGGATTGCGTCAATGCGCGTTGATCGAAACGTGCGCCACAAGCGCTGGCTCCTCCTCGGGCTCTTGTTGCTGGCACCCACCGCGCCCGCGGCGGTCGTGCTGTCCGGCGAGGTCTACGCGGTCAACGCGCAATCGATCATGACGCCACCCTCGGAGCAGGGGCAGGTCGTGCTGCGCAGCTTTACGCCGGAGGGCGCGAGCATCAAGGCCGGGGACGTGGTGTTGCGCATCGACGGCGGGAGCGCGGCGTCGAGCATGCGCGAGCTCAAGTCCCAGCACACCCTGGCGAAGGCGCGCGGCGACAAGGAGACGGCCGAGCTGCAGGTCAAGGCGGTCGATGCCGAGCGCCTGTTGCGCGTGGCGGAGGTGACCTTGGAAAAGGCGCGCCTCGACGCGAGCATCCCAGCCGTACATCTTTCGAAGCTCGATTACGACCGCTACCAGGGCGAGGCCCTGAAGAACACCCGCGAGGTCGAGGTCAAGATGGCCGAGTGGAAGGCGGCTACGGCCGCGGGTGAGCGTCGCGCTGCGGACGCGCGCCTCGAGCTTGCCAACCTGCAGACGCAGATCGACTACGCGCAGACGCAGCTGGCGGCGGCGGAAGTGCTCGCAGAGCGCGATGGCGTCGTCGTGCACGGCTTCGATCCGTGGCGTGGCAACCGTTTCGACGAGGGCTCGTCGAGCTTTTCGGGCCAGCGCGTGGGCGAAATCGTGGACGCGAGCGGCGCGTCCCAGCTCGGCGTGCGCGCCTGGGCATTGGACGTCGACCGGACGTCGATCAGAGTCGACCAGCGCGTGAGCATCGCCTTCGATGCGCTCGGCGGCAGCGCCGTGCCGGGCGTGGTGAAACGCATCAGTGGCGCGCCGCAGGCCAAGGCCGAATGGGGCGACGGGCGTTATTTCGAGATCGAAGTCGGGGTTGCATTGCCGGCGGAGGTGGAAGGCCAATTGCGGCCAGGCAGCAGCGCCCGCGTGCAGCTTCAGGAAGCCGGCGCGATGGGTAGCTCGGCGCGCAGCGGTCCGGTCAAGCGGCTGGACGGTGAGATCGTCGCATTCGAATACGAAGCGATCGGTCCGCCATCGCTCGGGGACCAGTGGGTCATGGGCCTGACCCAGTTGGTCCCCGATGGCACCCAGGTCATGCCGGGGCAGGTGGTCGCGAGCTTCGACGGCAACGAAACCGCGCGCAAGCTCGACGAAAAGCGCAGCTCGCTCAACGAGAAGCGGAGCCAGCTGGCGAGCCTGCTCCTGGCCTTGGGCGAACGTGAGCGCGCCGAGCGCATCGCGACCGCCGAACAGCAGGCCAAGCTGACCAAGGCCGAGCGCAAGGCGACGCAGCCGGAAGACCTGATCGGGGCGATGGAATATTCCAAGCTGGTGGCCGAGCGGCGCCTGGCGCAGGCGGAGATGGCGCTGGTGCAGCGACGCGAACAGCTCTCTGCGCGCCAGCGGGTGGCCGAGCGCGAGCAGGTGGAAGCGGAAATCGAGCTGCTGCAGGCGCAGGTCAGTGAGATGGAGAAGGGCATGGGCGAACTCAACGTCAAGGCGACGCGCGCAGGTGTGATGCTGCACCTGTCCAACGGCCAGGGCGAAAAGTTCGATGTCGGCGCGCAGGTCTACCGCGGCCAGACCGTCGCCCAGATTCCGGACATGACGCGTCTCGGTGTGCGCTTGCAGGTGCCCGAGCGCGACATCAACGCCGTTCGCGGCGACCAACGCGTGCGGGTCGATGTCGAAGGCGGGGCGGTGCCGACCTTGTTCGGCAAGGTGATCGAGATCGGGCGCGTGGTGCGCTCACGTTCGCGCGTGAATCCGGTGCCCGTCGTCGATGTGCGCATCGAATTTGAAGAACTGCCGGAGGGCGCCAAGCTCAAGCCCGGGCAGCCGGTGCGGGTGGAGCTGATGCAGGGAGCGGGCGCATGAACAGAGCTCGGGATTCGGGACTCGGGACTCGGGATTCGGGATCGGGTGCCTTGGCGGGATCGGCCATGCGCATCTCGCTTGTGCTCCTCCTGCCCATGCTCGCGGCTTGCTCCGCCACGGTCACCGACGCGCCGCCACTCGAGATCGTCACCGAAGGCCCGCTGGACTACAGCATGCCCGCCATCGGCGAGCTGCGCTCGTCCAAGGCGACCAAGCTCGTCGTCCCGGGGAGGCAGTTCGCGCAGCGGCAGCTTGCCTGGATGTTGCCGGAGGGCAGTACGGTCAAGAAGGGCGATACGCTCGCGCGCTTCTCGCCGGCGCGCGGCGAAGTCGACCTGGCCGCCGCCAAGGTGAGCCTGTTGCGCAATGCACTCACCCGCGCGGGCAAGAAAGCCGAGCTCGGTTCCGGCTCGGCGCGCATCGAGGCGGACCTCGCCCAGGTCGGCACCGATCTTTCCATCGCCGAAAAACATGCGAACGCCGAGCACGCAATGATCGCGCGCAACGATTTGCTCGATGCGCTGCAAGACCGCGCCTACCTCGGCGAGAAAAAAGGATTCCTGGGCTGGAAGCGCGGCCAGACCGGCGAGCGTGGAGCAGCCGAGCTCGCGGTGCTCGACAGTCAGCGCGAGACGCACGCGTTGACCGCGAAGATGCGCAGCGATGACCTCGCGGCGCTGGAAATCATGGCACCGCATGCCGGCGTGTTGATGTTGACCGCTGATTGGTCGGGCGAACGTCCGCGCGTCGGCTCGACGCTCTGGGCCAGCCAGGATTTCGGCAATATTCCTGACCCGAGCGCGATGGAGGTGCAGTTTTCGCTCACGCAGCTCGACGCCGCCGGCATCAAGCTCGGCGCCCTGGTGGAACTGGCGCCACTCGGCCGTCCGCAGGAAAAGATCGTGTCCAAGGTGGTTTGGGTGGCGACTGCCCCGCAGGCGGTCTCGCGCGCCAACCCGATCAAGCATGTGCGCATGAAGGCGGCGATCGAGGCCGCCGACGTCGACCGGCTCAAGCTGGTGGCGGGTCAGTCGATGAGCGTGCGCGTCTATGCCGTGCGTGCGGCCAAGGGGCTGTCGGTGGCCAACGTCGCCTTGCTGTCGGAAGGCGCGCAGACAACCGTGGAGCTCTGGCGCGGCGGGGTTCGCGAGTCGCGCGTGATCCGGCTCGGCGAGCGCGGCCTGGCGCGTTCGCAGGTGTTGGAAGGCCTGGCGCCGGGCGATGCCGTGATCCTGACGCCGCAGCGCGAGGAAGCGTCGTCGTGAGTCGCTTCTGGCGCGAAGCGCTGGTCGAGCTCAGCCGGCGCAAGTTGCGCACCGGGCTGACCCTGCTGGGCTTGATCTTCGGCGTCGGTGCCATCGTGGCCATGCTTGGCGTCGGCGAGGGATCGCGCCAGGAAGCGCTGGCACTGGTCGAGGAACTGGGGCTGCACAACCTCATCGCGCGAGCCAAGGCGCAGGATGCCGAATCGCTCAAGGAAGTGCGCGTGCGCAGCCTCGGCCTTACGCGCGCGGATGCGCTGGCCGCCGTCTCGGTCGTCCCCGGGGCCGAGCAGGTCGCCGCCGAAAAGGAGATCCGCACGCATCAGGTCTACAGTGATCACGGCAGCGGCGACGTCCAAGCCAGTGCCGTGAGCCCGGCGTATTTCGAGCTCGCCAGCCTGGACCTGGCCGAGGGCCGCGCACTCGAGGAGGACGACGAAGAACGCCTCGCCGCCGTCGCCGTGCTCGGCTTCCAGGCCGCGCGCAGCCTGTTTCCGAAAGGTGGCGCGCTCGGCCAACTGGTCAAGATCAACCATGCCTGGTTCGAGGTGGTCGGCGTGCTGGCCGATCGCGATCTTGCCAAGGACCAGTTCGAAGGCGTGCAGCTCGGGCTCGAAGCCAATCGCGTCTTCATCCCGCTCGCCAGTGCCCTGGCGCGGCTGCGTTTCCAGCCGATGGAAGACGAGATCGATCGCTTCTGGTTGCGCGTCGACGATCCCGAGCGCATCGCGGATGGGGCAAAGGTGCTCGCGGCAGTGCTGGACCAGCGTCATGGCGGCCTCGACGACTACACCCTGATCGTGCCCGCCCAGCTCTACCGCCAGCACCAACAGACCCAGCGCATCTTCCAGTTCGTGATGGCCGCGATTGCCGGCGTCAGCCTGCTGGTCGGCGGCATCGGCATCATGAACATCATGCTCGCCAACGTGCTCGAACGCCGCCGCGAGATCGGCCTCATGCGCGCGATCGGCGCCCGCCGCCGCGACATCGTCGACCAGTTCCTGCGCGAAACCGCGCTGATCTGCGCGATCGGCGCGCTACTCGGGCTGCTGTTCGGCGGACTGCTCGCGTACCTGATCGCCACCTTCGCCGGTTGGCCGGTCGCCTGGGACCCGCTGCCGGTCCTGCTGTCAGCGAGCGTCTGCGCGATCGTCGGCTTGGGGTTCGGCGTGTATCCAGCTCGGCAAGCCGCAGCCCTCGATCCGATTGCGGCCTTGCGCAGTGACTGAGTTCACAGGCTGATGCTCCCTTGCTTCGTGGGTCCGGACCTTGTCCGGACGCTTTTTTCGGCGAGGTCATGAAGAGCGTCCGGACAAGGTCCGGACCCACGCACGGCAAGCCCTACCTCCCAAACTTCTCCCGCATCCACTTCGCCAGCAACCGCTTTTCATGGCGCAGCGCATCCGAACTGTTGCCCGAGGAGTGCATGTCGAAGCCGATATCGCGCAGTTTCTCGTGCCCGGAAGAGATCGTGGCGCCACCGGCATCGCTCAGCACGTAGTTGAACTCGAGTCGCGGCGGATAAAGCCGCGTGACCAGCCGCACATCGTGTAGCGCCGGGTCGATCTGCGGGCGGAAATCTCCGGCAAGGTCGATATCAGTGAACTCGATCTTGAGGTTCTGCCCGGGCGCGAGGTGCTTGACCGCGCGGGTCTCGAGGTACTTGCGCAGCGAGCGCAGATTGGGATTGCGATCCGGCCGTGTGCGGTAGCTTCGCTCCGAAGCGTCAGTGAATTTCTCGGCATTGACGAACTCGACCTCGACCGCGCCGTGCGGACCTTCTCCCGCATGCAGCGCGGACCCTGATCCGAAGGCAACAATTGAGGCCGCCACACAGATTCGTTTCAAGATCATGGCTCATCCCCGCTCGGTCAATCGACATTGCTGAGTTTGCCATGTGCCAGCGTTGGCGCACATGAACTGCATTCGAGAAGTCGGCGCCGTCAAACAGCCGGTCGCAAAAAAAAAGCCGGGCTGCTTTGAGCCCGGCCGCATGCGCCGCATGTCGAGCGGCGACTTGCGTCGCCGCCGACGTGACTTGAGGTTACTCGAAGCCGGCTCCGAACAGGGTATTCGACAGGCCGCGGACCGCCATGCTCATGCGGGAGTCGGGCAACACGGCCGCCGCATCGCGGAAGATCAGGTGACCGAAGGTCGTGGCCGCGAGACCCGGCGACGGCGCACTGATGACGACCGTAATCGTGACCGTCTGCGTTTCCGCGAGTCCACCCGTGAAGCTGAAGCTCGCCGGGCTCACGGTTACCTGGGTACCGGCAGGCACATCGGTCACGATCGCGTTCCACGTCGTAGCCGTGGTCTTGGTATTGCGGAAGGTGCGCGTGAACGTGCAGCCACCATTACAAGTGGTATGGCGCATGCTCGGAAGATTGAGGTCGCGCGGCTGGCCACCCGTAGTCGGGTTGGCGGCGAGGTAGTTCGCGAAGGTCTCCTGCATCACCAAGCCAGATCGCACTGCTGCGCCTACGTTGACGCGGCCGTTGCCGACGTCGTCCGCATTCCAGGTCGCCAGCCCAGTCTGGTTCAGGCCGGTGCGCGAGCTGGTCAATTGCAGGGCGCTTTTGACTTCAGACGGCGTCCAGGTGGGGTGGGCCGAGCGCACCAGCGCGGCTGCGCCGGAAAGATGAGGCGCCGACATCGAAGTGCCGGTGAGGAAATTGAATTGTCCGCCACCATCAGAAACCGCGGCATAGACATTGGTGCCCGGGCCGGTGATGTCGGGCTTGGTGACATCGAAGCTGTTATTTGGACCGCGCAGACTGCCGGCATTAAGCACGTCGGCGAAGGTTGGATCGGTCACGCGGATAGCGGGCACGCTCAACGTCATCATGGCCGTCGGATTGGCGACCAGGAAATCGCGCATGGTGATGCCGATGGTGTTGCCGACCATTGCGCCCGGCAGCGAGGTGGCAGCCATCTGAATCGGCGGTCCACCGGCATTGTTGTACAGCAACAGGCCAATCGCGCCAGCGGCCTGCGCATTCAACGATTTTTCGGTGAAGTTACACGTACCGCGCTGGATGAACGCGATCTTGCCGGACATTGAGCCCGCCGCGTACGGCGACGTGGCCCCGCACCCGAGCTCGCTGCCCAGCGCAGATCCAACGGCCACCTGCGCCGTGACCGTCGCGGCAAATGGGGTCGCCGCCACCTGTGCCGCTACGTTCTGCGGCCCACCGGCGATATTGATCGGATTGCCCTCGATGCGGTCATGCGTGGAGTTGGCCACGGTCAAGACCCACGGGCCGCGGTGCCCAACAGCGGCGACTGGATCGGTGATGGTCGCGCTGGTGTTGCCCGCCGAGGCGGAAACCAGGATGTCGGCGTTGACCATGTCGAGAAAACCGCGATCGTTGTCGGTCCACGGCGAGCCGCCGCCGGAGATCGAGAAGTTGACGACATCGACCCCGTCCAGGATTGCCGCCTGGATCCCGGACTGGATATCTGCCCCAGGGCAGCTGTTGGTCGGGCAGACCTTGTAGTGCCGGATTCGCGCGCACGGCGCGACGCCGGAAATTTCCCAGCGCAGCTGCACACCATTCACGGTCAGCGGCGGCACCAGGCGGTTGCCGCCGGCGGTGCTCGCGGTGTGGACGCCGTGACCGGTCGTCCCGGTGTCTTCGGGCGTCGTGCCGAGGCACAAGGCGGCACTGCAATCGACCGCGCTGATCTGCTTGGGCGTACCTGCTGAGAAGCCGCAGGCGGGATCGTTGGCGAACGAGGGATGGTCGCTGTTCGCGCCGCCGTCGAGGACGCCGATCACGACGTTCTCGCCGCGGTTGGGCAAGCCGCTCGGCATGCTGGCGCCCGTCCACACGCCGGGGGCGCCGATCAGCGTCGGGCCCGCGTCCGTGTCGATTTCGTAGGTGCCGGCCTTTTCGATGCTCACCACTTCCGGCATCGCGCGCAGACGCAGCGCTTCGGCTTCGGTCAAGGCGATGGCCACACCATTGAATGCGACGTAGTACGTGTGCAGCATCGGGACCTCACGGTCCAGCACGCCCTCGAACGCGTCCAGGCGCTGCTGCTGCAGGTCCATGACATAAGCCTTGTAGGCGGTTGCAGCCGGCGATTTTGCGTCGAGCTTGCGACTGCCATTAGCCGACGGCGCCGTCGGCGCGATGTTGCGCGCCCCGCCGGTGTAGTAGAGCAGCCCGGGCTCTGCAAAACGCACGATATAGGTGTCTGCTGAGGCTTTGACCGTATCTTTGACTTCCTGGGCCGCGGCGATACCCACCTGCGGAACAAACAACGCACCGGCTACCGCTACCGCAAGAATGCGAATTGAATTCATGGACCCACCCTTTTTTGATGACGTGCCGGCACGCGCGGGACACGGGTTTGTGGCAGGGGCGCTGTATAACATGGCGCTCACGCGGGTTGGTGTAAAGGCTCTAAGTTGGGTGCAGAATCTCAGATGAGCGGTACCCGCAGGCGCATTGGTTTCACTCTGCTCATTCTTGTCATTGTGCTAGCAGCGGGCGCCTGGCGCGCCCACAGCCGGCTTGCAGTTGCAGTCGATCGCACTGCAACCGCCTACACCGGCTCCGCCGCCTGTGCGGATTGCCACACCGATCGTCACGAGTCCTGGCATCGCACTTTCCATCGCACGATGACGCAGGATGCCGATGCACAGAGCGTGCGCGGGGCGTTTGATGGGAAGTCGTTGACGGCTTTCGGCGGGGTGGTCCAGCCGGTGCAGACCGACACTGGGTTCGCGTTCAAGTATCTGGATGCGGCCACCGGCGCCGAGCAGGCGACGCTACCGGTGGCGCGAACGGTCGGCAGTCATCGCTACCAGCAATACCTGACACAGGCCGCGGACAAAACCGAGACCTACTATCGGCTGCACTACCTGTGGCACATGGAGGACCAGCGCTGGGTGCACATGAACGCGGCGTTCCTCGGCGACGATGCGCAGCCATTCGATGCGCAGGTCACGACCTGGAATTCGACCTGCGTGTTCTGCCACAACACCGGGCCGCAGCCGAAAGCCAGCAATCTCGAGGCCCTGCGGGCGCGGGCGCGGGCGGGGGAGCGTGTCGACGCCCGCAGTGAGCTGCGCTTCGACACGCAACTCGCCGAGCTCGGCATTGGCTGCGAGGCCTGTCATGGGCCGGGCGCCGAGCATGTCGCGCGCATGCAGCGCTTCGACCTGCGCCAGGTCGCGGGCTGGTTCAAGGGCCGCGACCGCAGCATCGTGAACCCGGAACGTTTGACTGCCGCGCGCTCGAACGATGTCTGCGGTGCCTGTCATGCCGGGCGCACCCTGCTCGACGTCGCCGCGCTCGATCGCTGGATGGATTCTGGGCCGAGCTTCCGGCCTGGCGACGACCTCAGCGAGCATCTCAAGGTGCTGGATGTCGCCACGCCGTCGCCTGCGGCGCACATGCCCGACATGTTCAAGAACCGCTTCTGGCAGGACGGCAGCCCGCGCCTGACCGCGTACGAGTACCAGGGCCTCAAGGCGAGCGCCTGCGCGGTCGACCCGGAGATGAGCTGCATCCGCTGCCACACCATGCACGGCGGCGACCCGGCCGGCATGTTGCCCGAGGCAAGCCGCGGCGATGCCCAGTGCGTGCGCTGCCACCTCGAGATCAAGGTCAAGCTGGCCAGCCACACCGGTCACGCACCCGAGTCGTCGGGCTCGCGCTGCATGGCCTGCCATATGCCGCGTGCGGTCTATGGGGTGATGACCATCCACCGCACCCATCTCATCGCCAACCCGAACGCGGCGGCGGACATGGCCGCCGGCAAGCCGAATGCGTGCCTGAACTGCCATGCCACGGAGACCCCGCAGTGGGCCGCCGCGCAGATCGCGGCGCGCACCTTTGCCACCGAAGTGGTCTCGCCGATGCGCCAGGATGGCGCCGACCCGGCACTCGCCGATGGGCTTGCTTCGCTGCTGGCCGGAGATCCGGTGCGCCAGGCCATCGCGGCATTCGAGCTCGGGCGCGTCGAGCAGGCGCCAACGCAGGCAGAGTTGCTGGCGCGTGCCGCCTGGTTGATCGAAGGCTTGGCCGATGACCGTCCCGCCGTGCGGCGCTTCTCGTGGAAGTCGCTGCAGGCGATCGATGCTGCGCTCGCCACCAGCGCGACCCCGCTTGGCTTGAACGACGCGCTCGCCGGATTCGACTACACCGGCGAGCCCGGCGCTCGCGAACAGGTGCGGCTGTCGATACGCGCGGCCTTCGATCGCAACGATGTTGCCAAGTGGCCGTATCCGGCGCCCGCGACCGGGCTCGACGGGCAGTATCAGATTGGCGTGTCGACGCTGACTTTGCTCCGTGAGCTTGGGGCGCGTTCGGACAAGCAGATTGATGTGGGGGAGTGAGGTGACGATGTCCATCCCGGAGGTAGGCCGAGTCCGTCGCGCCAGCTTGGTCATCGGGCAATCCGCCTCGGAAGTAGGCCGGGTCCGACGCGCAAGCACGGCTGGTGTTTCGCGATTGCGTTGCAAGCGCGCGGCGCCCGGCTTTCGCTACGTAGCGAGACGCGGCCGCTGGCGCGATTTACCTGCTCGGCGCATAGCAAGCGTTCGCGCGCACAGAACCGCGCTACCTCAGTCGGGAGGCGGGAGATGATTGCCGCCGAAATTCAGCACACCACCCCCATCCGCATCCGCGAGCGCGAAGTGCCGGGCACCGCCGCCACGCTTGCGGCCGCCATGCTGCCGCGCATCGCCCGGCTGTTGGCAGCGCGCGGGGTGTGCAGCGTGGACGAGGTGGACTTGCGCATGCGCGGCCTGCGCGCGCCGGAAAATTTGCCCGGGCTGGATGCGGCGGCGGCGCGGTTGGCGCAGGCGATCGTGGGTGACGAGCGCATTCTCGTCGTCGGGGATTTCGATGCCGACGGTGCGACGGGCACGGCGGTTGCGGTGCGCGGATTGCGCATGCTCGGCGCCCGGCACGTGGATTTTGCGGTGCCCGATCGCCAGCGCCATGGCTACGGCCTGTCGGTCGCCCTCGTCGACGAACTGCTCGCCCGCACGCCGCAGTTGCTGGTCACCGTCGACCAGGGCACGTCGAGCATCGCCGGTGTCGCCCGCGCGCGTGCGGCCGGCGTCGATGTCGTAGTGACCGATCACCATCTCCCCGGCCCGCAACTCCCGGATGCGAATGCGCTGGTCAACCCGAACGCCTGGGGCATGCCGCATCCGCTGTCGGCGCTCGCCGGCGTGGGCGTCGTCTTCCATGTGCTCGCCGCGGTCCGCGGCACGCTCGAGCGCGCGGGTGCCAGCCGCGGTCCGGTGCAGCTCGCCAGCCTGCTCGACCTGGTCGCGCTCGGCACCGTCGCCGACCTGGTGCCACTCGACCGCACCAATCGAATCCTGGTATCCGAAGGCCTGCGCCGTATCCAGGCCGGGCGCGCGTGTGCCGGCATCCGTGCGTTGCTGGCAAGCGCCGGTCGCGACGCGGCCACCTTGAGCGCGGGCGACCTGGGATTCCAGATCGGGCCGCGCTTGAACGCTGCCGGTCGCCTCGATGACATGGGCCTCGGCATCCGCTGCCTGATCACCGACGACGAAGCCGAGGCGCGCGAGCTGGCGACACAGCTGTCCGAGCTCAACCGTGAGCGCCGCAGTCTGCAGACCGACATGGAGCTGTCCGCGACGACGATCGTCGAGCGACTCCTCGGCGAGCGTCGCGGCCAGTTGCCGACCGGCATCGTGGTGGCCGATCCGGGTTGGCACGCGGGCGTCGTCGGTCTGGTCGCGAGCCGGCTGGCCGAGCGCCTGCACCGGCCGACCCTGGCATTGGCGCCGGCGTCGGAAGGTATGGCCGAGTGGCGCGGTTCCGGGCGCTCCGTCCCGGGCTTCCACCTGCGCGATGCCCTGGTCGAGCTCGACTGTCGCCACCCCGGCTTGATGACACGTTTCGGCGGGCATGCGATGGCCGCTGGATTGTCTTTCGACGCCGCTCACTTGAGCGCGCTCGGCGCAGCATTCGAATCTGTATGCGATGGCCTCCTGCAGGAGGATCAGCGCACGCGCGTGGTGTGGACCGATGGCGGTCTCGACAGCGACGAGTTCTCTCTTGGGCTGGCGCGGGCGATCGAGGCTGCGGGTCCGTTCGGACAGGCCTTCCCGGAACCGATGTTCGACAACGAATTCGCGCTGGTCGAGCGGCGCGTGCTGAAAGACCGCCATCTCAAGCTGCGCCTGCGCTGCGGCACCGGCCGCGGCGTCGACGCCATCTGGTTCAGCGCGCCCGCAGAGATGCTCGCCGACACGCCCGGACGGCTGCGGCTGCTCTATCAACTCGGCGTGGAACGCTGGCAGGGGCTCGAGTCGTGCGTGCTGCAGGTTCGGCACGGCTTCGCGGTGTGACTCGACACAAAATCTTCGACGCAAACGAACGCTAAAGGAGCAAAGGGACGCAAAAAAACCCTTGCGCATTTTTTGCGTCCTTTTGCCTCCTTTGCGTTCCTTTGCGTCAAATCAAATCATTTGACTCGCAGCGTGTTCCCTCAATTGGAATACCCGGCCCTCTGCTACCATCCGCGGTCGTTTTTTGCGCTGGATGATCGTCATGGAAACTGCTGCACTGGCGGCGAAATTGGTTGACCTCGGACAGCGCGTGGCTGCGCTCAGGGGGTTTCTTTGACTTCGATGTCAAGGTAGACCGCCTCGACGAAGTCACCCGCGAGCTCGAAGATCCGGGCATCTGGGGCACGCCGGAAAAGGCACAGGAGCTGGGCAAGGAACGCGCGCGGCTGGAGTCGACGGTGCGCAACCTGACCGAGCTGGGCAAGGGCGCGAGCGAAGGGCTCGAGCTGCTCGAGATGATCGTTGCCGAAGACGATGCCGATTCGCTGCGCACGCTGGAGAAAGACACCGCGACGCTCGAAGAGCGCGTCGGTCGTCTCGAATTTGCGCGCATGTTCGGCAACCCGATGGACCCGAGCCCGGCGTATGTCGACATCCAGGCGGGCGCTGGCGGCACTGAAGCCCAGGACTGGGCGGAGATGCTGCTGCGCATGTACCTGCGCTGGTGCGAGCGCAAGGGTTTCACGACCGAGCTCCTCGAAGTCAGCGCCGGTGACGTGGCCGGTATCAAGAGCGCGACTTTCCGTATCGAGGGCGACTACGCCTTCGGCTGGATGCGCACCGAGATCGGCGTGCATCGCCTCGTGCGCATCTCGCCGTACGATTCGAGCAAGCGTCGCCACACATCGTTCGCATCGGTGTTCGTCGCGCCCGAAGTCGATGATTCGTTCGAGATCGACATCAACCCGGCGGACTTGAAGACCGACGTCTACCGCTCGTCCGGCGCCGGCGGCCAGCACGTCAACAAGACCGAGTCGGCCGTGCGTATCACCCACGTGCCGAGCGGTATCGTCGTCGCCTGCCAGACCGAACGCTCGCAGCACGCCAACCGCGATCGCGCCATGAAGATGCTCAAGGCCAAGCTCTACGAGGCCGAGATCGCCCGGCGCAATATCGAAAAAGACAAGCTCGAAGCCACCAAGAGCGAAATCGGCTGGGGCCACCAGATCCGCAGCTACGTCCTCGACGACGCCCGCATCAAGGACCTCCGGACCGGCGTCGAACGCCGCGACACCCAGACCGTCCTCGACGGCGACCTCGACGACTATGTAGAGGCCAGCCTCAAACAGGGCCTGTGATACTCGGGCGGCGTGCTGCACATCGGACGTAGGTCATGTTGCCCGCGCCAGCGGGCTACTTGACGGCTTTCCGTACGCCAAAGCGTCAAGTAGCCCGCTGGCGCGGG
>JANPJV010000173.1:0-12115 GCA_031425695.1 Rhodanobacteraceae bacterium | reverse complement strand
GGGGGGGGCCCCCCCCCTCCCCCCCCCCCCCCCCCGTCACCCACCCATTTTGGTGGGCCGGCCCCCCCCCCGGATTTGACTCATCCTCCCCCCCGGGGTGTACCACCCCCAAACGCGGCCCCCCCCCCCCCACTCCAAATTAATGCGCGCGTCAGCCGGCTTTGTTCACCTTGCCCTGCAGATACAGCGCTTCGCCGAGGTTGTTCATGAGCTGGATCTGGGTTTCGATCCAGTCGACGTGCTCTTCCTCGCTGACCAGGATGTCCTCGAGGAGCTCGCGCGAGCCGTAGTCGCGCACGCTCTCGCAGTGCACGATGGCGTCTTTCAGGTCTGGGATTGCGAGCTCTTCGGACTGGAGATCGCACAGCAGCAGCTCGCGCGGGTTCTCGCCGATCATGACTTTGTTGAGCTTCTGCAGGTTGGGCAGGCCGTCGAGGAAAAGGATGCGCTCGATCAATCGATCCGCATGCTTCATCTCATCGATCGATTCCTTGTACTCGTGCTCGGCGAGCGCGTGGAATCCCCAGTTGCGCAACATGCGCGAATGCAGGAAATACTGATTGATCGCCGTCAGCTCGTTGGCGAGGATCTTGTTCAAGTGCTGGATGACGATGGAGTCGCCTTTCATGGCATGTTCTCGACCATTTGGCCTGATGCGGCCGGTAGGTCGATCCTACCGAGGGCAGCAAAACATTGTCGAAATGCGAATACGCAGCATTGAGATTCGCTGCGGGGAGCTCGGGCGGGCGAATTGAAGCACGCCCAAACGCGCAATCTTCAGGCGGCGCAGGCGTGCCCGAAGTCAAAGCTCGGCATGCGCGCCGAGGCGGCGCTTGCAAGGGCGTCGCGCAAGCTTGCTTCCGCAGCTTCGACGCAGCACCCGCAACCGGATGTGCATCCGGTCGCCATGGCGAGATCGCCGAGCGTCCGAATTCCGGCCTGGGCGGCACGGCGGATCGCCGATTCAGTGACCCCGTTGCAAAGGCAGACGTACATGGCATTGGCCCCTTGGGCTGACGAGATCAGCGTAAGGCGAATGCGAATGGTTGTCAATTAGATTTGGGGCAGCGAGCGTGCTTTCGTAGGTCATGTTGTCCGCGGCAGCGGACTACTTGACATGCAGGCCGCAGGACAGGCGTCAAGTAGCTTGCTGCGCAAGCAACGTGACCTACAAAAGCTCGGGACTCGGCTCCGGCACGGCCAAGGCCGAGAACCAAGGCCAACCCTCAGCGCGCAACCACCTGCAGGCTGGGCTGCACGATGGGTGCTTGCGGGATTTCATTGAGGCGGCGGGCGACCGGCACGAAATGCCGCAGGGCGCGTTCGTACACTGCGCGCTTGAACGCGACGACGTGATCGATCGGGTACCAGAAATCGACCCAGCGCCATTGGTCGAACTCGGGCCGGTCGCAGGTGTCGAGGCGCACGTGGCGTTCGTCCGCCGTCAGCCGCAACAGGAACCACACCTGCTTCTGGCCGATGCAGACCGGGCGTGCGTTCGAGCGCACGCAATGGCGCGGCAGGCGATAGCGCAGCCAGCCGGGAGTCGCGGCGAGGATCTGCACATGCTCGGGACTGAGGCCGGTTTCTTCCTGGAGCTCGCGATACATCGCTTCTTCCGGGGTCTCGTCGCTGTTCATTCCACCCTGGGGGAATTGCCAGCCGTCGCGACGCACACGCCGCGCCCAGAAGACGCGTGCGCCTTCGTCCATCAGCACGATGCCGACATTGGGTCGGTATCCGTCAGGATCGATCACCGGTGATCCCACTCCACAAAATCATGACCGGGATTGTGCATATCGAAATGCTGACCGACAAGCGGCCAGCACGGTTTTTGCGGGTCCTTTTATGCCTTTCGTACGCACTTACATCGTACTTCGGTGCTCGCTATGCTGAAGCTTCTGAAGGTGCCCTCGAGGCGGACCAGATCTTCATCGTCGATTTCGAGATGAAGAGCGGGACGTTGCACAGGGTGAAACGGGAAGTTCGTCATCGCTTCACGGACGTTGTCGATCGTGTGACCTGCAAACCTGCAGGCGCATTTGCTTGCGTCCCAAGGCGATTCAATCGAACGCTGCCCCCGCAACGGTAGGCGAGTGCTGTACCGCAACGATGAAGACCACTGCGCGTAACTGCGTGGGAAGGTTTCGTTGCAGATCCCAGAGCAGTTCGGGATCGCTCGCAAGCCCGGAGACCGGCCTTCAGTCCATGAAGCGATTGCGTGGTGTGGCGACACACCCCGCGCGCTTCGATCGGGGCCGACGTGCGGCGGTGGGCAGCACGGGCATTCGACGATTCGAGGCGCTCCCAAGGCGGCTCACGCTCTCCGTCGGTCCTGGTTCGCGGGTGTGCTGAACCACCATCCAGGAGAGAAAAGTGTTGAATTCCGTTTTGATTTTCGTCGCGCTGAGCGCGGCGAGCCAGGATATTGCCCAACCCGAAGTCGTCGTCACCGCGTCGCGCCAGCCCGAAACGGCGGACGCGAGCCTGGCTACCGTCGATGTCTTGACGCGCGCGGACATCGAGCGTGTCCAGGCGCGTGACGCGCTGGATCTGTTGCGGCGCGTGGCGGGTGTCGAGATCACCCGCACGGGTGGTCCCGGCAGCAGTACCAGTGTGTTCATGCGAGGAACCAATTCCAACCACACGCTGGTGTTGATCGATGGCGTGCGCGTGTCCAGCGTCAACACCGGTGCCTATACCTTCGAGCACCTGCCCATCGACATGATCGAGCGCATCGAGATCGTGCGCGGTCCGCGCGCGGCCATCTGGGGCGCGGATGCGCTGGGTGGCGTGATCCAGATCTTCACCCGGCGCGACCGCGGGCTCGCCGCCACCGCACGCGTTGCCTCGGAGCGTGATTACCTGGGCACGGCCAGTGTCGGTTTCGGCGACGAGCAGGCCGGTGCCTCCGTGAGTCTGCAGCGGCGTACGCGCGAGGGATTCTCGGCGCAACTGCCCGGGAGCTTCGGCTTCGACCCCGATAACGATGGACTGCGCCAGAGCAGCGCCAGCGCCAGCGCTCATGGGGAGATTGGCGAATCCCTGCGGGTCCAGGCGCAGGCGCTCGGCAACGATGCCGACGTCGAATTCGACCAGGGCCGCAGCGCCGTACGTCAACGCAACGCAGCGATCAGTGTCGACCATGGTGTGAGCGAGCAACTGGCGCATCGCTTCAGCCTGGGCTTTGCGCGCGACGACATCACCACGCCGGCTTTTTTCCAGCGTTTCGATACGCGGCGGGAAAGTTTCGACTGGCTGGGATCGGCCACCACCGCCTACGGCAACTGGCAGCTCGGCCTCTCGGCACTGCGCGAGCGTGGCGGCAACGCGGTACCCGGATTTGGTGACCAGTATCGCGAGAAGCGTTGGCAGCGCGGAATCTTCGCACACTGGCGCGGCGAGCTCGCTGCCCACTCGGGCGAGGTCGCGCTGCGCCATGACAAGGTCGGGGATTTCGGGTCCGAAAACACGGGACAGCTGGCCTGGGGATGGCGCGTGAGCGACCCGCTGCGTGTGCTCGCGAGCCTGGGCGAGGGCTTCCGAGCCCCCAATTTCAACGAGCTCTATTCGCCCGGATTCGACGGTCTGTTCGCCGGCAACGCGCGCTTGCAGGCGGAGCGCTCACGGGCGCTCGAGCTCGGCCTCGACTACACGCTGAGTGCCGATCAACGCCTGCGTCTGCGCGCACAGCGCAATCGAGTGCGCGACCTGATCGGCTTTACCGGCGAAAATTTCCAGGCACGCAATGTCCGTCGCGCACAGATCGACAGCTTCGAGGCCGACTGGAGCGGCGTGGCTGCCGGCTGGGAATGGGCGCTTGCAGCTACCGTCAAGAATCCAATCGACGAGGACACCGACGAAATCCTGCTGCGCCGCGCCCGGCGCCAGCTCAGCATCGATCTCGACCGCGATCTCGGCGCCGGCTGGCGCGTCGGCGGCAGCGCTTTCCACGCCAGCGCGCGGCGTGATTTCGCGGCGGACCTCGGTGACTACACATTGCTCGATCTGCGCGCGGAATATGCCTTTGCCGAACATTGGCGCGTGCAGGCACGGGTTGCCAACCTGCTTGATGAGGAGTACGCGCTCGCCGATGGCTTTGCGACCCCTGGGCGGGAGTACCAACTGACGCTGAATTACCGCCAGTAGCTTTGCTCTTGTGGGTCCGAACCTTGTTCGGACGCTTTTCCTGCATTGTCGCGGAAAAGCGTCCGGACAAGGTCCGGACCCACGCGAAGCTGCACCCTGCTTTGTTCCGACACCGACAACCGACACCGAAACCGCTTTCCCCAGTCGCGCTTGGTTACGCTTGGCGGCGCGCAATCTCTGGACAACGGGCGGCCGCACGCGTTCAATACAAAGTGAACGAGAGCTCTCGTATCCGGATCTGTGCCTATGAGCCGCAGCGCGGTGACCGCGGTCGATTTTCTGCCGTTTTCGAAGTTGACCCAGGCCAGCCTGGCGCCGCGCGTGCGCAGCTTGCTCGAAGGCACTTACCAGACGGCATGGCCGCTGCTGGACGAGGGCGTCGCGAAGGCACTCGACGAACTCGATCTCGAGTTGTTCAAGCAGGCCGAGAAGGCCGGCAACGTCAACGAGCAGAACAAGACCTTCGAAGGATTACGCGAGTTCCGGCGCCGCCGCGCCGACTTCGTCGGCGTTTTTCGTGATCTCGTTCAGCGCGGGATGCTGGCGCTGGTCGACGAAAAACTGCACGAAGAGGCGCCGCCGCCGCTCCGGCCGCGCGCGCAGGCGATCCGGGAGCTTTCACTGATTGATCCGGTCGAGCTGGAACAGGAACTCATCCTGGGCGAGATTGCCGCACGCGCCGACATCCGCGCCAACGTTGCGCTGCATGCACTCGCCTACCGTTTCGGCGTGATCGCCGGCAGCGGGCCGCTCGAGCACGAAGCTTTGCCGCTCGGCCCGCACAAGCTGTGCAATGCCTTGCGCGCGGCCGCGCGCCGTTTCGACGTCCTCGTGGCCCATCGGGTGCTGTTGTTCCGCCAGCTCGACCGTACGTTCTTCGCCGATCCGTTGCCCTTCTATGACGCGCTGAACCGATACCTGATCGACCACCGGGTGTTTGCGCACCTGCACCTGGCGCCACGCAAGGTGCCCACGGCAGGGGCGCCTGCGCCGGCGACCACGCCAAGTGCAGCCGATGCTGCAGTCGCCGAATCCCAACCCGCCAGTAGCGCCGCACCTCAAGCGCCCGCGCCGTTCAACGATCCCCGCGGCGCGCTCCCGGCGGCGCCCGACGCTCCGTCGATGCGCGCGCAGGCGGAGCTCCCGGCGGATTTCCGCAACAGCCCGGCGGCACTCGCGTTCCAGCAAGTGGTTGCTGCCACGGCCAACGAGCAGGCGCGAGCGCAGAGCGCCATGTCCTCTGGCGAGACCGCCATGGACACGCAGTTTTTCGCCACATTGCGCGAGCTGCTGGCGGGTCGTCGTGGGCCGCAACCAGCTGATGTCGGAGAGGCGCGACCGCTGGCCGACACGCGCGACGTGCAGTCGATCCTGACCGTGCTGCAGTCGCAGCCGGCAGCGCCCGTCATGGCCGGCGGCAAGTGGGTCAATCGCGGCGTCAGCCACATCAAGCAGGACATGATGAACCAGCTGCGCAGCCTCTCCGACGGCGCCACGCCGCGGCTGCGCGAAGAAGATTCCGACACCATCGACCTGGTCGGCTTCCTGTTCGACCACCTGCTCGCCGATTACCGCCCCAACAGCTTGAGCCACGGGCTCATGAGCCGCCTGCAGGTGCCGCTGCTCAAGGTCGCGCTGAAGGACAAGAGCTTTTTCACCCGCCGCAATCATCCCGCACGACAGCTGCTCAACACCATCGCCGAGACCTCGTCCTACTGGATCGAGGACGAGGACCAGGATCGTCCGGTGATCGAGAAGATGCGTGTGGTGGTCGACCGCGTGATCAAGGAATTCGATGACGATGTCAGCGTCTTCGACCGCCTCTTCGACGATCTTTCCAAGCACATGGGCGGCCTGCAGAAAAAGGCCGAGGTGGCGGAGCGCCGACACGTGGAGGCAGCCAAGGGTCGCGAAAAGCTCGACCTCGCTCGCGCCGCCGCACAGGAGGCGGTGCAGCAGCGGATCTTCGAGCGCGAGCTGCCGGCCGCGGTCAAGGCATTGCTCGAAAGCACCTGGACGGACGCGATTGCACTGTCGCTGCTGCGCCAGGGCATCGACAGTGCGGCCACGCGTGAGCGCCTGGGGATCGTCGATCAGCTCCTGGCCCTGTTTGCGCCGGGCAAGAGCTTGGCCGAACGCCAGCAAGCGCTCGACGATCTGCGCGGTCCGCTGGAAGACGGCCTCGGTGCGGTCGGCTTCCACGAAGATGCGATTTCCAAGGCCTGCGACGACATCGCGCGCCTGATCGAGCAGCACGCCAGCGAACACCCGGAAAAGGAATTCGCGAGCCCGGCCATCGAACAGCTGGTCAAGCAGAATCCGCGGCTCGGCGGCGATTCACGACCGAGCGTTGCTGTGCCGGAGCCCGAGCCGGCGGTCGTCCCCGCAGAGGGCGACGCCGCTCCGCCTTCCACCATCCTGCAGAATTTGCGCAAGGTCGAAGCGCTGCCACTGGGTCCCAAGGAGCGCGACATGATCGAGCGCGTTAAGCTGCTGCCCTTCGGCACCTGGTTCGAGTTCGTGCTCAATCAGCAAGGGGAAAAGGCCCGCCGGAAGCTGTGCTGGTTCAGCCCGGTGACCGGCCGCTGCCTGTTCGTCAACCCGCGTGGCGGCAAGGCGGAGGAACGCATGATCGACCAACTCGCGCGCGACCTCCTGCGCGGCAACGCCCACGTGGTCGAAGAGTCCCAGGAGAAGCTGATCGATCGTGCCTGGAAGGGCATCGTCAGTGCGCTCAAGGGTGTCGGTATCGGCAACAAGGCCGCCGCCGCGGCCGCGACGACCTGAGGAGAACGCGATGGTCGCCAGACGTTCTGTCCGCAAGCGCACCTCCGAAGTGATCATGGCGATCAACGCCATGACCGGCGAAACCCTGGGCCGCATCGGCAATCTTTCCGTCGACGGCATGATGCTGATCAGCTCGCACTCGATGCGCGAGGAGCAGTTGTTCCAGGTCCAGTTCCAACTGCGCGACGCCCAGCGCACGATCCATCGCTTCGAAGTCGGGATCCAGTGCCTGTGGTGCGACGAGGCCCGCACCGAACACACCTACTGGACCGGCGCCAAGCTCATCGACATCTCCGACAACGAGCAGCAAGTCCTCGACGCCTGGGTCGAGCGGGCACAGGAAGTGGTCCCTTAAGATCGGTTTCGGTTTTCGGTTTCGGTGTCGGAAAAAGCGAGTCAGTCTCGGCGCGAAGCCCCGCTCTTTCCGAAACCGAAAACCGAAACCGAAACCGCTTCAGCTCCCTTCCGGCACCGCCTCGGCTTCGAACTCGTCCAACTGCTCAGTCGATCCCTCCGTCGGCGCGGTGTTTTCGCCGGCGGCGCCTTCGTCCATGCGTTCGGTTTCGACGGTGGGCGTCGGAGCGATGGTGGCGTCGCGGATGACCTGGGCCTCTGAGGCTTCCTCGCCGATGTGGAAGGCCGCGTAGCCGGGCAGCACCAGCTGGTTCAGCGCCATGCCGAGCACGCGGCCGCGAACGGGAGAAACCAGCTCTCGGGTCTCGTCGTTGAGCGGATTGATGATGCGGCCGAGGCGCTGGCCCTGGCGGACACGATCGCCGAGGCGGACGTCGCCGAAGAGCATCCCGGAGGCAGGGGCGCGCACCCAGCGCGATTCGTAGAAAATGGCCTGCGGCTCGCGCCACATGCGCACTCGCTGGGTCATGCCGTAGTTGTTGAGCAGGGTCTCGATCGCGTTGACGCCATGCTCGATCTCGGTCGGTTCCAGCCGCACCGGGGCGCCGAGCTCGAAGGTGACTGCCGGTATGCCGTCGTCGGTCGCCGCGCGCCGCAGCATTCCCGGTGCGCCCGGCGTGTGCAGCACGGCGGTTGCACCGAAGCCACGCGTGAGCGCCACCACTGACGGTATGCGCATGTCGCCGCGCACCTGCGGCAGGTTCGCGCGGTCGAAGGAGCCGGTGTGGAAGTCGACCACGGCGGTGCAGCCGCGGACGACATTCGAATAGAAATCATGGGCGATGCGGGAGGCACTGCTGCCATTCGAATTGCCCGGGAAGAAGCGGTTGAGGTCGCGCCGGTCCGGCAGGTAGCGCGAGCCGCGCGCAAAGCCGGCCATGTTTACGATCGGGACCCCGACCACGGTGCCGACCAGCGTCCCCGCATCCAGCGTGGACATCACCCGGCGAATGACTTCGATGCCATTCAGCTCGTCGCCGTGGATCCCGCCGGTCAGGCACAGCACCGGTCCTGGCTGCAGACCATGGATCACCACGACCGGCACTTCCATCGGATCGCCGATGAAGCTGGTGCCGGCACGCCACATCACGCGCTCGCGTTTGCCAGGCGCAATGCGATGACCGAGCAATTTGAAATACGGGTCGACAGGTTGGACCGGACCCACCACCTCGGCGACGTTGACAGCCGCCGGATCGGTCGGCGCGCTCGGCGCGGCCACCGCCGGCGCGATTGCTACGGATGCATCGCCCGCTGGTGGGTTGCCTGGAGCCACGGGCGCGCCGGCCGCCGCAGCTGCAGGAATCGCCGCCGGCTGCGGTTTCACCGCTGTCGTCGCGGGGGTCGCAGCTGGAGGCGCGACCGGAGTGGGCGACGGTGGCGGCGTCTGCGCCGGCAGCATGGCTGCCAGCAACAGCGCGCCGATCAGTGCGCAGGGCGGCAGCGCGCGCACAGGCCGTAGACCTCCACGTTGAGACGGCGCGGCTCGAAGCCTTGTGCGCGCGACTGCTGGTGCAATTGATCGACGATGCCCGCGGCGTCGAGCTCGAGTGTTTCCAGGCAGCGCTCGCAGATCAGGAACTGGCTGCCATGCGCACCCGATTCCGGGTGCGGGCACGGCACGAAGGCATTGATCGTCTCGAGCTTGTGGACGAAGCCGTTGTCCATCAAGAAATCGAGCGCGCGGTAGACCGTCGGCGGCGCTGCCGGCGCGCTGCCGTGCTCGCGGACTTGCGCGAGCAGGTCGTAAGCCTTGACCGGGCGTGCGCTGGCAGCGAGCAGTTCAAAAACGCGCCGGCGCACTTCAGTCAGCCGCAGGCCGCGCTCGGCGCAGGCGTGCTCGACGCGCTTGAGCATCTCTTCGCCGCCGTGGCGATGATCTGGATCAGTGCACTGCATGGCTGCTAGCTACCTCGAAGCCGGTGACGCGTACGCGGGTTCATTCCCGAGTGTAGCAGCCACCGCCTGTCACTGGTCCAGGCCGCTTGGCCGCACCTTTCGACTGCGGCATCATGGGACGTTAACTACTCTTTAACCGGGAAGATGCGCGCATGGGAAGCCACGATATCCGCTCGGCCAAACGGCCTGACCCCGATCAGGTGCTGGTCGACATTGCCGATTACGTCAGCACCTATTCGGTGCAATCGGAAGAGGCGCTTGAAACTGCGCGCAACATGCTGGTCGACAGCCTCGGCTGCGCCATGCTGGCGATGAAGTACCCCGAATGCGTCAAGCTGCTCGGGCCGATCGTGCCGGGTGCGACGCTTGCGGGCGGGGCGCGCGTGCCGGGCACCTCCTTCGAGCTCGACCCGGTGCAGGCGGCCTTCAACATCGGCGCGCAGGTTCGCTGGCTGGATTTCAACGACACCTGGCTGGCGGCCGAGTGGGGACATCCGTCCGACAACCTCGGCGCCATCCTGGCGGTCGCCGACTACGTCTCGCGCAGCAACCGCAGCATCGGCAAGGCACCGCTCAGCATGCGCGACGTGCTGGTGGCCGCGATCAAGGCGCACGAGATCCAGGGCTGCTTCGCGTTGCTCAACAGCTATAACCGGGTGGGCCTGGACCACGTCATCCTGGTGCGCATCGCCAGTACCGCGGTCGCCACCATGCTGCTCGGCGGCACGCGCGAGGACATCATCAACGCGGTCTCCAACGCCTGGATCGATGGCGGCGCGTTGCGCACCTATCGGCATGCGCCCAACACCGGGTCGCGCAAGAGCTGGGCGGCGGGCGATGCCTGCCGGCGTGCCGTCACCCACGCGCTCATCGCGCTCAAGGGCGAGATGGGCTACCCCTCGGCGCTGACTGCGAAGACCTGGGGTTTCTACGATGTGCTGTTCAAGGGCAAGCCGTTCGAATTCGAGCGCCCCTACGGCACCTACGTGATGGAAAACGTGCTGTTCAAGATCAGCTTCCCGGCCGAGTTCCATGCGCAAACCGCGGTCGAGTGCGCGATGCAACTGCACCCGCAGGTCAGTGGCCGCCTGGGGGAGATAGAACGCATCCTGATCGAGACCCAGGAGGCGGGCGTCCGCATCATCGACAAGACCGGGCCGCTGGCCAACCCGGCCGATCGCGATCACTGCATCCAGTACATGGTCGCGGTCCCGCTGATCCATGGCGCGCTCGATGCCTCCCATTACGAAGACTCGGTGGCAGCGGATCCGCGCATCGACGCGCTGCGCGGCAAGATGGAAGTGAAGGAAAATCCGGCGTTTACGAAGGACTACTTCGACCCGGACAAACGCTACATCGGCAACGCCATCACGGTCTTCTTCAAGGACGGCAGCAGCACGGAACGGGTTGCGATCGACTATCCAATCGGCCACCGCAAGCGCCGGGCCGAAGGCATCCCGGTGTTGCTGCGCAAGTTCGACAGCGCCCTGCGTGGTCAGTTTCCGCGGCGCCAGGTCGAAAAGATCCTGGCCGCCTGCGCCGATCCCGTTAAGTTCGACCTCATGGCAGTTGACACCTTCATGACGTTGTTCATCGTCTAATAACAGTTCAGGTTAAATGTTGCATAATGATTCATCAGAACATAGGTAGAGCGCCGGTGGCGTTGGGACACCTCGGTTCTCGGTAACGGGTTCAAGTCAACTGGAGATCAAGAATGAAAAAGACAATGTTGTGGACCGCGCTCGCGGTTGCAGTCTCGCTGCCACTGACGGCAACGGCGGGTCCGCGCGAGGAAGGCCTGTGGTTCATCTCACCAAGCGTGGGCATCGTCCAGGCTGACGACGACCGCGCTTCCGATGACGGCTTGCACCTCGGCCTCGGCCTGGGTTATGTGTTCAAGGAAAATTGGACGGTCGAAGCCGCAGTCAGCCTGCAGCGTTTCGATGAAGATTTCGACGACGATCGTCCGCTCGAGTGGCGCCAGACCAGCGTCAGCGCGACCATTCGCTACCTGATCGACATGGATAACGCGCATCCGTATTTCGGCGCGAGCTTCGGATTCGGCAATAACGACCTCGAAGACACCGATATCGACGATTGGGGCTATCAGATCGGCCCGGTCATCGGTTTCGAGTGGGACATGACCGACAGCGGTGCGTTCCGCTTCGAAGTCGGCCACAAGTACACCGATTTCGACAACAGCGGCATCGACACCGGCTTCTGGGACACCACTGTCTCGATCGGTTTCACGCATTACTTCGGCAACATCTCTACGGCTGAAGCCGAAGTTGAGCCGGCCCCGATGCCGCCGGCGGCTCCGCCGTCCGAGCCGGCGCCGCCGTCCGAGCCGTCGCGTCCGCTGCCGGTGTCGATCACGCTCAACGGCGTGAACTTCGACTTCGACAAGTGCACGCTGCGTCCGGATGCGATCGCGATCCTCGACGAGGCCGTGCGCGTTCTCAACAACAACGAGATCCGCGTCGAGCTCGCCGGTCACACCGACTGGGTTGGTTCCGATGCGTACAACCAGACCCTGTCCGAGTGCCGCGCGAAGGTCGTTGCTGATTACCTGAACGACAAGGGCGTGGAAGGCGGCAAGATCGTTGCAGTCAACGGTTATGGCGAGTCCAAGCCGATCGACACCAACGAAACCGCTGAAGGCCGCGCGCGCAATCGCCGCACGGAGCTCAACGTCCAGGAGTGAGCTTCTTCACTTTCGGTAGTTGAGTAGCACGAAAAAGCCCGGCCTCGGCCGGGCTTTTTCATTGTGGGGTTTGAGGCTTCTGGACGGCGGCGCTCCAGCGCCGCAGGTCTTGCTCAAACTGGAAGAGAGTGGGGGCGCGGGAGCGCCGCCCGTCGAGTGGGCCCA
>JANPJV010000172.1:0-13076 GCA_031425695.1 Rhodanobacteraceae bacterium | reverse complement strand
GCGAATTGGGCGCTACGTGACATCGATGCGTGAATCGAATCCGCGGCGGCCGGCATCGTCACGTAGCGCCCGATGCGACCAATCGCCATCCCCGGCACCACGCGGGCGCAACGTGACCTACGCATCCTTGTCCCCCTTCTTCTTCCCCACCTCGCGCAGGCTGTCCATCACCGCATCCGACCGGGCGCGCTTGAAGCCGGGTTGGTCGGTCGGCGCTGGCTTGCTGCGCGGGCCGGGGGAGACCGCTTGCGTGGTCTGTGCCGCGGCACGGGCGCTGCGCGCCATGTTGAGATCGGATTGCAGCTTGCGCAGCTGGCTGTCGATGCGGTCGTGCATGAGCCCCAGTTGCGCGATGTGCGCGTCGAAGCTGTCGGCCATTGCGCTTTCGTGCGAGATGGCATGCGCGAGCTCGGTCAGGCGATCACGGTAGCGCGGGTGCTGCGCCGGATCGCGGGTGAGCGCCTCGAGGTCCGCCTGCGCACGCAACATGCGCCGCCGCGACGCTTCGGCACGCGCTTTCGCGTCCGCGAGTTCCTTCGACGTTCGCTTGAGCAGCGCCTGCGCCTGTTTGACCGTCGGCGGCTCGTCCTGGTCGACGCGCTGGTCGCCAACGGCTTTCAGCTCGTCTTTCAATAGTCCAAGAATGTCGTCCCACCAGGCCATGGCATCTACACCAGGTATTCGGACAGCGTCGCGAGCGCGTCGCGACCGTTGTCGCTGAGGGTGGCGAGCTCCAGCGCCATGTCGTCCGGCGTCGCCTTCGGGCTCAGCGCACCGACCAGCACGAAGTGCTCGCCAATGCGGCCGAAGGACGACAGCGGGACACTGGGGTTGAGCTCGAGCAGGGTTTCGAGGAGTTCCGCGCGGCGCTTCGCCTTGACCTCGGAGTCACGCCAGAGATAGCTGATGCACAGCAACTGGGTGTCGGCATCGGTCACGTAGATCGATAACCGCTCGCTCTGCGGAAAGCTGATCTCCAGCACCGGCACCTCGCCGCGCACTGCCGCAATCTCGACCGCGTCCAGACCAAGCTCGCGCTGCAGCATCGGCAACGCGCGTTCAACCAGAGCATGCAGCTTGCTGCGCCTCGACATCGCGCCTCCTAGGGCGTGAAGCGTTGGTGATGGACCAAGCTACATTCGCCCGACATAGTATGTCAAGACATTTTATGTCGGGGTTACGGCGCAGGGCCGCTTCGACGTAGGTCATGTTGCGCCCGCAGCGCGCTACTTGACGGCTATTGACGGCACTTCCCGTCAAGTGGCCCGCGGGCGCGGGCAACATGACCTACGACGGAAAAATGACCTACACGATTTTCAGAAATTTCCGACCGAATTGACGACAGCAGAGCGTCACTCTGTGGCCATGCAACGATGCCCACCATGAGCCAGATCCGTCGATATTTCACTCCGGGAAAAACGGTCTTCTTGACCCTGGTGACCGACGGGAGGGAACCCCTATTCCGAACGACTGAAGTCAAGACTGCAATACTGGAAATCCTGCTCGAGCTAAGAACCGTGCACGGCTTCCTGCTCCACGCCTGGGCGGTATTGGACGACCACCTTCATCTACTCGTTTCCGACCCGAATGCCGAGGTTTCCCAGTGGGTGCAAAAGCTCAAGCTCCGCGTCGCGCGGCGCCAGTTTCCGGGCCGCAAGAAGGTCTGGCAGCATCGTTACTGGGATCACTTGATCCGCGACGAGAATGACCTCTATCGACACGTCGACTACATTCACGGCAATCCCGTGAAACACGGGCTCGTGAAACGCACTTCTGATTACGCGTGGAGCTCATTTCGAAGCTTTGTCCGTCGCGGCTGGTACGAAGCACATTGGAGCTACGTGGCTGATGAGGATTTCGGCGCGGGCGCAGAATGACTGTGCTGTCGTAGGTCATGTTGCGCCCGCAGGGCGCTACTTGACGGCTCTACATTCCAAAGCGTCAATTAGCCCGCTGGCGCCGGCAATATGACCTACGATCAAGCGTCGAACCAAAGCCGTCAAGTAGCCCGCTGGCGCGGGCAACATGACCTACGTCAAAGCGTCGAGTACCTCGACACCCACCCACCACTCACCCCTTCACGAACACAATCCGCTCCCCCTCCGCGGTCGCCCGCACCTGGTCGCGTGGCCCGAAGCGGCCTGCCAAAACTTCTCGCGCAAGCGGGTTCTCTAGCAGCGTCTGGATCGCGCGCTTGAGCGGGCGGGCGCCGTAGACGGGATCGAAGCCGAAGCTGCCCAAGAGGTCGAGGGCGGAGTCGTCGATGGTGAATCCGATCTCACGGTCGGCAAGGCGCTGGCCGAGCTGCTTGAGCTGGATGGCGGCGATGGTGCGGATCGATGCCTTGTCGAGCGGATGGAAGACCACGATCTCGTCGAGGCGGTTGATGAATTCGGGGCGGAAATGTTGCTGGACGATTTCCATCACCGCGTTCTTCATGCGTGCGTAATTCTCCTCGCCGGTCATCTCCTGGATCACCTGCGAGCCCAAGTTGCTGGTCATGACGATGACCGTGTTGCGAAAATCGACGGTGCGACCCTGGCCGTCGGTGAGACGGCCGTCATCGAGCACCTGCAGCAGCACGTTGAATACGTCGTTGTGCGCCTTCTCGACCTCGTCGAGCAGGATCACCGCATACGGGCGTCGGCGCACGGCTTCGGTCAGATAGCCGCCTTCCTCGTAGCCGACATAGCCCGGCGGTGCGCCGATCAGGCGGCTCACGGAGTGCTTCTCCATGAACTCGCTCATGTCGATGCGCACCATCGACTCCTCGGTGTCGAAGAGGAATTCGGCAAGCGCCTTGCACAGCTCGGTCTTGCCGACGCCGGTCGGCCCCAGGAACAGGAAGGAGCCATTCGGCCGCTTGGGATCGGACAACCCCGCGCGCGAGCGCCGGATTGCATCGGCGACGGCGCGCACGGCCTCGGCCTGACCGACCACGCGCCGGTGCAGGTCGTCTTCCATGCGCAGCAATTTCTCGCGCTCGCCTTCGAGCATCTTGCTGACCGGGATCCCGGTCCAGCGGCTGACGACGTCAGCAATCTCGTTTTCAGTGACTTTGTTGGTGAGCAGCTTGAAACCCTTTTGCTCGGTCGCGCGCGCCTGTTCCAGCTGGCGTTCCAGCTGCGGGATGACGCCGTACTGGAGCTCGCTCATCTTCGCCAGATCCTGGCGCCGGCGCGCGGCATCGAACTCTAGCCGCGCCTGCTCGACCTGCTCCTTGATATTGCTCTCGCCCTGCACCAGCGCCTTTTCGCTCTTCCAGATCTCGTCGAGATCCGAGTACTCGCGTTCGAGCTTTTCGATCTGGTCCTCGATGTCACGGCGGCGGGTGCGCGCGGCTTCGTCGGTCTCTTTCTTCAGCGCCTCACGCTGCATCTTGAGCTGGATCAGGCGGCGCTCGAGCCGATCCATGCGCTCGGGCTTGCTATCCATCTCCATGCGGATACGGCTGGCCGCCTCGTCCATCAGATCGATGGCCTTGTCGGGCAGCTGGCGGTCGGCGATATAGCGATGGCTCAGGGTGGCGGCCGCGACGATCGCGCTGTCGGTGATCTCGACGCGGTGGTGCAGCGCATAACGCTCCTTGAGACCACGCAGGATTGCGACCGTGTCCTCGACCGAAGGCTCGCCGACGAAGACTTTCTGGAAGCGGCGTTCGAGCGCGGCGTCTTTCTCGACGTACTTGCGGTACTCGTCGAGCGTGGTCGCGCCGATGCAATGCAGCTCGCCGCGCGCGAGTGCCGGTTTCAGCATGTTTCCGGCGTCCATCGAGCCTTCGGCCTTGCCGGCGCCGACCATGGTGTGCAGCTCGTCGATAAACAGGATTATCTGGCCTTCCTGCTTGGAAAGGTCGCTCAGGACCGCCTTCAGGCGCTCCTCGAACTCGCCGCGGAACTTGGCGCCGGCGATCAGCGCGCCCATGTCGAGCGAGAGCACCCGCTTGCCGCGGATGCCTTCGGGCACCTCGTTGTCGACGATGCGCTGCGCCAGACCCTCGACAATCGCGGTCTTGCCGACGCCGGGTTCGCCGATCAGTACCGGATTGTTCTTGGTGCGCCGCTGCAGTACCTGGATGGTGCGACGGATTTCCTCGTCGCGCCCGATGACTGGGTCGATCTTGCCTTCCTCGGCGCGCTTGGTCAGGTCAATGGTGTACTTCTCCAGCGCCTGCCGGTTCTCTTCCGCTGCCTGGTCCTGCACTTTCTCGCCTCCACGCAAAGCCTCGATCGCGCGTCCAATGCGCGCCATGTCGGCACCCGCCGCTTTAAGTGCCTTGCCAACGTCGCCCTTGTCGTCCAGCGCCGCCAGTACCGCCAGCTCCGAGGCGATGAACTGGTCACCACGCTCGCTCGCCAACTTGTCGGTCAAGTTGAGCAAGCGGACGAGATCACTACCGATCGAAATATTCCCCTCGTTGCCCTTGACTTTGGGCAGCTTGTCCACCGCCTCGCCCAGCCGCGAACGCAGCGTCGTCATGTTGACGCCGGCCTGTGCCAGCAACGGCCTGGTCGAGCCACCCTGCTGGTCGAGCAGTGCCACCAGAAGGTGCGCCGGCTCGACGAAATTATGATCCCGCGCCAGCGCCAGCGACTGCGCGTCGCCCAGTGCCTGCTGGAACCGCGAGGTGAGTTTGTCCATGCGCATGGGAGTGCTCCCGAGCAATCAAATCGATCGCCTATGGATGCGGGTTGGAAGGGGGATGTTCAAGGGGTGGGTGGGTGTCGCCGTTTGACCTAGGTCAAGTTGGCCGCGCGCGCGAAGCGCGTAGCGGGCTACTTGACGGAACCGGCAAATCATCAAGTTGCTCGCTGAGCGCTCCCGCGCTCGCGAGCAACATGACCTACGTCAAGCCGGGTAGCATCGCGCCCCTGCAGCCGTCTAGAAGTCTGATGATGATCCCTTTGAGTTTCGAGTTTTTCCCACCGAAGACCGATGAGCAGCGCGAGACGCTGGCCAAGACGGTGGAGCAGTTCAAGCCGCTGAATCCCGAGTACGTCAGCGTGACGTTCGGTGCCGGTGGCTCGACCTTGAGCTACACCTATGACACGGTTGCGGAGTTACAGTCGAAACACGGCCTGGATGTGGCGCCGCATTTGTCATGCCTGGGTGGCACCAGCGACGATATTCGCGGGCTGCTCGATCGTTACATCGAGCTCGGCTGCAAGCGCATCGTGGCGCTGCGCGGTGACATGCCATCGGGCATGGGCGTGGCTGGGGAGTTTCGCTATGCGATCGACCTGGTGCGCTTCATCCGCGAAAACTACGGTCGGCAGTTTCACATCGACGTCGCGTGCTATCCGGAATTCCATCCGCAGGCGCGCACCGCCGAAGAGGATCTCAAGCACTTCGTGCGCAAGATCGATGCGGGCGCCGATGGCGCCATTACGCAATATTTCTACAATGCCGATGCCTATGAGCGCTTCGTCGAGGACGCGCGTGCGGCCGGCGTGCGGGTGCCGATCGTGCCCGGGATCATGCCGATCAGCAATTTCAGCCAACTCAAGCGCTTCTCCGACATGTGCGGCGCGGAAATCCCGCGCTGGATCGAACGGCGCATGACCAGCCTGGGTGACGACAGCGATTCGATTCGCGAGGTCGGTGCGGATGTCGTCGCGGCACTGTGCCGGCGCTTGGTTGCCGCCGGCGCACCCGGAATCCACATGTACACGCTCAACCGGGCCAAGGCGACCTTGGCGGTGGTGGAGCGGATGCGGTGAGGGATTGCGGAACGTAGGTCATGTTGGCCGCGCAAGCGGCTTACTTGACGAATCTGGCCGAACAACGTCAAGTAGCTCGCTACGCGAGCAACATGACCTACGAAAAGCGGCCCTCGCATGATCCTTTCTGCGCTGTTGCTGGCGAGTTCTTGTGCAGCTCCCCCGGCACCTTCCCAAATCCCCTATCGCCAATTCACCCCCCAGATCGACGGCAACCCGCGCGAATGGCGCGAGCCGTGGCTGGAGCGGCGCTTTGTCGAGACCGCGGGTTTGGAAGCGCAGCGCAACCATGTACGGGTGCGCGTGGCCTGGGATGCCGATGCGCTCCTGTTTGCGGTCGAGATCATCGACCGCGAGCTGATTGCGGCACCAGCCGGGCTCGTGGTCGACCAGTTCCATCAATATGATTCCGCGCAGATTTATCTCGACAGCCGCGCCAACGCGAGCTTGGCGATGGACGATGACGACATCGACCTGTTGCTTCTGCCAGATGGTCGTTCGGGTGTGCTGCGCGGCGATGCGCTGATCGGCGCGCTGTCGCAAGCGGCGGTACCACAACGAGAATCCAAGCCACTGGCGCTCGACTACGCGGCACGCAGGAACCCGCGCGGATGGGATTTCGAGTTGCGGGTGCCGTTCGCGGCGCTCGGTGTGGATGCGCGGGCGGGCAGCCGGCTCGGCATGGATGTGGTGATCAACGACTGGCTGGTGGATCACCCGCCCGGCGCAGTCGAAGGCTTCACACCCGACCGCATCCGCGCGCTGGCAGATGCAGCGCCGAGCCGGCCGGACACCGATCCCGCGGTTGGCACCCAGCTGCTGCCGCGCAACTGGTCCGGTGAAACCGACTTCGGCTATCCGCAACGCTGGGCGCAGCTGAGCTTGACGGGCGAGCCGCCGATGCTCGAACGCTGGTCGCGCCGATGGGGTGTCGCCCCGGTACTCACCGCCATTGGGGTCGCCGGCCTGCTGTTTGGCGTGTTGTGTGCGGGGCTGACCTATCTGTGGCATCGGCGCCTGCTGCGCGGTGTACTGGCGCGGCTGGCGCACGTGCCCCCCACTCAGTCGGACGCTTTTGCCGGTGGTGGGTCTGCGCTGCGCGCGGACGCTGTTGCTGTTGGCATCGGGGAGCGCCACCAGGCGCGGGAACCGGCGCTGGAGGTCGCCGAGCCGCCTATCGCTCCGGATCCACCCGAGCGCGCGTTCGCCGAGGCCGTACTCACCCATGTGCGCGCCCATCTAGCCGACGACTTGTCGCCCCCGGTGCTCGCCGAGCAGTTTCATGTCTCGATACGCACCTTGCAACGGCGCCTCCTGGCCGGCCTCGGCAGCTCGCCGCAGGACCTGGTGCTGGCCGCTCGCCTCGAAGCTGCGCGAACAATGTTGCGAGCCGGCAACCGGCGCGTCGGCGACGTGGCCAGCGCGGTTGGGTTCGAGGATCTCTCGCACTTCTCGCGACGCTATCGCCAGGCGTTCGGGCATCCACCTTCGAGTGAGTGAAGAGCGGTTTCGGTGTCGGTTGTCGGTGTCGGTAGAAGCGGTAAGTCTGAAACCGACAACCCTCCTGCTTTTCCGAAACCGACAACTGACACCGAAACCGCTTCATCTGTGATCCCCGTCGCACAATTCCCGCCCTGACGCGCCCATCCAAGTCGCTGACGCGCGCGTCCTACCGCTTGCGCGCTCGGCAGGCACAGGCTGGACTCCCCACAGAGCGGAGGTTCGAGCGTCATGCGGTCCTGGTTCTACCTCGTTACCCAAATCCTTGCGCTTATCGCTTCAGCCAGTTGCCTTGCCCAGGGCATCCCCGCCTTTCCCGGCGCCGAGGGCTTTGGCGCGGTTGCCAGCGGCGGTCGCGGCGGGCAGGTGCTGTCCGTCACCACCCTGGCGCCGGACCCGGGCGGGACGATCACCGGGTCGCTCAACTGGGCACTGCGCCAGACCGGGCCGCGCACGATCGTGTTCCGCGTGAGCGGCGTGATTCATGGCATCGCCAATGTCGTGAATGGCAATGTCACCATCGCTGGACAGTCGTCTCCGGGCGGCATCACCGTGCGCGGCTTCATCTGCGACGGGCATTACGAACAGAATCAGTGCGACAACCTGATCGTGCGCCACCTGCGCTCGCGGCCGGCGTGGAACCTGGCCGTGCCGGCCGGCGGCGAGCGTCTCGACGACGCCCTGCGCCTCGACGGTATCGAGCGTGCCATCTTCGACCACGTCTCGCTTGCCCATGCGACCGACGAGGCGGTGCAGATCAGCTGGGCGCGTGACATCACGATCCAGTATTCAACCCTGGGCGAGACCGTCGGCGACCACGCCGACCGCGGTGGCATCCTGCTCAACTACTCGCATCCCGACAATCCGCAGGACCGCATCGCGCTGGTCAAGAACCTCTGGTACCGCGTCGGCGGACGTACGCCCGAGATCACCTGCGAGGCGAGCAACTACGACGGCCAGCCTGGCCTGATCGCCAGCTGCCAGAACACCCCGTTGCACCTGGAAGTGTCAAACAACCTGTACGCCGACCCCGGCTTCCTGATCTGGTACAACCGCGACGTCGACCAGAACGCCGCAGCCGGCCCCTACCGCGTGCGCATGAATGCGGTCGGCAATCGCTTCCTGGCGCGGCCGAGCTACCCGTACGGCATGTTCCTGTTCGACCTTATCGACGTCGCCCAGAACGAGCTCTACGTGACCGACAACCGCATCTCGATCCATCCCGGCTTCGCCGACTACCAGCTGTTCTATTGCTGCAACGACTTCCAGGGCAATGTGCCGAATACGAACAGCGGCAACGCGACGCGACGCGGCACCCGCCACCCGTTCGCAGCGGTTTCGTATCTGGCCGGCGATCAGCTGATCAGTACCCTGCCAACCCGCGTCGGCTCCCTGCCCCAGGATCCGCTCGACCGGCGCTGGCGCGACTCGACCTTGTCGGGCTCGATCCCGGCCGTCGACTACGGCACCCCGCTCGCCGCCGACGCCTTCGCGCTCGACTTCGATCCGCAGAGCCCACCGCCGGCGCCGATCGACAACGACAACGACGGCATGCCGAATGCGTTCGAGACCGCCAATGGACTCAATCCGAATGTCTTCGACGCCAATGGCACGCAGCTCTCGATCGCGTTCACGGGGATTGCGGGGTACACGAACCTGGAGTGCTATTTGAATGCGCTGGCGGATGCGCGGTCAGGAGCGGGGAATGCAGTGTTTGCGAACGGGTTCGAATAGCGTGGCCGCGCTCCCTCGTAGGTCATGTTGCCCGCGCCAGCGGGCTACATGACTCAATTCTTCGCGAGGTCCTGTCAAGTAGTGCGCGTGCGCGCACAACATGACCTACAAAAGCACACCGCTCCGGTTGCTCTCTTTGGCTGATGCAATGCAGCATCGGTCAACCGGAGGGTTCCATGACCGATGTTCCCGATTACTTGCGCGCGATCCTGACCTCGCGGGTGTACGAGGTGGCGATCGAGACGCCGCTCACCGAGGCGACGCGCTTGTCGCGGCGGCTCGGGCTGCGCGTGCTGCTGAAGCGCGAGGACCTGCAGCCGGTGTTCTCGTTCAAGGTGCGCGGCGCCTACAACAAGATGGCCTCGCTGAGCCCGGAAGAACGCGCAGCCGGCGTGCTCGCGGTGTCGGCCGGCAATCATGCGCAGGGTGTGGCGCTGGCTGCACGTGAGCTTGGGTGCAAGGCGACCATCGTGATGCCAGGCACGACGCCGTCGATCAAGGTCGATGCGGTCGCCGCCTACGGAGCCGAGATCATTCTCGAAGGCGATGGCTATGACGCCGCGGCGGTGGTCGGCAAGCGCGTTGCCGCCGAGCGTGGGCTGACCTTCGTGCATCCGTATGACGACCCACACGTGATTGCCGGCCAGGGCACGGTGGCAATGGAGTTGCTGCGCCAGCATCCCTCCAAGCTGGATGCGGTGTTCATCCCGGTCGGGGGTGGTGGCCTCGCGGCCGGCATGGCGGCCTATATCAAGGCACTGCGGCCGGAGATCAAAGTCATCGGCGTCGAGCCGGTCGATGCGGCCTGCCTGCACGCGGCGCTGTGCGCGGGCATGCCGGTGACCTTGGATCAGGTCGGCCTGTTCGTCGATGGCGTGGCCGTGCGCCGTGTCGGCGATCATCCGTTTGCCGTCCTCCGCGACTGCATCGACGAAGTCATCCTGGTCGACACCGATCAGATCTGCGCTGCGGTGAAAGATGTCTTCGACGACACCCGCGTGGTGCTCGAGCCCGCCGGTGCGCTCGCACTGGCCGGGCTCAAGATCTACGCCGAACGGCCCGGCGTCGAGAACGCGACCCTGTGCGCGGTCGCCAGCGGCGCCAACGTCAACTTCGACCGGCTGCGCCATATCGCCGAGCGCGCCGAGATTGGCGAATCGCACGAGGCGGTGTTCGGCGTCGCCATCCCCGAGCAACCGGGCAGCTTCCTCAACTTCTGTCGGGCGCTCGGACCGCGCGCAGTCACCGAGTTCAATTACCGCTACACACCCGGCACCACCGCGCAGGTCTACGTCGGCATCGCGCTGCGCCGCGGCGTTGCCGAGCGCGCGGAGATCAAGGCCAATCTCGAAGCACACGGCTACCCCGTCACCGACTACACCGGCAACGAGCTCGCCAAGCTGCACGTACGTCACATGGTCGGCGGCCGCGCGCGCGTCGGCGGACGCGAGCGCGTGTTCCGTTTCGAGTTCCCGGAACGACCGGGCGCGCTGCTGCGCTTCCTCGAAGCCATGGGCACGCGCTGGAGCATCACCCTGTTCCACTACCGCAGCCACGGCGCCGCCTACGGCCGCGTGTTCGCGGGAATGGAAGTCAGTGCCGCCGACGAGCCCGCCCTGCGCGCGCGCATCGACGCGCTCGGCTTTGACTACGTCGACGAGAGCGACAATCCGGTGGTGGGACAATTTTTGTAACGGGCTTTCGGTTGTCGGTTTCGGTTTCGGTAGAAGCCGAAAAGCCGAGCGCGAGGGCCGCTTCTTCCGAACCGAAAACCGAAACCGACACCGGCATCAAAGCTATATTCGGCATTACCACGCATCGCAGGTGCACCCATGTCGATCGATGCCAGCAAGCTCAAGCACCTGTATCCGCTCGATTCCTTGCGGCCCGAGCATCTGGAGGTGATTGCGCGCGAGGCGGAGTCGGAGGAGTACGGGAACGCCCATGTGCTGTTCCGCGCCGGCGATGTCGACGAGACCACGCATTACCTCCTGAGCGGGCTGGTCGGCGGCGACTATCCGGACGGCAAGCGCAAGGACATCAACGCCGATTCGCTGCAAGGGCGCTATCCGATCGGCGACCTCATGCCGCGGCGCTTCACCGCCACCGTGCAGTCGCTGACGGCCACCGTCGTTTCGATGGAGCGGCGCTTCCTGGAAAAGCTGATCACCTTCGACCAGCTCACTCGCGCCAGCTCGTTCAAGTTGCTCGACAAGAATCCCGACGGCAACCGCTGGATCTTCCGGCTGCTGCAGAACAATGCGCTGCGCAAGGTGCCGGCCGGCAATCTCGAGCGGCTGTTTTCGCGCTTCGAGGAGATTTCGGTCAGCAAAGACCAGACCGTCGTCCGGGAAGGCGACGATGGCGATTATTTCTATGTGATCAAGGACGGTGCGGCGAGCGTGATGCAGTCGGGCGACGGCGATCCGGCGGTCGTGGCCTATCTTGTCCGTGGTGACTTTTTCGGCGAGGACGCGCTGCTCAGCAACTCGGTGCGCAACGCCTCGGTCACCATGATGAAAGACGGCAAGCTCATGCGCCTGCGCAAGAGTGATTTCAGCGAACTGCTGAAACAGCCGACGGTCGAGTGGATCACGCCCAGCAAGGCCTCGATGCTGGTGCGCCAAGGTGCTGGCGTGATTGATGTACGCCTGCCCGAGGAGTTCGACGAGCGTGGCATCAAGGGCGCGATCAACATGCCGCTCTACCGCCTGCGCGAATTTGCGCCTGACCTCGACAAGGAAAAGTCCTACGTTTGTTATTGCAACACCGGCGAGCGCAGCGCTGCCGCCGCCTACATCTTGACCAAGCTCGGCTTCGAAGCCTTTGCGCTGGCGGGCGGGTTGTCGGCGATGGTGAAGATGATGGACAAGAAGGGCTGAGGGTGGAGCTTTTGGTGGGTCTGCGCTGCGCGCGGACTCTTTTGATCTGGATGGGATCACAAAGCGGCAAATCAACAGCGTCCGCGCACAGCGCAGACCCACCAGAGCAACTGCATCTGACCTGAGTCCCTCATAGATGACCCGCTTCACCGAACGCTATCTGCTCCTGGTTGCCATCACGGCGCTGGCCGGCGCCGTGCTCCATCTCGCCATCCTGGTCGGCGGCCCCGACTGGTACGCCTTCTTCGGCGCGCCACGGCGGCTGGTTGAAATGGCGCGCGCCGGCAGCCTGCGCCCGGCCATCAGTTGCATCGTCATCGCTGCGGGCTTGAGCCTGCTTGCGGCTTATGCGCTCTCCGGCGCTGGCCGCATCCGCCGCCTGCCTTTTCTCCGCACCGTGCTGGCCGCGAGCGCGCTGGTGCTCATCCTGCGTGGCCTGCTGTTCATCCCACTCATCCTGTGGAACCCAGCCACACTTGCGCGCATCTGCGACTGCCAGCGCGTCGACACCTTCATCGTCCTCACCTCGCTGCTGTGCCTGTGGATGGGCATCGGTCTCGGGCTGGGTGCGCTGCGTCGCGGCGGAAATTGATCCGCGGGTGTGGGTCCGGACCTTGTCCGGACGCTTTTTCCTGGGACGCGAAACGTTCGGACAAGGTCCGAACCCACGCATGGCACGAGCGGCGTAGAGTCAGCTTTTCGTCCCTGGAGCCAAGCCGATGACCCCGATCCATCGTCTGTCCGCATGCGCCTTCCTGCTGTTCGCGCTTCCGGTCATTGCGGTCGAACCAGATTCCGCGGGCCCGAGCTCGCGCATCCCGACCGTCGTCTATCACATCGATGACAGCGCTCGCGCCATCCCGATGATCCGCAATCTCGGCAACCATCGCCGCGCCGATGCAAAGATCAAACTGATCGTGGTGGCGCTGGGCGGCGGAGTCGACTTTCTGCTCGACGGCGCTGCAGATGTAAACGGCAACAGCTACGACGCGCTGGTCGATCCATTGATGCTCGAAGGCGTGGAGTTTCGCGTGTGTGCGAACACCCTGCGCGGCCGCGGCATCGACGAGTCGAAACTGATCCCCGACGTCACCACCGTGCGCGCTGGAGTGGCCGAGATCGCCAGACTGCAGATCGAGGAAGACGCGGCCTATATCCGGCCGTGATTTGGAGTGCGGCGCTCTGCGCCGCTTTGGATGCTCTGGTCGCGGCCTTGAGAAAGGCATCCAAAGCGGCGCAG
>JANPJV010000171.1:0-9045 GCA_031425695.1 Rhodanobacteraceae bacterium | reverse complement strand
CGCGCGCACAGAACCGCGCTACCTCTGGCCCCATTGGCGTTAGCATCGCGCTTCGCGGCGCATGCCAAAGCCTCCCGGGGGACTACATGTTTTCGTTGCAGACGATTTTCGGCAAGGGCGACCGCTTTTTCAGCCTGCTGGAGGCCAGCGCGGATGCGGGGCTCGACGGCACGCGCGCACTGTTGTCGATGGTCGAGCGCAAGGCGCAACAGCCGTCGCTCGAGGAATTCCGGATCGCGCGCAACCGCGAGCGCGAGATCGCCGACTCGATCCGCACCGAACTGGTCAATACCTTCGTGACCGCGCTCGAGCGCGAGGACATCGAGGCGCTCGGCAACGCGCTGTACCGCATCCCGAAGATCGTCGAGAAGTTTGCCGAACGCTACGCGCTGGCCGGCGAGCGCATCCACAGCATCGACTTCGTGCCACGCGCGAAGATGCTCGTCGATGCGGCCGAGGTCGTCTCCCAGATGGTCCATGACCTGCGCAAGGGCATGCGCCTGGAGCCGATGAAGGCGCTGTCCGACCGCCTGCGCGCGATCGAGGTCGAGGCCGACCGGTTGATGCTCGAGATGTACCGCGATCTTTATGCGGGCAAGTACGACCCGATCCAGACCTTCATGGTCAATGACTTCTATGAAATCCTCGAAAAGGCCATCGACCGCTGCCGCGAAGCCGGCGTGGTCGCTTACCAGATCGTCCTGAAGAACAGCTGAGGCCTCCGTGACCACGGCCCTGACCCTGCTGTTGATCCTGATCCTGGTGGCGTTGATCTTCGAGTTCATCAATGGCTTCCACGACACCGCCAATTCGATCGCTACCGTGGTCGCGACGAAGGTCCTGACGCCCACCCAGGCGGTCTCACTGGCGGCTTTCATGAACCTCATCGGCGCGATGATGGGCGAGGCAGTCGCCAAGACCATCTCCAGCGGATTGATCGATTCCTCGGTCGTGGTGATCACCTCCTCGGTCCTGTTGTGCGCGCTGCTCGCGGCGATCGTCTGGAACCTGGTGACCTGGTGGTGGGGCCTGCCGTCGAGCTCCAGCCACGCGCTCATCGGTGGACTCTGCGGAGCGGCCATTGCAGCCTCCGGTGACCAATTGAGCGCTCTCCTGTGGGCTACGCCCGCCGAGCCTTGGTACAAGGGCGGCGGCCTGCTCTACAAGGTCGTGGTGCCGATGCTGGCTTCTCCGATTGCCGGATTCACGCTCGGGGTGATCATCATGGGGGTGCTGTTCGCCATCATTGCCGGCATGTCGCGCAGCGGCGGCTGGGTCGGCCGCATCGCGCGCCCCCACTGGATGAACTCTATTTTCGGCAAGCTGCAGCTGGTTTCTGCGAGCTACATGGGCTTTGCCCACGGGCTCAACGACGCCCAGAAGACCATGGGCATCATTGCGCTCGCACTGATTGGCGCGCAGACCGTCGGCACACTCGACAACCTGCCGCCCATGCTCGAATTCATGCGCCCTGACCCGGATGAAAAGGCCGGCATTGCGATGTGGATCAAGATCACCTGTGCGCTGGTGATGGCCGCCGGTACTGCGGTCGGCGGTTGGCGCATCATCAAGACCATGGGCCACAAGATGGTCAAGTTGCACCCGGTGCACGGCTTCGCCGCCGAGACCGCTTCAGCGACCATCCTCTCGGTTGCGGCCACGCTCGGCATGCCGGTCTCGACCACCCACAGCATTTCCACCGCGATCATGGGCGTCGGCTTCGCCAAGCGCGCCAACGCCCTGCGCTGGACCGTCATCGAACGCATCATCTGGGCGTGGGTATTCACCATCCCGGTAGCCGCGCTGCTCTCGTACGGGCTGGTGCATTTCGTGCGGATGTTGGGGATGCCGGAGTAGCTTTGGTTTTCGGTTTTCAGTTGTGGGTTTTCGGAAGAAGCGGCGGCCCTGAAGCTTTCATCCGAAAACCGAAAACCGAAAACCGAAAACCCTACGCCCCCAGCACTCGATCTTTTTCCTCCCACAACCCATTGATCCAGCTCTGAAAGCGCTCCCGGTAAGCGGGGTCGTTCTCGTAGCTGCCGCCGAGCAGGTCCTGGGGGATGGGGCGCTTATGCACCATGACGCGGGCGCGGCGGACACGGCCGGTGATGAGGTCTTTCATCGTCGGGCGGCCGTCGGGATAGACGATCGTCACATCGACGATTGCCTGCAGCAGCTCGCCCATGGTCTCCAACACGAACGCGACGCCGCCCGCCTTCGGACGCAGCAGGTGCCGATACGGTGATTGCTGGCGTTCGTGCTTTCCAGGCGTGAAGCGGGTGCCCTCGACGAAATTCATTACCGACACCGGGACCGTCGCGAACTTCTCGCAGGCGCGCCGGGTGGCTTGCGTGTCCTTGCCGCGCAGCTCCGGATGCTTCTCGAGGAGTTCCTTCGAATAGCGCTTCATGAACGGGAAATCCAGCGCCCACCACGCGAGCCCGAGGAAAGGCACCCAGATCAGCTCGCTCTTTAGAAAAAACTTGAGGAACGGGATACGGCGGTTGAAGACCCGCTGCAGGACCAGGATGTCGACCCAGCTCTGGTGATTGCTCAAGACCAGGTACCAGCCTTCGCGGCTCAGGCCTTCGAGACCCGAAATTTCCCATTCCGGCTTCGAGAACACTTCAATCAGCGTACTGTTGACGCCGATCCAGCTCTCCGCGATGTGGATCAGCACGCGCGAAATGAAGCGCGTGAACGCACGCACGGGAATCAGCAGCTTCACCAGCGCAACCAAGAAGAGGATCGAGCAATGGACGACGGTGCTGGTGCCGGCGACCAGCATCACCAGCAAGGCAATCAGGGGACGGGGCAGGGAAGCGAGCATTGCGGGAGACTAGCAGGCGTCCAAAGACGTTGCTCTGCGTGGGTCCGGACCTTGTCCGGATGCTTTCGCCGCTACGGGGCGCGACGTGACAGAAGCACCGCTACCTCGCTGTGGCGCGTATGCGGGAACATATCGAAGAGGCGCGCCTCGCGCGGCTGGAAGCCCGGCAGGCGCGCGAGGTCCTGAGCCAGCGACTGCGGGTTGCAACTCGAGTAGATGAGGTGTCGGATTGTCGAGCCTTCGATCCATCTGCATAGCGCGACACCGATTCCCCGGCGTGGCGGATTGACGATCAGCAGCTCGGGGTCAGTCTTCGGCATTTGGCCAGGATCCGCCGCATCTGCGACGCAGAAGCGCACGCCCTCGAAAGCGCATTCGTCGCGACTCTGCTCCGCGCTCACGATGGCCTCGGCACTGCTCTCGATGCCGAGCACGCTCTTAGCGCCGTGCGCGCAATGCAACGCGAAGCCGCCAACTCCGCAATAAAGATCCCAGATCGAACGCGCGCCAACGTTTCCAGCCCACGCGCGAGCCTGCAAATAAAGTTCCGCAGCAACCGCGGTGTTGGTCTGGAAGAAACTGCGCGGGCGCAGATACAGCGGCAGGCCGTTGACTTGGCAACGCAGCGCCTGCGCTTCGCTCAGCACGATCTCGATCTCGCCTTCGGTGACCGCCTTGTGCTCGGGCAGCAGGTTCACGCTGAGGACGCGCAGGCCTGGCAGGTCGGCATGCAGTCTTGGGCTGGCCTTGCGCACGCGATCGAGTGACTCGCGCGAGCGCAGGACCAGACGCAGCATCAGCTCGCCGCTGTGCTCGGCCAGCGTCAGCAGTACGTACTTGGCCTCGCCGGTCTGCGTGCGCAAGTCATAGGGCTGGACGCGCGCCTGTGCCAAGAAAGCCGCGATCGGGGCAAAAGCGTCCTGGATCGCTGTTGGGTACAGGCTGCAGGCAGTGAGATCAGTGCCATTCCCGACCGCGTCGAGAATCCCCAGCAGTGGCGCCTCGATCGTACCCGAGATCGCCATTTTCGCCTTGTTGCGAAAGCCACGCTCGGGACTCGTCGCGCTTGCAAGCCAATCCCAATTGCCAATTGGATCGAGCAAGGCGCGCGCCGCAGTCTCGCGCGCTGCAAGTTGAACCGGATAGGGCAGCAGCAACTCGGTGCACGAGCGACAGCGCGCGTCCTGGTAGTAGGCGCAGTCCATCAGCGGGTCGCTGCTACCGGCCAGGCCTTGTGTCTTTGGTAGGTCATATTGCCCGCGAAGCGGGCTACTTGACGGGTTGCGCCGAAGGGCCTGTCAAGTAGCCCGCTCGCGCGGGCAACATGACCTACGCGAGCAAAAGAATCCGCGATCAAGCTGCGAGCAAACCTCGCAAAGACGTCTGTTAGTGGCATTTTGTATTCGCTTCACGTTGTGCATTTTGCGTAAGAAGGTTCTTGCCCTTCACGGCACCGCGCGCTGCAACTACAGCGCTGGCGAAGCAGGCAGTGAGCAGATAACCGCCGGTGGGCGCTTCCCAGTCCAGCATTTCACCGGCGCACCAGACGCCGGGCAGGGCGCGGAGTTGCAGGTCGTCGTCAAACGCCTCAAGGCGCACGCCGCCGGCGCTGCTGATGGCTTCATCGAGCGGGCGTGTTCGCAGGAGGGTGATCGGCAGGGCTTTGCAATGCGCGGCGACTTGATCCGTCGGACGCTGCGTCGCGTCGGGCAGGGTTTCGAACAGGAGACCGGCCTTGACGCCCAGGATGCCGAGCGTCCGCCGCAGGTGCTCGCTGAAGCTGCGTGTGCCACGGGCGCGACCGAGCTCCCGGGTCACGCGTGCAAGATCGAGGTCGGGCAGCAGATCGAGCTCGATCCTGGCGTGTCCGTGCGCTTCAATCAGGTCCCGGATTTGCGCCGAGAGCGCATAGATCGCACTGCCTTCGACACCGGCGCCCGTGATCATCAGCTCGCCCTTGAGGTGCTCGTGGTGCCCGAGACGGTCGACCAGGCTCACCTCGACCGGCTTGACTGGCACGCCGGCAAATCGGTCCCGAAAGTGTGGGGTCCAGGCGCATTCGAAGCCACAGTTGCTCGGGCGCAGGGTTGCGACGTCGATGCTGCGCTGGGCAAGCGTCGACACCCAGCTGCCGTCCGAGCCCAGCTTGGCCCAGCTGCCGCCGCCCAGCGCGAGAATCACTGCATCGAAGTCGTGTGACAGGGTCTCCCCGGCATGCTCGAAACGCAGTGCGCCAGCGCTGTCCCATCCCAGCCAACGGTGGCCGACATGGATGCGCACGCCGCTGCCGCGCAGCCTGCGTACCCAGGTGCGCAACATGGGGCCAGCCTTGAGGTCAGCGGGGAACACGCGCCCGGAGCTGCCGATGATGGTCTCGAAACCGAGCTCGCGTGCCCATTGCCGCAGGCCCTGCGCGTCGAATCGTTCCAGCCAGCGTCGCACTTGCGGTGCGCGTTCGCGATAGCGGCCGACGAAACGCTCGAAGTCTTCCGAGTGGGTCAAGTTGAGGCCGCCTTTGCCCGCAATCAGGAATTTGCGTGCAACCGACGGCATCTGCTCGTAGACATCCACTTCGGCGCCAGCGCTACGCGCGACTTCGGCCGCCATCAGCCCGGCCGGACCGGCACCGACGATGGCGATGTGCGGCTTCACCAGCGCCCGGTGTTCGGCATCGACAGCCATGGTTCGCGGGGTGGCAGTGCGCCGCCGCGCTGCAGGAGCTCGATCGAGATCAGGTCCGGCGAGCGCACGAAGGCCATGCGCCCGTCGCGCGGTGGCCGTGCGATGACGACGCCGCCATCAATCAGGCGCTGGCAGCTCGCATAGATATCATCGACGACGTATGCGAGATGACCGAAGTTGCGCGCCGAGCCGTAGTCCTCGACGTCCCAGTTGTACGTCAGCTCGACCTGCGCGTCGTGATCCCCGGGCGCTGCGAGGAACGCCAACGTGTAGCGCCCCGCCGCGTTCTCGCTGCGCTTGACCTCTTCCAGACCAAGCAGCCGGTAGAACGCCAGCGACGCCTCGAGATCACGAACACGTACCATCGTATGCAGGTATTTCATCGGCAACCGCGTGCATGGGGGATAAGCCATGCTAGCGCGAGCAACGCAGAGGCGCGGTTGACGCCGCAGGAGATCAGATGACGTTTGCCTGGCCAAACCAGCACAGGATGGCCTTTTGCCTGGTCCTGAGCATCGACGATGCGCCCGCCGAAGGCGCCTCGACCGCCGACCTGCAATACGGGCTGCGCGCGGCTTTCCCGCGTATTGCCGAGCTCCTGGGCGAGTATTCGATCAAGGCCACTTTTCGAGTGTCGTCGACGCTGCTGGAGAGCGAGGAGATCCTCCGCGACTTCATTGCCGAGCGCGGGCACGAAGCCTTCCTGTCGGGCGCCGATGCGCAGCGCAACCGCTATCGATTCGCCGGTGCGACCGATGACCTGCCGCAGCTCAGCGAGGGGCAGGTCCACGTGCCCCTGCTGGAGGACTGCGGCGATCTGCGTTTTCGCGAGGCGCCCGCGCTCACGCCGGACGCCTGGCTGCAGTACGCCATCGACAGCTTCGACGTGCTGTACGCCGAGAGCGAGCATTCCCCGCGGATGTACGCGCTGCCGTTGCATGTGCACGTCATCGGGCGCCCCGGGCGCATCAACGCGCTCGAGCAGATGTTGCAGTATGTCAGCTCGCGCGACGATGTCTGGATCGCAACGGGGGTCGAGATTGCCGCGTACTTTGAAGCCTACCCACAGGAAGAAAATGCCTAGCCGGATCTTGTTGGGAATGTTGTTGTCGCTACTGGTGGGCTGCGCCGCGTCGGCGCCGCGCGAGACCCCGTTTGCGCAGGTCGAGAGCGCCGCGCCGGCACCCGAGCCGATGGACCTCGATGCCGATCTCGCCCGCATCAGTGAGTGGTTCGCCGGTGAGTGGGACAACTACGAGCAGGTGTATCTCGAAAAGGAAGCGGCCGCCGACGCCGCTGCCGTTGCGATGCATGAGCGCATCCATTTGCTGTTCAAGCCGGTCGATGTGCCGGCTCTCGGTGGTTCGGTGTTCTTCGCACGCCAGAATCTGGACGATGATCCGGCGCGGCTGTTCCGCGTGCGGCTCTATCGATTTGCGGTCGACGAGAAAACCAATTCGATCCGTCTCGACCAATACACCTTCCGCAATGAGCCAGCGTGGCGGGATGCCTACCTGCAGCCCGCGCGACTGGCACAGTTGCAGGCCAGCGAACTCCGCTACGCCCCTGATTGCGCGGTGTATTTCAAGCGTCAGGACGAGGGCAACGCGTATCTTGGTTCGACGCTGAAAGGCGCCTGCAAGATCAGCTCCGAACGCCTCGCCAAGGCGGTGGTCGTCGAGGACCAGATCCGTCTCGACGCCGACAATCTCGAAATCCTGAGCGATGCACGCGACGAATCCGGCAAGCTGATCTACGGGAACCGCGACGGCATCCCACACAAGCACCGCAAGGCGCGCTACTTCGAGGGCTGGGTGGTGATCCACCGGGGCGGGCGCGACGCGGCTCCCGGCAGCGCCGGGGAACGCAACACACTGCGGCGCATCGTGCTCCACTCGGAAGGCCGCAGCCTGCCGATCACCTGGGAAGACGGGCGTCGCAGCGGTTATTCGCTGCAACTCGCGCGCCTGAGCTTCCAGTCCGACAAGGTCCATCTTTTGACCTTGAAGCTGCTCGACGATGCCACCGGACAGCCCATCTCCTACGTCTGGGCCGACCCGCAGAGCAAACATATCGGCATGAACCTGCAATGGTTCCAGACTGGCTGGAGCGAGCTCGAAGGCGACGCCCGCTTCGATCCGAAGCCGGCGCCTACGCCGCCGGGAAAGCCGAAATAGGCAGGCTGCCCGCTGCCCTGGTGCGCGCTGTGTCGTCCCTCCGGCTTGCTCTGCGTGGGTCCGGACCTTGTCCGGACGCTTTGGCCGGGGATCCCGAGCGAATAGCGTTCGGACAAGGTCCGAACCCACGCAGAGCGAGCGCCGAGCGAAAAGCGTTCGGACAAGGTCCGAACCCACGCAGAGCAAGCCGAGCGAAAGGCGTTCGGACAAGGTCCGACCCAAAGAGGGAAGAGCGCTGTTTGCTCGCTTTCACACGATCTCTTCACGCTGCGTATATTTAGCCCAGCCGTCGGCGTCCGACGGATGCTGACGATAGGGGGGGCGAAATGCGCAAGGGTCTGGCGTGGTTTATGGGGGCCGTTGGATTGTTCTGCGGCGGCGTGGTCTCGGCTCAATCAACGGTGCTGTGCGAGAGCCGGGGCGGCGGCTATCGCGAGTGCTACAGCGGCTTTAGCGATTCTCCGGTGATCGTCGAGCAGCTCTCTGGATCGCTTTGTGTGGAAGGGCGCACGTGGGGTCATCGGCCTGGCGCAATCTGGGTGAGCAAAGGCTGCCGGGCAGTGTTTGGGGAAGCCGATGAGGATGACTACGCCGGTGGCGACGACGAAAGTTTCATCTGCGAAAGCGTGCGCGGACGCTACACCGAGTGCTCAATGGCCGTGCAAGGTCCCGTCCAAATGGTCGAGCAGCTCTCCTCACGCCCGTGTGTCGAAGGCCAATCCTGGGGCCGTGAGCGCGGTACGGTGTGGGTGGATCAAGGGTGTCGCGCCCGCTTCGAGCAATACTACGGTGGTCGTGATCGCGGCGACGGCGGCTACAGCGGCGGCAGTCACTGGGAGGCCAGCAGCGAGTTCACCACCGAATGCTCGAGCCGTGAGGGCCGTCGCCAGATCTGTGAATGGGACTGGGATTCGGGCACTCCGTATCTGGTCGACCAGCTGTCCTCGAGCCCGTGCGTCAATGGGCGCAGCTGGGGTTACGACCGCAACCAGAGCGTGCTCTGGGTCTCGCAGGGGTGCCGGGCGATCTTCGGGTCGCGCTGACGTGTCAGTGTGGGCGGCGGCGCGGGAGCGCCGCCCTCCCGAACGCGGAGTCTGGAGGGCCGTGCTCGTGCGCGGCTGCTCCAAGCAGGGTGCTGCAAAAGTCCTTTCCTGGACTTTTGCAGGTCGCGAGTCCGGTACACGCCCGGACTCGCTCGCGACAATCAATCTCTTACGTGATCGATTTGCGGGCGCGACATCCTTGTCGCGCGCTACCAGGGTGTTTTGCAACACCCTGTTAGTGTGGTGTGTCAGAAATAAGCATAATTAAGTCAGACAAGCTTTCCGGCCGCTCGGCCGACGCTTTCTATGATCT
>JANPJV010000170.1:0-7054 GCA_031425695.1 Rhodanobacteraceae bacterium | reverse complement strand
AATCCCTGACTGCGGCGACGCAGGTAATCCCGGAGCCGGCCTCGATAAGCCTTACGGCATTCCCACAGGGATCAGTACCGGCGCGTCGCGCGCCGCGCGTACGACTCGACGATAAATCCACATTGTGAGGACGAGTAGTGTCGCCTCGCCGATCAATGTACCGAGCGCTACGCCCTCCATGCCAAATCGAGCGACCAATCCGACCTTGACCATGACGTGTACGACCGCGCTCACGCCGACCGGTAACAGATCGATGCGCTGCTTCTCGAATGCGAGCAGCGCATTGCGTAAATGCGAAGTCACTGCGTACAGCACCAGCGTGGCGAGCAGGATGCGCAGGCTGGCGCCGCCTGCAGCAAAATGACTGCCGAACAGCCATCCGAGAAGGTCGCTCGCAAACACTGTTCCGCCGATCAAGGCGGGGCTGCCGACGACCAACAAGATGACGGTGGAGAGCATCAATTGCCGGCTGAGGTCGCTCGGCTGCGCGCCCGCGACGCGCACGATCTTTGGAAACGAGACAATCATGTACAGGCTGATCGCCGTCACGCCGAGCAGGTAGATCTTGAATGCCGCGGCATACGCGCCAGCATCGGTGAGCGTCAACAGCATCCCTACGATGACCAGGTCCGAACCAAGCGCTACCCCGCGCAAGAGATTCGCAACGCCAACCGGCGCCGCGCGCCGCAGGAAAGCGAGCGCGTCGCGGTACGCAACCGGCTCGGCGAACCAGGTCACTGACCGCCGTCCCCAGCGCCACAATCCGATCGCCGCAATGAGTTCGCCAATCACCAGTGCGACGGGAACGGTCCAGGTACCGCCTGTCAACTGTAAAAGCACCAGGAACAGTGAGAGATAGATCGCCTGTGCGGTAAAGAAGGCGATCCCCATCAGGTGCGTCTTGCGTACCGCCTGCGTGATCCACTGGAGTGAAAGCGCCTGGGTGAAGACCGACAAGCTGTAAACAAGGATCAGCGGAAACACCGCGTGCAGGGGTGCAAAAAACCAGGCGATGGTTGTGACTGCAACAAAGGCCCCTGAACCGAGCGCGAGGCGGAGCCGTACGACGGTGGTGGCGATGGCGCCAAGTCGCTCGGGTGCCTGCGTGGCCGCCTTGACAGCGTAGGTGTCGAGCCATGATCCGCCCGCCACGAGCACAAAGGTTGCCACCGCCTGTGCGAAGTTGAGCGCACCAAATCCGCTCTCGCCGAAGAAACGTGCGGCGACGATAGCCGCAACGAACGCGCAGGCTTTAGCTGCGGCGTCCGCGACGGCCAGGAATGCCGCGCGCCGCATCAAGCTGACCGACGATTCTTCCCTCGCGATGTCGGGCCCATCGACTGGCGGCGCGGACACGCCCAGACGGCTAACGCTGCCCGGCTCTTCTGTCTGCCTCATCGCATGAGTCGTGCATCGAGCATCCAGATGGGCTTCGTCGAGGGCAGCTCACGATGATAGGAGAAGTTCGCCGGCGGTGCCGAGTGTCACTCTTGTACCTGCTCGGCAAACCCGACCTTGTATGGAAGACCCCGCAAGTCCTGGTGCCCCGGTATGCTGCCCCGGCGTATCCAATGGCACCGGCGACGAACCGGCCGATCCTGATCAGCTTGCTGCTGACCGCGTCGCGCCGCAGCCACGACCGAAGCCGTGGCTGGATAAAATCCGATGGCGGTCGTGATCGAGGTGCGCGCCTTCTCCTGACCTCGCGTCTGCCGGCGCGCCCATCCGTGGGGGCCCGGAATCCGCGGAAATGAACAGGCCACCAGTTGTACCGACCCGGCCGCGATGTTTGTCGGTCAACGTGTGAGCAAGGTGATTCATGGCACGTCCAAATGTGAGCGATCAGGGGTTCGACAAGAGTTGTGATGCCGCCAGCTACAACGCTCACGCGGGAAGCTATGACAAGTACATCCGGCGGCTGTCTGCCCCACTCGCAGACCGGATCTGCGACCTCGCCAGGTTAAAGCCCGGAGATCGGGTATTGGACGTCGGAACGGGGCCAGGGATCGCTGCTCGCCGCGCTACGCAGACGGTCGGTCCTGCCGGCAGCGTTCTCGGCGTCGACCTCTCGGAGGGGATGATTGACATTGCGCGGCAGTCCGTCGCCCGCTGGGAGGGCAAGGCCCCGGAATTCCGCGTCATGGACGCCGAGGCCCTCGACCTGCCCGACACCACATTTGACGCGGTCATCAGCCTCTGCGCCGTACGCCACTTCCCGAACATCGAGCGCGCGCTTGCGCAGATGTGCCGCGTGTTGAAACCCGGAGGGCGGCTCGTGGTGTCCTACGGGCACGTGCGCCCGATCACTCCCCTGCCTCTTGGCCGCTACATCGCCAGGCGACTCCTCGGGAAAGTTCTGGATCCGTTGCGCCCCCAATTGGTAGGTCCGGCCTACCTGACCGGACTTGCAACCCGGTTGCTGCCGGAGCCAACGCAAGCGGTCGACACCGAGTGGGGAGATCACGATCCCCAAGGCGCGTTGGTGCGGTTCGTACGCGCTGCCGGGTTCGAAAGGGTCGAGCCGAGTTGGTGGGGTCACGAAGTCATATTCGACTCAGCGGAGGAATTCTGGGAAGCCCAGACCTCGATCGTGACGCAAGTTCGCAAGCGGCTGGTGGAGGCCCCGGCGGACACGGTGGCCGGTCTCAAGAGGGCATTCCTCGGCAAAGCAGAGACTATCCTGCGGCGTGGCGGAAAGCTGATCTACCCGTACGGGGCGTTCTATGTCAGTGGCACTCGACCCAATTCGAATTGATCCGTGAAACCAGCGGAGCAGACGAAGCACACATCGACCAGCGGACTCGCGATCGAAACCGTCTTGGAGTTCGCATGAAACAGCCTGCGCTAGGCAGTCGGATTGCCAGGCACCTGCGGCTCACACGCGCTGCCGCGACACCGGTGGAAGGCACCACCCCGCCGTTCCTGGTGCTGTTCATCAATTCCATCTGCAACCTGACGTGCGACCACTGCTTCTACTGGCGCGACCTGAACCAGCGTGACGACCTGAGCTTCGAGGAGCTCAGGACGCTGTCGGAAAACCTCGGGCCGATCGACAACTTGAACCTCTCGGGCGGCGAGCCATTCATTCGCAAGGATTTCGCCGAGATCGTCCGGACCTTCATTCGCAACAACCGCGTCAAACAGGTGTACGTGCCGACCAACGGCTACTTCACCGACAGGACGGAAAAGGCACTGCGCGGTGTGCTCGAGGAAAAGGACCTGATGCTGTTCGCGTGTGAGCTCTCGCTCGACGGCATGCCCGCGTACCACGACAAGTTTCGTGGCAACGACAAGTCCTTCGAGAAGGCGATGGAGACCTACGACATGCTTGCTGCCCTGCAGCAAGAGGATCCGCGCCTGCGTATCCACGCGATCTCGACCGCCACCAACCAGAACATGAGCGAGATCCGGGAGCTGACGAGCTATCTGCACGAGCGCTGCCCGCAGATGGATCACCACAACCTGGCGATCATCCGCGGCGACCGCAAGGATCCGAGCTTGCTGACGCCGCCCATCGACGAGTACCGCGCGCTCTCCGACCACGTGCGTTCGGTGTGGCTCGATCGAGACGAGGGTCGGTTCGGCGCGATCGTCGAACCCATGCTGCAATGGGCCAAGACCGAGTCAGTCCTGCAGACCCGGCAGGTCATCCCGTGCAAGGCCGGCGTCCTGGCAGGAGTGGTCTATGCGAATGGCGACGTGTCCGTATGCGAAATGCACAAACCCATCGGTAACTTGCGCCAGGCCTCGTTCCGCGAGATCTGGAACTCGCCGAAAGCACAGGAATTGCGTGCGCAGATCAGTGCCAAGGCCTGTTGGTGCACGACCGAGGTGTTCCTGTGGCCGAGCATCGTTTTCCAGCCGATGCAATTGGTGCGTTCGATGATCGGCGGGCGCGTCTGGAAGAAACCCCAAGCGCCCACGGGCTATTCGGCCCCGAGCCCTACCGGCCGCGTCCTGCCGGTCAAGGTGGTGGTGATAGATCAACCCTCGACCGCCGTGGCGACCCTCCCGCCCGAAGCCTGAGCGATGCGTATCGCAGTGGACACGATAATCGTGAGCTCGTTGCCGCGCGTATCGGTGGTGGTCGCTGCGCGCGTGCCGCCGGATACGACCGAGCAGGCGCTGGCATCGCTTGCTGCCCAAAGCCGCGCGGCGGAGATTGAGGTCATTGTCGTCGACGGCAGCGACGATGGCTGCATGGCGGCACTTGCACAACGCTTTCCCGGCATGCGGAACATCGCCTTGCCGGGAGGCAACCTGCCGATGCTGAAGGGCGCCGCGATCTGCGCGGCACGCGGGGAACTCGTCGCGGTGCTCGACCCCAGCGACTTCGCGGATCCAGACTGGATCGACGAGATCCTCGCGGCCTTCGCTGACCCGGGCGTGTGCGCGGTCGGCGGGGCTGTGCTGCTGTCGGGCGCAGGAAGTGCCGGCAACGTCGCGGCGTATTTGTTCGAATACGGTGCCTTCAACCCCCCGATCGCCGCGGGCGACACCCAGGGCGACTTGCCCGGTAACAACGTCGCCTATCGGCGCAGCGCGCTGACCGATATTTGCGCGGACGTTTTGGCGTCGGAAGGCTTCAACAAGCCGTTCTTCCACGAGCGCATCCGGGCCCGCGGAGAGCGTCTGGTGATGCGCCCGACGATGCGCGTGCGCCACCTCACGCACTACAATTTCCTGGCATTCGGCGTGCGCCGTTTTCATTACGGGCGCTGCTTCGGTGCGGTCCGGATCAGGCGGGCTTCGCTCGCCAGAAAGGTGCTCTACCGAGTCTTTGCGCCAGCCATTGTGCCGATCCTCATTTCGCGACATCTGCTGCGTGCACTGAACCATCCTGGCAATCGACGTCTCTTGCCGGGCGCAGCACTCGCACTCTGTGGCGTGTGCGCCTTCTGGGGCGTGGGCGAGTGGCTGGGCTCCTGGTTCGGCGCCGGTCGGTCGTGTCAGGAGCTGTATTGAGGCGTGGCCTTGCTCAGCTCACGTGAACCATACTCCTCGCTGATCCCCGCTATTCAAGCCTAGCAGCCATGGTCGCCAGACCGTCCGACGACGACAACTTCAAGCGCCTGGATGCGTCCAGTTACGATCCAGTCCAGACGGCCTACGATCATTTCACCGAGACGTTCACCACACCGTTGGCCCGACGCATTGTGGAACTGGCTGAAATTCGGCCGTCGGATCGCGTCCTCGACGTGGCAACTGGCACTGGCGTTGTCGCCCGGGCGATCGCCGCAAGCGAGCGCCCGGCCGGTGGCATTCTCGGGATTGACTTGTCCGATGGCATGTTGGCCACCGCGCGCGGAAACGCGGCGACCGCGGGCTACGCCATCGATTTTATGAAAGCCGATGCAGAGGCACTTGCTCTCCCGGACAAATCCTTCGATGTCGTGCTCTCGCTTTTCGGTCTGATGCATTTCCCGCATCCCGACGCGGCAGTTGCCGAAATGTTCCGGGTTCTGAAGCCGGGTGGTCGCATAGTGATCGGCGTGGGCAGTTCCCCCGCGCGGGATTCGTTCGCGCAGGTTGGCTATGCCTGCAGCCGGGCTTGGGAGATGGTCGAGAGGTCGCGGGGCCGGTGGCTGGCTGCTCCGAGCTACTTGGATGATCTCGTCCGCAAGTACATCCCGGCCGAAGCAGAAACCGAAACGGCTCACATCGCCCGCTCGGGGCACCCGGGAACGTTTTTGCCGCGATTGGTGCGCGCGGCGGGATTCGCGAATTTGCAGCGTTCCTGGCAGGGCTACGCGCCGGAGTTCAAGACTGCTGAGGAGTTTTGGGAATTGCAGGCCACGTATTCGACCTTTGCGCGGAAGCGCCTCGGTCACGCGACGCCAACGCAGGTGCAATCGGTGAAAAGTGAGTTTTTCGCGACCTGCCGAGCGGTCTTGAGTCGCGGCGGGCGTTTGGTCTATCGCTACGGTGCCCTGTTCGTCGCCGCGCAACGTCCGGCCTGACCCGGCTATGACCGAGGCTTGTTCCCCGCTTTCGGTGGTGGTGGCGGCCTGGCCCGATCTGCTCGGGCTGATGAATTGTCTGGATTCACTACAACGACAAGCGGACACGCACGTCCAGGTTCTCGTGGTCAGTTCTATGCCACCGCCCCCGGAGTTCAGCCGGAACTTCGCCGCAATGCGCTGGCTGGCGGCACCGCAGACTGCGCTCATCCCCCATCTTTGGGCGATTGGCATGGCCGCTGCAACCGGGGAAGTGGTGGCGATTACCACGGCGCATTTCACGCCCGCGCCTGACTGGATTGCGCAGATTCGCGCAGCCCATCGACGGCTGGATTCGATCGGTATCGCGGGGCCGATCGATCCTCCGCGAGGCGGCAGCCTGGGCGATTGGGCTACCTATTTTCTGCGCTACAGCACGGCCTTTGCCTACTCGCGCGAATTGGACATTCACGATCTCATCGGCGACAACGCCTCCTATAAACGGGTGGCGCTGCAGGCACATGCGGACGCCATCGGCGCCGGGTTCTGGGAGCCGCAGTTCCACCGCCTGGTGCTCGCCGAGGGGAAGCGCCTCACGTTCATCCCGAGCATGCGCATCACTCAGCGGCATTCCTTCGGGATACGCCGTTTTTGTTCCCAGCGGATGCATCATGGCCGCCACTACGGCCGGGATCGCATGCGCGGGAAGTCGGCACTCTACCGCACGGCGGGAGTTCTGTTATCGCCGCTGATTCCTGTCGTTCTGTTGGGGAAACTCTTGTGGCGCCTGTCCTATCGGCCCGCCTACGTCTTGCCCTTCCTGGCTTCGCTCCCGGTCTTGCTGTTGTTCATTTGCGCTTGGGCGTGGGGTGAGCTCCAGGGCTATCTGGCAGGCTGACATCGCACTCGCGCGAGGGGCCCGGAGCATCTCCGCGAGCACGAGAAAGCCCGCAGCGGCGAGCTAAGTCATGCGGAGTGCGGTATCGACCGAGTCAGAATGCACCAGTGAAGTGAAAGGGATCCACAGTGAAATCCCGACCTGATTTGCGTCGAACCTCAGCTGGGCGCGGCGGAGATGGCTTTGCTCCCCTCTCCCGTGCTTTTTGGGAGAGGGG
>JANPJV010000169.1:0-5921 GCA_031425695.1 Rhodanobacteraceae bacterium | reverse complement strand
GTTGCCCGCCCAGCGGGCTACTTGACTCTGCCCGCACGGAACAGCGTCAAGTAGCCCGCTTCGCGGGCAACATGACCTACGAAAGCATGCGCCCGCGAGATCCGTCTACCGCTCGACCAGCACCTCCATCACCGGTGAGCTTGGCGGGAATCCCTGGTCGATCTCGGCGCGGGTGATGGGGAAGCGTGCCGGCGCAGAGATGATCTCGCCTGACTCATCCAGGTGCGCGATGACGTTTGGTCCGGTGCTGAATTGCCAGAGCATGCGTTCGTCCTCGAGCCAGAACACGGCGAGGTGGTCGATCTGGGCGCCGCCGGGTTGCGCCTGCGCCTGGGCCAGGCGCTCGCGCAGGCGGGGCATGGTCACGCGGCTGCGGTCGAGCATGAGATTGGAGAGCGTGCTGACATCGATCTGCAGGCTCGGGCTGTCGGTGAAGGCCTCGCCGCCGCTGGTCGTCAGCAGATAGAAATCGTCACGCTGGCTGCCGTTCTCGAGTGCGATGAAGCAGCGGTCGGACGTGATTCCGACGCGCAGGACGCGGCTGCCGCTGTTGACCTTGTGCAGCCAGTCTATGCAGCTCTCCGCGCCCTTGACGAGCGGTGGATCGGCGCCGGCGTTGGGGTCGGTTTCGAGGGAGATCGCGGCCTCAGCCAGCGCCATGGATTCGTACAGCGGGCCCTTGAAGTTGTGATCCTCGCGCAGCTCGAAGCGGGTCATCGGGTAGAGCTCATTGGCCTGCGTATCCGCGTTGCCCTCGACGCGGTAGCCGCTGTCGAACCAGTACGTGTAGGCGCCGTATGGCTCCGCCTGCGGCGCGGTATCGGACAGCGTGATGGCGACCAGCGTTCGCGAAAATGGGTCGGGCAACCAGTTGATCTCGTACATCCACTCGTCGTGCGGCGCGTCTGGAATCATTGCGTGCGCATCGGCGACGCGGGCGGCGATCTCTTCCGCCGCGAAGACTTCATCAGGAATCGCGGCGGCCGGAGCCAGGGCTGGCCATGCTGATGGAAGCTTGAGCTCGCCCTTGCGCACCCAGCTGGCACCGTCATTCCAGTCGAACACCCAACGCCCACTACCCGGGCGCGTTTCGACGACGCCGGAACAACGCCCCGCCAGGCGGTTCGCGCTGAGCCGCAGAATCCGCCCGCGCGGATTGCGCTCGCGTACCTGGCGGAAGCAACTCGCGGCGTAGGCGGCCAGATCGAGTTGAGGCACGGCCGCCACTTCGGGGGGCGTGGGCGACTCGGGAGGCGGCGGGACCTCATTGGCTTCGGTAGTGGAAGCAAGCTGCAGCTCAGGCGCCACGGTGTCGGTGTCCTCGACCATCGTCAGGAACGCGACCAGCACCACGAGACCAATCAGTATTGGCAGGGCAGATTTCATCGCGGACACCCGGCTGGGGGCGACGAGTTTCCTGCGTGCGTGGCAGGAAGGCAAATGGACCCGCCGAGCAGAGCAGAAGCATCGCGGCCGTGGCGGATCTCAGGCAATCACGTCGCCCTCGCTTCACCCAGCTTTCGTCGTCAGCACACGGGCAATTGCCAATCTCCAGACCCTCCTAATCGTCCAGGAACCGTCATGGCGAGTACGCAATCCCTGGCCGTTCAGAAGGCCGCTTCGGCCGGAATCCTCGCCGTCGGCTTTGCGCTGATGGTGTTCTGCATCTACTTCGAGAGCGAGCCCGGGGCGCTGCCGCTGGCGCTCGTGCTGGTCGGCAGCATCTGGCACGTTTTCACGCGAAGGCGCTTGCGCATGCAAAACTGAACGGTTCGCATCGACCGTTAGTTTCCGCACCGACTCGCTTCGGGTGCGTGGGGAAGATGAGTTTCCCAAGCTCGTGAGCGGAGAAGATTCCCGCCGGGCTCAAGCCAACAGCGAGAGATCGATGCGCACTCACTCAGCTCTACTCGATTCACGGCGCCGCGCCCTGACCGTTGCCCTGGTTGCCGGTCTGCTCGGCGTGTCTTCTGCCTACGCGGGCGTGGCGGGGGGTTCCCCGAGCTTCACCGTCGGCCCGTGCGTGGTCACCGAGGGCAACGCGGGCACCACCGCGTGCAACTTCTCGATCAGCATATCCAGCGGCGCCCAGGGTCCGCTCGAGTTCAGCTACCAGACCGCTTCCCCCGGCAACCTGCTGTCGCCCGTGAGCGATGCCAGCCTCGAGGCTCCACTGGTCGGCACCGACACCCTGCTTTACAACACCGGGGAGACGATGGGCGGCTGGACTGTCGAGAACGGCAGTGTCGAGCTCAAGTCATCGCTGCATTGGCAGCCCTCGCACTACCGGCAGTCGTTGGACATGCATGGCAATAGCCCCGGAACCATCGCTCGCGATATCGCCACGGTGCCCGGACAGACTTACCTGGTGTCCTTTGCCTTCTCCGGCCATCCGGTGTGCGCGGCGGTCGTCAAGACCATGAGCGTGAGCTTCGGCAACCAGCAGCTCGGCAGCTTCACCTTCGACTCGACCGGCTTCAGCCCCCAGAACATGGGCTGGCGGTACGAGTCGGTCGTTGTCACCGCGAACGCCAGCGTCAGCCGCCTGCGTTTCGCCAGCACCACGATGGGCGGCTGCGGCCCGGCACTCGACGACATCTCGGTGACGCCGACCGGCGCTGCCAGCTCCGGCATCGACTACGTGGCAACCTCCCGCCACCACGATGACCCGGTCATCTTGCCGCAATCGACCACCGCGCACACGGTGACGGTCAACGTGCTCGGTGACACCACCGTCGAAGCCGACGAGGACTTCGAGCTGCAAGTGTGCCTGGCCGGTGGCGCATGCCAGACAGCGGTCGGTGGCATCGATGACGATGACGGCATCGGGGACACGTTGTTTGCGAATGGGTTTGAGTAATCCGCTGACGGGTGTTCGCCCAATAACCGATCGCGCCCAGCGTGGCACTGAGCGCGAGCGGTGACGGGTTTTCGCCCAATCATTGATCGCGCCAGCGCCGCGTCTCCTTTTAGCGTGGCACTGAGCGCGAGCGGTGACGGGTTTTCGCCCGATGATTGATCGCGCCAGCGCCGCGTCTCGCTACGTAGCGGAACGCGGCGCTGGCGCGATTGATATCCAACCCTCAGCCCAGCTCTACGCGCGCTCAGTGCCACGCTACAGACGCACACTGGCGTGACCGATACCCAACCTCAGCCCAGCTCTACGCGCGCGCAGTGCCCCGCTCCGTTCGCTCCGCCACCCGCGCCTCATTGCGCGCGGCCCAGTGGAATAGCGCCGCGGAGACAAGCCAGATTCCAGCGAAGAGCAAGGAGAAGGTGGAGCCCCGCGGGTCCATCGCGGTCACCAACGCATAGCCTGCGATCGAGGCTTGTGCGACGGCCATCGCCAGCAAGGTGCGGACCATTCCAGCGGCGCGGAAGCGGGCGATCAGTGCGCCGACGATGCCGACCACCAGCACCCCGGCGAACCACAGGTTGAAGGGTCCGTCGCCGACCATGCCGACCGCCAGGTTGATCCACACGAGCAGGAAGCCGCCCAGCACCGCAGTGGCGAATGCCGCCCGGTAGATCGTGCTACTCGACAGCCACACCCCGAGCTCGTAGAACGAGCATGTAATGCCCAGCAGGACGCCCATCACCAGGAAGTCTCCCACTTCCCAATTTACCTCGCTGGTGAAGCGCATCGCGATCAGTGGCAGCAGCAGCAGGACCGCAGCCGTTCCCCAGACCGCGACCCGCAGACGGTTGCTGCGGCGCGCATTGCCATTCATGACTGCAGCCATTCGCTCTTCTCCATCCAGGTTGGTAACGCTCAATCTCGCCTGAGCCTGTGACCAAATTACGGGGCCTGTGTGAAGCGGGGAAGAAGTCGCACCCGGTCGGTACGTCTGCCGACCAAAAGGTCCAAGCGCAGCGTAGACCCAACAAGCACCGAGCTACGCCGCCCGCTAGCGACAGTTGCAGTTGCCTCTAGTTTTCAGCGGGCTGCAACTGCGGGAGGCATTGACCAGGAAATTTCGCATGGCAGGCGCGAACGCGAGAAACTGGACCGGATATTCGAAGCGCTTTTCCAGGCGCCGCGCAATTCGCAACTACGGGCTATTGACGATCTCGGCCATGCCGAGCGTCAGTGGCTTGCCACTGTGCGCGCAGCCGACGGGTGCCTGCAGGCGAGCGTATCCCGAAGGGTGCCCTTGATGAAGCGGCACTCGCGGATGGAGGCGGGTCGAGGCCGCGCACGGCCCAAAGGAAGGCCGTGGTGAAGACGCTCTGCGGGCGGTTGCGCGGAGCGGGCTGCAGCGACCGGCGCAGTGCGCCGGTCGACTGGATTTACAGACGCGAGCGCGAGCGCATGTTGCTGCGCAGGCGGTTGCGACGTCGACGGGCGCGTGCAGCTTTCATGGGATTGCTCCTGAGGATTTAGAGGGGGCGGGATTGTCGCACGCGGCCACGGTTCGTGCCTGTCGCATCGGCTGTCCGCGCAATGTCCCAGTCGAGTTCGTGTACGGGCCGTGCTGCCCGGGTAGAGCTGCTGTCGAGGGTACGTGAAGTCCTTGTTTTCAGAGGAGTTTCTCAGCGCCCGTTAAGCCAGCCGGGGCCACCCTTCATGCCGGTTGACCCAGGAGCTGCCCAATGAAACGCATTTTGCTGATTGCTGCCTTGTTTGCGGCCCCCGTTGCACAGGCACAAAATTATTACGACGACCGCAACCGCGATCCCGCCGTGACTGAGTTGCAGGACGACCTGGAGCGGCTGCGGCGCGACCCGGATGTCGTCGAGTTTGCCGCGAACCCTTTGGCGAAGGCCGAGGCCTATATCGAGGACCTTGCGAATGCGCCACAGGAGGTAACCGACGAAGAAATCGTGGAAGCCGAGCGCCTGTTGCAGCGCGTCGAGCTCGTCGCCGAGCGTCGTTCCATGCGACCCGACAATAGGTCCGAGCGCGAGATCGTGGTTGTCCAGCAACCGCGTGAGCGCGAGGTCGTCGTCGTCCAGGATCCGCGTACCCGCGAAGCCGCGCGCCGCGCCCGCGACGAATCCGAGCGCTCGCGTGCCGCCGCGGAAGAAGAACGCGAGCGCGCACTGGCCGCGCAGATGGAAGCGGAACAAGAGCGCGCCGAGAATGCGCGACTCCGTGCCGAGCTCGGACAGGCGCAGACGCGCGTGACCGACCGTGGTGTCGTCCTGACCCTCGGCGACGTGTTGTTCGAAGTCGGCAAGTCCGACCTCAAGGCCGGCGCGGCGCGTAGCCTCGACAAACTGGTAGCTGCGATGCGCCGCGACCCCGACATGACGGTAACCATCGAAGGCCATACTGATTCGACCGGCCGCCACGTCGCCAACATCGAGCTGTCCAAACGGCGCGCCCACTCCGTCCGCAGCTATCTCGCATCGCGAGGCGTGACCACGCAGCGGCTGAAGGCTGCCGGCCTCGGCCCGGATTATCCGGTCGCCACCAATGCCACTGCCGAGGGCCGCCAGCAGAATCGGCGCGTGGAACTTGTGGTGCAGAACGATGGATTCGACGACTAGCGCTCTCACCCATTCGGTGCGGGCAGGCGTGGGTCCGGACCTTGTCCGGACCCTTGCCGCCAGATGGATGGATTAGCGTTCGGACAAGGTTCGAACCGACGCAAAGCGTCAGCTGAACAGCGTTCGGACAAGGTCCGAACCCACAACGGCATTGCAAGCTAGGGCTATCGCCAGTTCGGTTCTAGCACTCGTGGGTCCGGACCTTGTCGGGACGCTTTTCCACCATAGATGGATGAGCGTTCGGACAAGGTCCGAACCCACGTAAAGCGCCGGACGGAAAGCGTTCGGACAAGGTCCGAACCCACGCAAAGCGCCGGCTGGAAAGCGTTCGGACAAGGTGCGAACCCACAACGGCATTGCAAGCTAGAGCTGTCGCCAGTTCGGTTCTAGCAGTCGTGGGTCCGGACCTTGTCCGGACGCTTTTCCAC
>JANPJV010000168.1:0-3375 GCA_031425695.1 Rhodanobacteraceae bacterium | reverse complement strand
GGCAAAAGCGGTGTTGAAGCTTTTTTTTGGTGGTTTCGTACCTTGGCCTAACGCTTTTCATCAAATCCCGCAAAACGCGTCCGGACAAGGTCCGGACCCACGTAGGCGACCAGCCGAGCCGACGCGCCGCATGCCGAACTTTCTCCCGGCCGGCAGCATAGCTGCCGGCATTCGAGCTGACGCGCCGCAATCCCAACTTTCTCTCCCGGCCGGCAGCGCAGCTGCCGGCGTTCGAGCTGACGCGCCGCATGCGGCGCGAGCTGTCAGCTCTCACCCCTGCCCGAGCGCTGCCAGGCCGTTTTCCTTCGCGCGCTGGAGCACGATCTTCTGGGCGTCGGCGACGTTGCGGCTGGTGTCCTTGGCCCACAGCTTGAGCGCGGCGGTCTGCATGGCGCGGCCGTAGGAGAAGCTGAGCGGCCACGGGTGCGGGCCGAGCTTGTTCATGGCGTCGAGATTCTTGGTTGCAGATTCGTCCGACTGGCCGCCCGACAGGAACACGATGCCGGGAATGGCGGCCGGGACGGCGGCGCGCAGGCACATGAGCGTGGCTTCGGCGATCTCGTCGTGGTCGGCCTGCTCGTCGCAGTCCTTGCCCGGCAGCACCATGCTGGCCTTGAGGATGGTGCCTTCGAGCACGACGTTGTGCTCATACAGCGCGCTGAAGAGCGAGCGCAGCGTGGCTTCGGTGACGTCGTAGCAGGTCTCGATGTCGTGGTCGCCATCCATCAGCACCTCCGGCTCGACCATGGGCACGATGCCGGCTTCCTGGCACAGCGCCGCGTAACGCGCCAGCGCGTGACAGTTGGCGTCGATGCAGGCGGCCGAGGGCGTGTCTTCGCCGATGGTGATCACCGCGCGCCACTTGGCGAACTTCGCGCCGAGCGCGACATATTCCTTGAGGCGATCGCGCAGGCCATCGAGGCCTTCGGTGACGAGCTCGCCCGGGAAGCCGGCCAGGCCGACCGTGCCGAGATCGACCTTGATGCCCGGCAGCACGCCGTTCTCCATCATCACGTCGACGAAGCGGCGGCCGTCCTTGGTCGACTGGCGCAGGGTCTCGTCGTACATGATCGCGCCGGAGATGTGCTCCGACAGGTTGGGTGCGGTCAGCAGCATTTCGCGATAGGCGCGCCGGTTCTCTTCTGAGCAATCGACGCCCACGCCATCGAAGCGCTTCTTGATGGTCTTGTTCGACTCATCAATCGCGATGATGCCCTTGCCGGGGGCAACCAATGCTTGGGCGATGTCGTGCAGGTCTTGGATTTCCATGGGGGGCTCGCGAAGGGTGGGCAATCGCCAAGTATAGGGTTGTCGATGTCGGTTTTCGGTTGTTGGAGTTTTGCCCTGCGTGGGTTCGGACCTTGTCCGAACGCTTTAGGGTAACCGAGGAAAGCGTCCGGACAAGGTCCGGACCCACGCAAAGCCAAGGTCCACCATCACCCCACCGCGCACACCCCGCTTGTTATCCTCGCCGGCTTGGCTGTCTGCTGGAGTCACTGGTGAATCGAAAGTTCTTGCTCGCGGCACTGGGTGCTGCGCTGCTGTCTGCCTGTTCAGAAGCGCCACCGCCGCCTGCCGCACCGGCCACTTCCACGGCACCCGTCGTGACGTCCACGGCGCCAGTCGCGCCCCCTGAAGAGATGGTTCCCGCGACCCCGCACATCGCCCCATCGCCCGAGACCACCGTGGAGATCCGCGCCGAGGACCTCGGGGCGCACATCGAGATCCTGGCGTCGGACGAATTCGCCGGGCGCCAGCCGGGTGGTCCGGGTGAGCGCAAGACCGTCGCCTATCTCACCCGCGAGTTCGAGCGCATCGGACTGCTGCCGGGCAACGGCGAGAGCTTCGTGCAGGAAGTGCCAATGATCGAGGTCACTTCGGAAGCCAAGGGGCCAATTGCGGTCACGTACGCTGACGGCAGCGCCGACACGCTCGTCCTCGGCGACGAGGCTGTGATCCAGACGCTGCGCGAAGACCCGGAGGTCGACGTCAAGGACAGCGAGCTGGTCTTCGTCGGCTTCGGCGTCAGCGCCCCGGAGCTCGGGTGGAATGACTACGCTGGCGTGGACGTCAAGGGCAAGACCGTGGTCGTGCTGATCAACGACCCCGGTTTCGAGACCAACGATCCCGAGCTGTTCCGCGGCAAGGCGATGACCTACTACGGCCGCTGGACCTACAAATACGACGAAGCCCTGCGCCAGGGCGCGGCGGCTGCGCTGATCGTGCATGACGATGCCGGTGCCGCCTACGGCTGGCAGGTCGTGCGCAACAGTTTCGCGGGAGCCGAATTCGACCTGCCGCAGGCCGGCGATGCGGTGAAGCCGTTGCCGATCCGCGGCTGGATTACCACCGACGCGGCGAAGCGCGTGTTCGGCAAGCTCGGCAAGGATTTTGCCGAGCTGCGCGCGCAAGCCAACCAGCCCGGCTTCAAGGCCGTGCCGCTCGGCGCCAGCGTGAGCATGGGCCTGACGAGCAACGTCCGCCGCGCGCTGTCGCGCAATGTCGTGGGTGCCATCCCCGGCTCGGAACGCCCCAACGAGGCGGTGATCCTGACGGCGCACTGGGATCACCTTGGCCGCAATTTCCAGATGCCGGACGACGGCATTTTCAACGGCGCGATCGACAACGCCACCGGCGTGGCCGCAATGTTGGAGATTGCCGAGGCCTTCGCACGCTCCAAGACGCGACCGAAGCGGACGCTGGTGTTCCTGGCGGTGACGCTCGAGGAATCGGGCCTGCTGGGCTCGCGTTATTACGTCGAAAACCCGCTGATCCCGCTGCGCGACACCGTCGCCACCATCAACATGGATGCGATCCAGGTACTCGGCAAGACCCGCGACGTGGTGGTCATCGGCTACGGCAATTCCGAGCTCGAAGACATCCTGAAGAACCATGCCGAAGCGCAGGGCCGCATCATCGTCCCCGAGCCGACGCCCGAGAATGGCTTCTACTACCGATCGGATCACTTCAACTTCGCCCGCGCGGGCGTGCCCTCGCTGTATGCCAAGAACGGCATCGACCACCTCGAGAAAGGCGAGGCTCACGGCCGCTCGATCGCCGCCGATTACGTCGCCCAGCGTTATCACAAGCCCGGCGACGAATACGACCCCAGCTGGGACCTCTCCGGCAACGTCCAGGACGCGCAGCTCATGCATGCCGTCACCGCCGAGCTCGGCGACTCGCTGGAATGGCCGAACTGGTACGAAGGCAACGAGTTCCGGGCGGCAAGGACGGCAATGGGAAGATAATTGTTCGTCGCGATTTAAACAGCGGAGTAATAACGCCCGGGTTCAGTGTAGGCCCCCGGGGGGGAAAACTGGTTTTAGCCCCGCGACGAGCACACCCCGGAACCCATAGTTTGGAGCGGGTTTCGGC
>JANPJV010000167.1:0-20088 GCA_031425695.1 Rhodanobacteraceae bacterium | reverse complement strand
GGAGCGCGGCCCTCCCGGAGCCCGCACTCGCTGGAGGGCCGCGCTCCCGCGCGGCCGCTCTACCGACACCAACACCAACACCAGCCATCGACCTCGCCGCCCTGATGCTGCAGATCGTTGCCGAAAAAACCGGCTATCCCGTCGACATGCTCGGGCTGGAGATGGATCTCGAAGGGGATCTCGGCATTGACTCGATCAAGCGCGTCGAGACCCTGAGTGCCATCGAGGAGCGTTCGCCGACGCCGAGCCGCGGTGATCGGGCGCACTTGAGCGGGTTGCATACGTTAGGGGAGATTGTTGGGTATCTGGGGGGGTCGACCAAAGCCACGGGCCATAGCTCAGACCCAGCACCAGCAAAAGCGTCCGCGCACAGCGCAGACCCACCACAGGCAAAAGCTCCTGCGCACAGTGGAGACCCACAACAGCAGACGGCGCAAAAGTCTGACCTCGGTCGATTCTGCCTCGAGCTGATTGATGCGCCGGTCACCGGCATGGCGCAGCCGGGCCTGCTTGGCGGTGGCGAGGTTTGGGTCATCGGTGGTGCGCAGTACAACAGCGTAGTGGTCGAGCAGTTGCGCGAGCGCGGCGTCAATGCGCACGCAGTGGATGCACTGCCGCCAGGCGCGACCGCGTGCGTCTATCTCGGGGGGCTGCGTGATTGCGCCGATGTCGCTGCGGCCGTCGCCATCAACCGTGAAGCTTTTGCCGTTGCGCAAGCGCTCGCGCCAGCGCTGAGCGCGGCGCGTGGCTTGTTTGTGTGCGTGCAGGATACGGGTGGCAGCTTCGGGCTTGACGCAGCCAGTGACCCGCTGCGACCCTGGCTTTCCGGCCTCCCCGCGCTGGTGAAGACTGCCGCGCTGGAATGGCCGCAAGCAGCGTGCAAGGCAATTGATTTAGAGCGGGCAGGGCGAACCCCGGAGGCAATTTCGTCTACGCTCGTCGACGAACTGCTCGACGGTGGCGCCGAGATCGAGGTCGCGTTGCCGGCCGCTGGCGGGCGCTTTACGCTGGCAAGTGTTGCAGCGCCGGTGCACCCGACTGTTGCCCTGATCGGGCCGGGCGACGTGGTGCTCGTCTCGGGCGGCGCGCGCGGTGTGACCGCGGCCTGTATCGCGCAGTGGGCGGGCGAATCGCGCGCGCGCTTCGTGCTACTCGGGCGAACCGTGCTGGCCGACGAGCCGGCCAGCCTGACTCAGCTCGAGGACGAACCCGCGCTCAAGGCTGCGCTGCTGGCGCAGGCGCGTGCGCGCGGCGAGAGCCCGACGCCGCCGCAGCTGGCCGAACAGCTGCGCGAGCTCAAGGCCAATCGCGAGATTCGCCAGACGCTGGCTGCGATCACCGCTGCGGGTGGCGAGGCACGTTACCTCGCCATCGACGTCGCTGATCGTGACGCGCTGCAGAGCGCGCTGGGCGAGATCCGTACGCAGTGGGGACCGATTCGCGGCGTCGTGCATGCCGCGGGTGTGCTGGCGGACAAGAGCATCGCGGAGAAAACGACGGCGCAATTCGATCGTGTGTTCGATACCAAGGTCGATGGCTTGCGCGCGCTGCTGGAGGTCACGGCCGACGACCCGCTGGCCTTGCTGTGCGTGTTCTCGTCGGTCTCGGCGCGCTGTGGGAACAACGGACAATCCGACTACGCAATGGCGAATGAAGTGCTCGCCAAGGTCGTCGTGCACGAAGCGCGGCGGCGTCCGCAGCTGCGCGTGAAATCGCTGGGTTGGGGTCCGTGGGAGGGCGGCATGGTCACGCCGCATCTGCGCACCCGTTTTGCTGAGCTGGGCGTGCCGATGATCCCGCTCGCCGTCGGTGCGCGCATGTTCGCCGACGAGATGCGCGACGCGGGCGGTGAGGTCGAATTGGTTCTCGGCGGCGCTCCGCGCGCGGAGGCCTTGTTGTTTGCCGGCGCCAGTGCGCGAGTTTACGAGCTCGAGCTCAACGTGCAGCGTCTCAGCCACGGCTACCTCGAGGGGCATGCGGTCAATGGCACGCCGGTGGTACCGGTCGTGCTGGTCGCCGAATGGTTGTCGCGCGCCGCGCGCAGTTTCCGCCCGGGCCTCAAGCTCGCAGCGCTGCATGATTTCAAGGTGCTCAAGGGCATTCGCCTGACTGGCTTCGACAACGGTGGCAATCGCTTCCTGATCCAGGGGACGGCGATCCCGGACGGCGAGGGCCAGCTCCAGCTCGCCGTGCGCGACGCCAAGGGACAGCTCCATTACTGTGCCCGTGCCGAGCTCAGCATCGAGCAGCGTGCCGCGGACAGTGGCCTGCCGGCGCTGAACCTGGACGCCTGGGACGGCGAGCCCATCTACCAGGATCTGCTGTTCCACCGCGGCTCTTTCGAGCTCATCGAGAACATCGAGGGCATCTCTGACCAGGGCGTCGGTGCGACCGTTCGCGGGGTCGAGCACGCGGGCTGGACGGACGAGCCGTGGCAGCTCGATGTGGCCGCGCTGGATGGCGGCCTGCAGATGGCGGTGCTCTTTGGCCAGCGCATGCTCGGCGGTGCCAACCTGCCCACGGCGGTCGACGAGATCCGGGTGTACGGCGTCGCACCCAGCAAGGGCCTGATCCGCGCCGCTGCCTATGGACGCAAGCTCGGCAGCAACGCGGTCACGACCGACATCCTGTTCACTGACAGCCAGGGCCGGCGCCTGACCGAGTTGCGCGGGGTCCAGAACCACGCGCTGCCGCGCCATTGAGCGTGTTCTCACCAATCGCGATCGTCGGACGCGCATGCGTGCTGCCTGGCGCGCTGAGCCCGGAGGCACTTTGGGATGCGGTCGCCGCCGGGCGCGAGCTGGTCTCATCGGTGCCGGAAGGACGCTGGGGAATGCGGCGTGCCGATGCATTGTGCGATCCGCAGGACGCCTGCGCTGATCGCACGTGGTCGAATCGCGGTGGGTATGTCACCGGCTTTGAGTCGATCTGGGATCCGAATGGTTTTGCGGTTCCCGCGACTGTACTCGAAGGGCTCGATCCGCTGGTGTTGTGGACGCTGCATGCGGCGCGCGAGGCGTTGAAGGGTGAGCAAGCTCGCTCATGTGGCATGCCGCATGAGCTAGCGAACGCCCGAGCTTCGCGGGGGCCGGACACCCCCACAAGGGCGCGCACCGGCGCGATCTTCGGCAATCTTGGCTTCCCAACGCCCGGCATGGCCGAGTACGCCCAGGGCGTGTGGACTGGCAGCGGCAAAGGCGATCCGCGCAATCGATACGTCAGCAGTGGCGCGGCGCAGGTCCTTGCCGATGCGTTGGCGCTCGATGCCGGCAGCTTCTGCCTGGACGCGGCCTGCGCGAGCTCGCTGTATGCGATCAAGCTCGCGTGCGATCGGCTGCAGGAAGGCAGCGCGGATCTCATGCTCGCCGGCGCAGTGCAGGGTGCCGACGACCTGTTCCTGCATATCGGATTCAGCGCGCTCAATGCGCTCAGCAAGTCGGGGCAGTCGCGGCCCTTTCATGCCGGAGCCGACGGTTTGTTGCCGGCCGAAGGCGCCGCCTTCGTCGCGCTGAAACGGCTGGCGGATGCGCGCCGTGATGGTGACCACATCCACGGGGTGATCCGTGGCATCGGGCTGTCCAATGATGGTCGCGGCAAGGGCTTGCTGGCTCCAGCGGAAGAGGGCCAACAGCGGGCCATGCGGGCGGCGTTCGCCGTCGCCGGGCTGCGCCCGGATCAGGTGAGCCTGATCGAATGTCATGCAACCGGAACCCCGGTCGGCGATGCCACCGAGCTGCGAAGTACTGCGGCCGTGTATGCGGGGGCGGTCGAACTGCCGATCGGCTCGCTCAAGTCGAACCTGGGCCACCTGATCACGACTGCCGGCGCGGCCGGTTTGATCAAGGTGCTGGAGGCGCTGCGAACGCGCCAACGGCCGCCGACGCTGCATGTCGAAATCCCGAATGCGGCGCTGGCCGGTACGCCCTTTCGCGTGTTGCAGGCGCTGGAGGAATGGCCTGCCGGACCTCCGCGAATCGCGGCCGTCTCTGCCTTTGGTTTTGGCGGAAACAATGCGCATCTGCTGGTCTCGGAAGAGTCTGCAGACATCGTCGATGAGCCGATCGGCACACGCGGCGACCAAGAGCGGCCGAGCGGGAGCTCGGCCCTCCCAGCGACGATCGCGATTGTCGGGCTCGGCTGCATGATTGCCAGTGCGAAGGACCGCGCCGCGTTTGCAACGGAACTGTTCGCGGGCAATTCGCTCCTGAATTTCCAAGGCGAGGGCCGCATCGGAGAGATCGAGCTCGATCTTGCGGACCTGCGCTTCCCGCCCAAGGATCTGCTGCAGGCCTTGCCGCAGCAGTTGGGCCTGCTTGAGGTCGCGCACGCTGCGCTGGCCGAAACTGTCGCGTTACCGCGGGAACGCACGGGCATCTTCATCGGCATGGAGCCCGATCCGGAAGTTGCGCGCCATGGCCTGCGCTGGCGGCTCGCGAATCTCGAACAGGATCCGGCGCGCCTGCGAGCTGCGCGCGACCGGGTCATTCCGGCGCTCGAGGCGGCGGCAGTGCTGGGCAGCATGCCGAACATCCCGGCCAATCGCCTGAGCTCGCAGTTCGATCTTGCCGGGCCTGGGTTCACCGTGCAGGCTGGTGCGGCCTCGGGGACGGTTGCCATGGACCTGGCCTTGCGCGCGTTGCGACGAGGGGAACTCGATGCGGCCCTGGTTGGCGCGGTTGATTTCTCGTGCGAGGCGGTGCAACGGTCGGTCAGGGACACGCGCCCAGGCGACGCCGCCGCCGCGATCGTGCTCAAGCGGTTGGCGGACGCCGAGCGCGACGGTGATCGGGTATATGCGCTGGTTGACGCGCTTGATGTTGTGGGAGCGGCTATAGCTGCGATCGTTCCTGCTGCGAAAACGTTCCCCGAACGCGAGCACTTGGCCGCTCGCTTCGGTACTCCGTACGCTGCATCCGGAATGCTTGAAGTCGTCGCCGCAGCACTGCGGCTTCACCACCGCCGCCACGCCGATGGCAGCCCTTGGCTGAGCATCGAAGCGCGCAGCCTCGTGGTGCTTGCCGACGGTCCAGCGCAACCTGCATTGCGGCTCACCGAGGCCGGCGGCTCCGTTGCGAGGCGCGGCGCTGGCGCGGCACACCTTGCGCGGCCAGACATAGTTCGCGCGCTCAGTGCCACGCTACCCCAGGTGGGGCACCCGCCGCGCACGGAAACAGAGCTGCCGCGGTTGCACTGCTTTTCTGGACGCGATCGGGCGGAGGTGATCGCACAGCTGCGCGAACGGACTGATGCTTTTGTGGGTCCGGACCTTGTCCGGACGCTTTGTTTGGAAGGAAGAGCGTCCGGACACGGTCCGGACCCACAAGAGAAAAGTCCAGCGCGGCTCGTCCTGGTCGCCACCGACGCTGACCTCGAACGCGTCAAGGCGCGTGCCATTGCCCACCTCGAAACCGGCGCTCCCGCCGGCATCGGCGTTCATTTCGCCGAGCGTCCGGTCGGTGGCGAGATCGCCTTCGTGTTTGCCGGTGCTGGAGCGTCGTATGCGGGCATGGGGCGCGAGCTGTTGCTGCATCTGCCGCAACTGGTGCCCGCACTGGCACTGCGCAGCAAGCGCCTGGCGGTGGCGCTCGAATGGGCCTACGTGAGTGGCCATGCCCCGAGCGCCATCGAGCAGCTGTGGGGCGCGTCCGCGCTTGCCCAACTCCACCTGGAGCTGAGCCGTGGCGTGCTCGGGCTGCAGCCGGACGCATGGCTCGGCTATTCCTCCGGGGAGACCAATGCGCTGTTCGCGGCCGGCATCTGGACCGATGCGGACGAGCTCATGGATGAGTCTGAGCAGTCTGGGCTGATGACGCACGAGCTCGGCGGCGAGTTTGCGGCGGTCGAGCGCTGCTGGGGCGGGCCGGTCGAGTGGGCGAGCTGGACGGTGCTGGCGTCGCCGGAGGAAGTTCGTCATGCGATCGGAGACTCGCTCCGCGTGCACCTCGCCATCATCCAGAGTGATGAGGAGTCGCTGATCGCAGGAGATGCGAGCGAATGCGCACGGGTGGTTGAGCGCCTCGGCGCGGCACGCTGCGTGCGGCTCGACTACCCATTGGCCGTGCATGTGCCGGAGCTCCGAAACGTGGGCGACCGCTGGCTCGGTCTGCATCGCCGGCGCACCGTTTCCGATGTACCCGGGCGCATCTACAGCAACGCGCTGGGGCGCGCCTACGTGCCGGATACCGACGCGTGCGCGCGCGCCATTCTCGACCAGGCCACTGCGACCCTGGACCTGCGCCCGGCCATCCTCCAGGCCTGGAACGACGGCGTGCGTGTCTTCATCGAGCACGGTCCCGGCGGCAGCTACTCGCGCGCGATCAGGAGCGTCCTCGGCCATCGGCAGGCGCTGGTCGTGAATCTTGATCGCAAAGGGCAGGGCATCGAGGGCTTGCTCAATGCGGTCGCAGCGTTATTGGCTGCCGGCGTGCCGGTTGACCACGCGGCACTCGAAGCCGCCTTGCCGCGCGTGGTGGCAACGCCGAAGGCGGGTCGCGTGCTCACGGTGCCCGCGCATGCGCCGCTTCTCGACTGGGTGCAGATCCGGCAGGAGCTCGCGCAGACGACATTCCAGGTGATGGCGCCAGCGCCCAGGCTGCCGCCAGTGTTGGCGATGTGCGTGACGGCATCGGAGTTAGTCCCTGGGCAATGGGTTGGGGTGGAAAGCGTTCGGACAAGGTCCGAACCCACGAGAGCAGAACTCACAAGAGCAGAGCCCGCAAGAGCAGAGCACACCACAGCAGAGCCCAGCGTCGCCGCTGTACGTGGGTCCGGACCTTGTCCGGACGCTGTTTGTCCCGCGCTCAGTCACCACCAGTCGCTGCTCGGCAACCTGGCACGTGTGCAGCAGGAATTCGTCCTGGCGCAGCAAGCAGCGCACGAGCAGTTCATGGGCTTGCAGCAGCGAGCGCTGGAGATTCTGGTGGGGGTTGCCGCGAGCGGCAGGGTTCCGACTCTGGTTTCCGAACTGCCTCCGCAACCAGCGAGTGAAGACAAAGATCGCGTCCATGGCCGCTCCCACGACGACCGTTCCCCCAACGTTCGCTCCCACGACAGCACGCCGCGCGGCCCCAGCTTTTCCCGCGCGCAACTCGAGGTGCATTCGGGCGGCCTGATTTCGGAGATCTTCGGGCCGGGCTTTGCGCCGCAGGACCAGTATCTGCGGCAAGTGCGGATGCCATTGCCGCCCCTGCTGCTAGCCGATCGCGTGGTTGGGCTGGATGCGGAGCCGCTGTCGATGGGCAAGGGCCGGATCTGGACCGAAACCGATGTGCGCGACGATGCCTGGTATCTGCAGCATGGCCACATGCCGGCCGGGGTGATGATCGAAGCGGGCCAGGCAGACCTGATGCTGATCAGCTGGCTGGGCGTGGACCTCTTGAATCGCGGCGAGCGCGTGTATCGGCTGCTGGGTTGCGAGCTCACCTATCACGGTGACCTGCCGCGCAGTGGTGACACGCTGCGCTTCCAGATCGATCTTGACGGGCATGCGGCGCAGGGCGATGTCCGCCTGATGTTCTTCCATTACGACTGCATCAACTATCGCGACGATGACACCACGGCGCGCAAGCAGCTGTCGGTGCGGCAGGGGCAGGCGGGGTTCTTTACCGACGCCGAGCTCGCGGCTTCGGCTGGATGCCTGTGGAGCGCAGAAACACAGTCGATCGCGCCGGCGCCGATCCTGGACCCGCCCGTGGTCGAGTGCGGGCGCAACAGCTTCTCGCGCGAGGATCTCGAAGCCTTTGCACGCGGCGACGCCTTCGGCTGTTTCGGCCCGGGTTTCGAACGCGCCCAGACGCACACGCGCAGCCCGGCCATCCATCAAGGCTCGATGCTGTTGCTCGACCGGATCACCGCGCTGGCAAGTGCCGGTGGCCCGTGGCAACGCGGCTATCTACGGGCCGAGCTCGACATCACGCCGAGCCAGTGGTTTTTCGATGGCCACTTCAAGAATGATCCATGCATGCCCGGTACGCTGATGTTCGAGGCGTGCCTGCAGACGCTGGCGCTGTTCCTCGCGGCCCGCGGCTACACGCTCGAACGCGATGGATGGCGCTTCCAGCCGGTTCCGGAGCTGCCATATCAATTGCAATGCCGCGGGCAGGTCACGCCGCGCTCGCGCCTGCTCGTCACCGAAGTGTTCGTCGAAGAAGTCAGTGCCGGCCCGGTGCCGACGGTGTTTGCCGATCTGCTATGCACGGTCGATGGCCTGAAGGCTTTCCATGCGCGGCGCGTGGGCCTGGAACTGGTCCCCGATTGGCCGCTGGCGCAGTTGGAAACGCTTTTCCCGCGGAGCGAATCGACTGCGCACAACAACGATGGGCAAGTCGCGGTCGTCGACGGCTTCCGCTTCGACCAGCGCAGTCTGCTGGCCTGCGCCTTGGGCCGGCCGACACAAGCCTTCGGTCCGATGTACGCGCGCTTCGATGGCCCACAACGCGTCGCCCGGCTGCCTTCGCCACCGTATCTTTTCGCCAGCCGGGTCGCCTCGGTGAGTGGCCCGATCGGCGTGCTCAAGGCCGGCGCACGTTGCGTCATCGAATACGACGTACCGCCAGACGCCTGGTATTTCGACGCGAACGATGGACGCAGCATGCCGTTTGCGGTGCTGCTCGAAGCCGCGCTGCAGCCGTGCGGCTGGCTGTCGAGCTATGTCGGTTCGGCGTTGACCATCGACAGCGAGCTCGGCTTCCGCAATCTCGACGGCAAGGGCACGCTGCATGCCGAGGTCTTTCGGGGCAGCGGCACGCTGACGACCGAAGTCGAGCTGCTGGAAGTTTCGGCCACCGCGGGGATAATCATCGAGAGCTTTTCCGTGCGCTGCCGGCTCGGAGATCGCGAGGTGTATTCGCTGCGAACCGTGTTCGGCTTCTTCCCGCCCGCGGCGCTGGCGGCCCAGGCTGGGTTGCCGACGAGCCCGGCGCAACGGGAGATTCTCGAACGCCCGAGTGACTACCTGTTCGACCTGCATGCGCCTGCGACCTGGACCACGCCTAGTGCATTGTCCAACCCGGAAACGACCGACGAATACGGGGCGCGCCTGCGCATGCTCGATCGCGTCGACGGCTGGTGGCCGGACGCGGGCGCAGCCGGGCTTGGGCAACTGCGCGCGGTGAAAGATATCGACGCGAACGAATGGTTCTTCAAGGCGCACTTCTTCCAGGACCCGGTGCAGCCCGGCTCGCTCGGCATCGAGGCCATGATCCAGCTGCTCGCTTTCTACATGCTTGAAACCGGCATGGGCTCGGGCATTGAACACCCGCGTTTCGAGTCGCTCACGGTCGAACGCGAGCACATCTGGAAATATCGTGGCCAGGTGTTGCCGCACCATCGCCGGGTACACACCACCATCGAGATCCTCGAACGTGGGCGTGACCCACGCGGCGCGTATGCAGTCGCGAGCGCCAGCCTGTGGGCGGACGGGCGACGGATCTACGAATCGCCGGCGTTGGGGCTACGCATCGTGGCTGGCGAAAGCGTCGTGACAGGAGCGTCCGGACAAGGTCCGGACCCACTTAAAGCGTGATCACGCTCGAGTTGTGCCGGGTGGCGACGGTGCTCGAACGTGCACCTGCCGGCCTGCGCTGGCTGAGCGCCTCCGAGCAGGCTCGCCTGGAGCATCTGCGACTTCCTGCGCGTCGCAATCAGTACCTGGCCGGACATTGGCTGGCGCGCTGTGTGATCGCACGCCGACATGGGCTGGATGCGACCGCGGTCGAGCTCGGCGAGCGGCGTGACCTGCCGCCGGTCGTGGATCAGCCCGCCACACCAACTCCCCTGCATCTCTCAATCTCGCATAGCGGCGAGTGGGTCGCCGCCGCCATCGCGGATGTTTCGGTCGGAATCGATATCGAGCAGTACCCGCGCCGCCACAGCCTGGCCGACGTCGAGGAGTCGTTGCTCGCGGAAAACGAAGTGCCCGGCAGCCTCGACTCGGACGGTTTATTGCAACGCTGGGTCGCCAAGGAGGCGCGCATCAAGCGCGACGCCAGCGTAGCGCTCCCGGAATGGCTGCGGGCGGTGCGCTTGCATCACCCGCTTGGTGAGCCGGCGGATGTGCACATGTATCGATCGGCTGAGGTTTTCCTGGGCATTGCGGCCGGCGCCGGCTTGGACATGACCATTGAATGCGACGAGCAGGTTGAACTGATCGGCGGATGGATCAGCGAGATTCGAATCTGAGTGTAGGCGGGCGCCGCTCCCGCGGCGCCGTTGTTGGGGAGGGCGCCGCTCCCGCGGCGCCGCTCTTCCATGGCCTCAAAGCGGCCGCGCTGGAGCGCGGCCCTCCACCAAACGCTTCCTCAAATTTTTCCTCATGTATTCCTCAGTGAGCGTCGGAGGGCGCCGCTCCCGCGGCGCCGCTCTTCCATGGCCTGAAGCGGCCGCGCGGGAGCGCGGCACTCCACCAAATGTTTCCTCAATTTTTCCTCATGTATTCCCCAGAAAGGCTTCAAGTGAAATGGCCGGATCTGGGGCACAGTTCGGTATAGGCTCGGGCGAGGCGCGCATGAAGGCAAGTTGGGTTGCGGTAGTCGTGTTGCTGTGGACGGGCTGGGTCGACGCTCGTCCGGCCGAGCAATTGCCCAAGGACGCGGTGCGCGTCGAGGACCAAGATGTTGCCAAGGCGCGCAAGTCGGTGGCGACACAGGCGCGGCTGCGAAGCCTGCAACACGAAAAAGCTGCCGCAATGATTGGATCCCTGTGCACCGACGCCGATGCGCTGTCCGCCGAGAGTGCGCTCTCGCAATGGCTGGATGAGCTTGGCGGGGAGCCGGATCTCGGCTCGGCCGACAAGGCTGCGCTAGCCATGCTGTCGCGATGTCATGAGCGGGTTTTTGCCGTACATCCCGAGTCGGCAGGGCAATGGTGGGTGCCGGTGTTCCCGCTGGGTGCGCGTGCCGAAGCATTGCTCGCGCTGGACATTGATCGCGATCAGGCCCGCCGGTTGGCCGCTGCATGGTCCAATCGACAAGCTCACAAACAGCAGGCGGGGGCATCGGAGCGCACGGTCCGACTGGCGGTCTCTGTCCTCGATCCCCACGCACGCGCCGCGCTGGCAGCGGAACCGGCATTGCTTCCAGCCGCCGCGCTCGTGCCCCTGGCGCAATTGACCTATTCGGCTGCGCTGTTCGACGCTGTCCTGCAGCGGGCAAGCGACGCTGATCTCGCACCGGCCATGGCGGCGCTCGTCGCGCAACTGCCTGCGCCTGCGATCGCCGACTGGCTGCAACGAGCCTCACAGCGCCCAGCGCTGGCTTCGACCGCCGTTCTTACCGCCGGAACGCGTATCGCCGACCCCGCAATCGCCGCCTGGGTGCGTGCGCAGCTGGATTCGGAAGTGACGGGCGCCAGTGCCGCCCAGGTTTTATCCGAACATCTCAGCCTCGACCTATGGCTGGAGATGGCCGCCGATTCGCAATTGCCCCCGCGACGTCGACAGCATGCGGTCCTGGCAATCCGGTTGCGCAATGACGCGCGAGGGGAACTGCGGCTTCGCGAACTGGCCCTGAGTGGACGGCTTCCCGATGGGCTTGCTGCGGAGTTTCTGCGATGACGGCGCGCGTCAAGAAGTTCGCGGGCATGTCCGTTCCCACAGGACTCCCGCACCCGCGAGTGCTCGCAGCCATCTGCCTGCTCGCCAGTTCCGCGCTCCCGGCGGCCACCCTGCAGACCTTTGTCGAGCTGGCCACGGGCAACAACCAGCGTGCGCTCGGCTATCCAGTGCCGCTCCCGATCGAATCGCAGACGGCGGTCGCTGGCTTTCGCAGCCACGCGAGCCTGTTTGCGCGACATCAGGCATTGACGCTCGAAAGCGCGGACATGGAAGCGCAAGTGGTGGGTAATTCATTTGCCGGGCGGCCGATCTGGGCTTATCGGCTCGGTGATGGCGATACCACGACAGTCGATGGTGAGCCGGAGCCAAGCCTGCTGGTCAACGGCACCATCCATGCGCGCGAGTGGCAGTCGCCCGAAGTGGCGACCGCAATCATGGAGGATCTCATTGCGCGCGCCAGTGAGCCCGGTCTGGAGCGCTTCCTGCTCGACAACACCCAACTGGTCGTGGTCCCGGTGTTCAACGTCGATGGCTTCCTGCAGACACAGCGTTACCCGACCCAGGTGCTCGGCGGGGACGACCCGACCAACGCCGATTCGCCGCGCGACGGGCGCATGCGCCGCAAGAACATGCGCGGCGTCGATGAGCTGCTGAACACGCAGGGCGACCACCTGTTCGGCATCGACCTGAATCGAAATTCGGCTCCGTTCTGGGCGACCAGTACCGGCAGTTCGAACAATATCCGCAGCCTCATCTATCACGGGACGGGGCCAGCCAGCGAGCCCGAGATGCAGGCGCTGCTGGCGGCCGCCAACTATGCCAATCCGGCGCGACTGCGTTTTTTTGCGGACGTGCACTCGTTCTCGCGGGTGCTGTTCACGATCAACACCGGCAACGCCGCGCACGACGCGTTCACCGCCAACCTGGCGTCACTGTTCAGCCAGGCCGAGTTCGCCTACGGCCCGGCCAACAGCACCTTGCCGCTGTATTCCCCAAGTCCGAACCTGGCTGGCCGGGGTATCGGCACGACCAGCGAGTATTTTGCCTACACCTACCAGATCCCAACCTGGACGCTCGAGATCGAGCCCGGCGACATGGGCGCGGCCGAGTACGGCGGCCTCGGGACCTCGCACGATGGATTCATCCTGCCCCAGAGCCAGATCGCACGCGTGCGCACCAGCCTGTCCGCGGCGCACCGATTGCTGAGCTATCGCATTGCCGGACCGGCGTACCTGCAGCAGGTGCGCATCCTCGACACGCGGACGGGCCAACCGGTGTACCTGGCCCATTGGCGCAAGCAGGGCGCGGGACGGCAGCTGCGCGTCGAGCGCTCGCTGCCGCTCAACCCGGGTGGCCGCTATCGCGTCTGGCTCGGTTTCAACAAGCCGATGCGCCTGCGCACCAATGGTGTGATCAGCCAGATCCCGCGTTCGGACTTTTTCGTGGAGCCCCACCCGCAGCTCGCGCTGGCGGGCGGCGAGCGTCGTCTCCAGCTCCCTGCCAGCGGTGGACGCTGGCTCGATCACCCTGGCCCGGCCGGATTCGGGCATGGGCGCTACCGCGACGACGCCTACGCGCTCGAGTTCACGGTGCCCGCGGACTGGGTCGGTAACGGAAGGCTCGAACTGAATCTTGCCGACCTGACGGCCGACCCGCTCGACAGCAACCCGGCGACGGTGGTCGATTTCGTCCAAGGTGGCTGGAGTGGCTACGAGCCGTCCAACCTGGCCCCGGACGCACAGCACCAGTTGAAGATTGCGGCGGCGGCTGACCCGGGCATCCAGCTCGCCGAACGTCCCACCCGCATCCAGGAAGGCGATGCGCTCGAGATCGAGCTCGTACGGAGCGGCGCCGCAGCGGCCGCGCGTGTCCTGGTCAGCGTGGAATCGAGTGACGTGGCGGCGGGCGACATCAGCATTCCGGCCAGCGTCGATTTCGCGCCCGGCGAGCAACGGCGCACGTTGCGCGTGCTCGTGCGCGAAGATCTCCTCGTCGAGCCTGACCAGCGCTTGAGCGTGCAATTGCAGGCGGGAAACCAGGACACTTCCTTGAGCGACTCGCGGCTGGAGCTGGTGCTGGTCGACAACGACGACCCGGGCGTGGCGCGGTGGCGCGTGCCCGGACCGGGAACCGTGGCGCTCGCGGAGCTCAATTCCGGCGCTCTGCGCGCCGGCATCGTTGCCGCCAATGCCCAGGCATTGCCGGTCGAAATGCTGCTGCCAGCGTCGGCACCCCTCGCTTTCGACGCGCCGTTCTCGGGCAACGCCATGCCGCCAATTTCGTCGAACCTCTTGATCGACGGCAATGGCGGACAATGGGATTTGCTGCCGGCCGGTCGCCTGCTCGACGTGACCACCGGTGCACGGCTGCGGCTGCGCGACCTGGGCCTGCGTGCCTCGAGCGCTGCCAGCACCGATGCTGATGGTGGACTGATCCGCAACCTGGGTGTGCTCAGCATCAGCGGATCGACGCTGAAGGACGGCAGCGCGCGCGATGGCGGGCTCATCTACAGCACGGGAGAGCTCAGCATCGATCGCAGCATTCTCGACGGCGGACGCGTGAGCGGCCGCGGCGCCCAGGTCTACGCGCGCGGCAGCTTGCGGATGAGCGCCAGCAGCCTGGTCAGGGCCGCCGCCGGGAGCGGGGCCGTGCACAGCGAGGGCGACGCGTTGCTGGAGCAGGTCAGCTTGGCCGGGTCGACGGTCCAGCCGGCGCTGCAGCGCGCCTCTGGAAATCTGCGCGTGCGCGGCAGCCTGCTGGCGGGCAGCGCGGTATGCGCGTCCGCGGACACCGTGACCAGTCTCGGCTACAACCTTGCGACCGATGCGAGTTGCGCATTGGCCGCAGTGGGCGACCGGCAAAATGCGGCCGATACCCATGTGCTCGCCGCCGACGGCCGGGTGCAACCGGGCGCGGCCGCGCTCGATCTTGGTCCGCCGGACTGCGCCGCGACCGACCAGGCGCTGCGCCCCCGACCCCAGGGTGCGGGCGCCCCGCGCTGCGACGTGGGTGCGATCGAGCTCGGATCGAGCCCGCGCAACGGCCTTTGGTACGACCCGGCGCGCAACGGTTCGGGCTTTGCCATCGAGCGCATCGGCAACCTGCTGTTCGTGGTCTGGTACACCTTCGATGCCAGCGGCGCACCCATCGCCTATACCGCACAGGCCCAAGTCACCGGCGCGACCTGGGAAGCGCCATTGCTCGCGTTCACCCGGACCGCCGGGCAGGCCAGCCCGCGCGCCGTCGGAACCCTGCGCCTCGTGTTTGATGGCAATCAAGCCGCTGCCGCGAGCTTCGGCTTCGATGGCGTCGGCAGTGGCACGCTCAGCCTGCAATTCCTGACGTTCGCGAATGGCGTCCCGCGGCTCCCGGTCGGCGGCGCCTGGGCCGCGCCTGCGTTCGCGTTCCAGGGTTTCTCCATCGTGCCGCAGGGCAATGTCCTGGTGTTGGTGACCTATTTCTACGACCAGGCAGGCGTCTTGCGCTGGTCGCTGGGAACTGGCCAGGCCGCCGATGCCAGTGACATTCCCATGCTCGCCTTCCGCGGTAGCTGCCCCACTTGCGCTTACGTGCCGCCCACTTCTGCATTGAGCGGCAGCGTGCACCTCGCCTTCAAGAACCGCGATCTGGCGACGGTGGAAGCAGCGGTGGAGGTGGATGGCCTCAGCGCGTGGAGCACGGCGCCGACGCGGTTGGAGGCTTTCCGGTAGTGCCCGGGCATTTTGTGGGTCTGCGCTGCGCACGGACGCTTTTGGCCAGCTTTGATTTGCTGCGATAAAAAGCGTCCGCGCATGGCGCAGACCCACCACCAGCAAAAGCGTCCGCGCATGGCGCAGACCCACCACCAGCAAGAGCGTCCGCGCATGGCGCAGACCCACCACCAGCAGAGCGTCTGCGCAGCTACCAGCGACCCGCTAGTCTCCCCGCATGGCCTTTCGCTCTAATTCCGATCCGCACGCCAAGCCTTTCGTGCACGAGACGCCGAAGCAGAAGGCGCTGCACTTTTCCATGGTCGAGATTCAGTCCTCGATGTGGATTGCCAAGCCGGACGAGCTGCGGCTGCAATACACGCGGATCATGATGGGCTTTCTCATGTTCAAGCCGGAGCCGGCGGTGATCGGCATGGTCGGGCTGGGTGGTGGTTCGCTGGTGAAGTTCTGCTACCGTTACCTGCCGGAGATCGCGATCGAAGTGGTCGAGATCAACCCGCACGTCATCGCGCTGCGCGACCAATTCATGATCCCGCCCGACGATGCTCGGCTGACGGTGATCGAGGCGGATGGCGCGTGGCACCTGCGCCGCGTGCCGCCGGGGCACTTTGATGTGCTGATGATCGATGGCTTCGGCAGTAACGGGCTACCCGGCCCGCTGTGCTCACAGCGCTTCTACGACAGCTGCCGACGCGCATTGACGGATGACGGCGTCCTGGTCGTCAACCTGCACAACGGCAAACCCAATTTTGGCGCGCAGGCCGAGCGCATCCGGCAGACCTTTGGCGACAGCATCGAAGTCGGCGAGGACCAGATCGGCAACTGCATCGTCTTCGCGAGCGTCGCCGGCCTGCCCGCATTGGCGAAACCAGTGGCGATCCGCCGACCACCCGGCCTCGAGCTCGAGGCCTGGACCCAGCTGCGCCCTGCGTTCGCCCGCGTGGCCCGGGCGCTGGTGCGAGAGCTGTCGTAGGTCCTGTTGTCCGCGTCAGGGGACTACTTGAGATGAGTCCGCGATACGCCTTCGTAGGTCATGTTGCCGCGCCAGCGGACAAATTGACAGGGGCCGTCAAGTAACCCGCCGGCGCGGGCAACATGACCTAGGACGGCCCGAGCTTGCCCTGGGTTTCGTCAAACGGCACGGTCGCCGGACCCGGCGCCTCGCCAGTGACTTTGTCGCTGTTCTGGTCGGGCAGGGTATTGGGCTCTTCGTGCTTGCGCTCGGCGCCACCATCGATCGCTTCCGGTGGCCGCGGCGGCGCTGGCGTCTGCGCTTCACCTGGGCTACGCGGGTTCTGGTCGGCATAGCCGGCGAGCCCCCGGGCGCGCGGGTCGGCTTGTTCTGCAGGGGAGACGGGCTTGGGCATGACGAACTCCGAAAGGCGGGTTGCCGAAGGTGCAATGCTGTGCGTCAAGCGGGCGCGAACCTCAGCTTGAACGTAGGTCACGTTGCGCCTGCGGAACGGCGGTTGGAGCGCGGCAGGCGTTCAGGCGCTACGTGACATCGCACGAGTGTGTCACGTAGCGCCCGATGCCGCCCGTCGCGCAGCGACGCTCAGCGCGGGCGCAACGTGACCTACGTTCGATCCCACCGAACCGATATGCCCCAACACGGCCTCTGCCAGGATCGGCACCAGGCCGGGTGCGAGGTCGTGGCCCATCCCGGGGATGAGTTTGAGCGTGGCACCAGGGATCTTCGCGGCGGTGTCCTTGCCATGTGCGACCGGGACCAGCGGATCGGCGTCGCCGTGGATCACCAGGGTGGGCACGTGGATCTTGCGCAGGCTGTCGGAACGGTCGCCCGAAGCCACGATCGCGAGCAATTGACGCATGGTGCCCGCGGGGTTGTAGCTGCGCGCGAGGTTGGCGGCCATGCGCTTGCGCAGCACCTCCTCGGGTGTCGGAAAACCAGGGCTGCCGATCAGCTGGAAAAGCTTCACGTAGTGCTGGACGATCCTTTCGCGTGGCGCACCCGCCTTCGGCCGCGACAGCGAGTGGTGAGCGATGCGCATGCTCGCCTTCGGCAGATTTCGCGCACCGCTGGTCGACATGATCGAGGTCAGGCTCAGCGTACGTTCGGGACGCGAGGCCGCGACGCACTGCGCGATCATCCCGCCCATCGACGCACCGACGAGGTGCGCCGCGCGGATGCCGAGCACATCCATGATCCCGACGGTATCGTCAGCCATCGTTTCAACGCGATAGGGTGCGGGAATAGGCAGGTGCAACGCATGCCTGAATGCCGCCATCGCAACGCTCTGGCGCGGCACGCCGTTGAGCTTCTCCGACAGCCCGATATCGCGATTGTCGAAGCGCACCACCCGATAGCCGTGATCCAGCAGCGGCTGGCACAGCTCCAGCGGCCACGACGTCAGCTGCATGCCGAGCCCCATGATCAGCACCACGGCTGGGTCCTGCTCCCTTCCTAAGCTCTCGACCTCGAACTTCAACCCATTCGCGACAATCTGTGGCAAGTGCCTGCTCCCGCTAGCTCGATCGCATCATCGTGCGCGCGTTCCCGCGAAGCATGCAAACCACGGCGTGAGCGTGGTGGACAAAGCGAAGAGCCAGCGTTGCCAAAAGCCATCTTTACACAAGAAGCACAAAGGGAGCGGACACAAAATGCACATAAAGAGCGTTCGTGGCCCAGCGGGATCAATAGCCTGGGTTACCCGAAGGTGGGAATTGAAAAGGCTCTTTATGTGCATTTTGTGAGGGCGCAGCCCTTTGTGCTTTTTGTGTAAGGATGGCTTTGCGATTTTGCTTTGCTCGAACCCCACACCACCCTCAACTCCGCTCGCTTAGTATCGGCGCGGACTGACGGCTCTGGATCCACATGCGTATTGAAAGCAAGTTGCCGCGGGTGGGGACGACGATCTTTACGGTGATGTCGCAGCTGGCGGCACAGCACGGTGCGGTGAACCTGGGACAAGGGTTTCCGGATTTCGAGGCGCCGGCGCCGTTGCGTGAGGCGCTCGACCGGCACGTGCGAGAAGGGCGCAACCAGTATTCGCCGATGATCGGCGTCGCCAGCCTGCGCGAAGAGATCGCGCGCAAGACCGAAGCGCTGTACGGGCGACGAGTGAATCCGGAAACCGAGGTCACGGTGACGAGCGGGGCGACGGAGGCACTGTTCGCTGCCATCGCGGCGGTGGTCCGCACGATGGATGAGGTGATCGTGCTCGATCCCTGTTACGACTCGTACGAGCCGGCCATCGAGCTCAACGGGGGGCGCGCGGTGCACGTGCCGCTGGTTGCTCCGTCGTTCCATGTCGACTGGCAGCGCGTGCGTGAGGCGATCACGCCACGCACGCGGCTGATCATGATCAACAGCCCGCACAACCCGACCGGAGCGATGTTCACGCGCGCTGATCTCGATACGCTCGCGGACATTGTGCGCGACAGCGAGATCATGGTGCTGTCCGATGAGGTCTACGAGCACATCGTCTTCGACGGCCGTCGTCACGAGAGCGTGCTCGGCCACCCGGAGCTCGCCGAGCGCAGCCTTGCGGTGTCGAGCTTCGGCAAGACCTATCACGTGACCGGCTGGAAGATTGGTTACTGCGTCGCGCCGCCGACCTTGTCCCTCGAGTTCCGCAAGATCCACCAGTACCTGACCTTCTGCAGCTTCCATGCGGCGCAATGGGCACTGTCAGATTTCATGCACGCGTGCCCGCAACATCATCTCGAGCTGCCGGCGTTCTACCAGGACAAGCGCGATCATTTCGCGCGTTCGCTGGCGGGCTCGCGCTTCAAGCTCCTTCCCGTCGCGGGTGCTTATTTCCAGGTCGCCGACTACTCGGCGATCAGCGATCTCGACGACAACGCATTCTCCCGCTGGCTGACCGAAACCGTCGGCGTTGCCGCGATCCCGGTCTCGGCTTTCTATGAGTGCCCACCCAACCAACGTCTGGTGCGCTTCTGCTTCGCCAAGCAGGAAGCCACGCTGGATGCCGCCGCGGAGCGTTTATGCGCGATCTGAGAGTTGCCCTGGTCCAGGCCAGTACGGTCTGGCGCGATGCCGCTGCCAACCGTGAACTCTACGGGAACCTAGTGCGCCCGCTCGCCGGCCGTGCCGATCTCATCGTGCTCCCGGAAACCTTCCTGTCGGGCTTCTCCAACGACGCCATCGCCAATGCAGAGACCATGGAAGGCGAGGGCATGGCCTGGCTGGCCGCACTCGCGCGCGAGGTGGATGCGGTCGTCACCGGGAGCCTGGTGATGCGCGTCGGCGACCGGGTCTTCAACCGGCTGATCTGGATGCGCCCCGATGGCAGCCATGCGCACTACGACAAGCGCCATCTGTTCCGCATGGCCGCCGAGCACGAACGCTATGCGGGCGGCACCGAGCGACTGATCGTCGAGTTGCACGGCTGGCGCATCTGTCCGCAGGTCTGCTACGACCTGCGCTTTCCCGTGTGGTCACGCAACCGCATGGGCGCGGACGGCCGTCTCGACTACGACCTCATCCTGTTCGTCGCCAATTGGCCGAACCCGCGTCGGCACGCCTGGCGTACCCTGCTGCGCGCCCGCGCCATCGAGAACCTGAGCTACTGCATCGGCGTCAACCGCGTCGGCACCGACGGCAACCAGCTCACCTACGCCGGCGACAGCGCCGTCCTCGATTTCATGGGCGAGCCGCTGGTCGAGCTCGGCGAACAGGCGAACGTCGTCGTCGCCACTCTGTCAGGCGAACAACAGCAGGCGTGGCGGGTCAAGTTCCCGACCTGGCTCGATGCGGATGCGTTCGAGCTGGGGTGAGCGGGGTCACTGGAGTGCGGCGCTCTGCGCCGCTTTGGATGCTTTTCTGTGGATATGGAGCAACAG
>JANPJV010000166.1:0-2333 GCA_031425695.1 Rhodanobacteraceae bacterium | reverse complement strand
GGCTCTCTCGAGTCCCGAGTCCCGAGTCCCGAGTCCCGGCCTGTGGGCTCGTTCGAGTCCCGAGTCCCGAGTCCCGAGTCCCGGCTTTCACCCACGCCTTGGTGCGCCCTCGGCTCCGTCAAGAGCCAGATCGGCCATACCAAGGCCGCCGCCGGCGCAGCGGGATTGTTCAAGGTGATCATGGCGCTGCATCACCAGGTGCTGCCGCCGAGCATCAAGATCGATGCGCCAAATCCGAATCTCGGGCTCGATGAGAGCCCGTTCTACCTGTCCACGCGCACGCGTCCGTGGATTCGCGACAGCCGCCATCCAAGACGTGCGTCGGTCAGCGCTTTCGGCTTCGGCGGATCCAATTTCCACCTGGCGCTCGAGGAATATCGCGGCCCGGGATTGCGAGCCGAGCGCCTGGCGACCCAGTCGCGGCAGCTGCTGATGTTCAGTGCGCTGAGCGTGCCGGCGCTGCTGGCGCTGGTGCATGCCGAACTGGGCGCGGATGGCGACCTGCCGACGCGCGCCCGCGCGACCCAGCGCGCCTTTGATGCCACCGCTGCCGTGCGCCTGTGCTTGGTTGGGACCGATGCTGGCGAGCTTGAGACCCGCTTGCGCGCAGCAATCGCGCGTGTGGAAGCGAACCCGACCGCGGCCTTCAGCCTGCCCGACGGCACCAGCTTCGGACTTGGCGCCGCGGACGGCAAGCTCGCGTTCCTGTGCGCGGGGCAGGGCAGTCAGTACCTGGAGATGGGCGCGGCGCTCGCGCTCGAGTATCCGTCGGCGCGCCTGGCCTGGGACCGCGCGGCGGATGTCGACATGGAGCCGGGCACGCGCCTGCACGAGGTGGTTTTTCCGCGTCCTGTGTTTGGTGATGCCGAGCAGCAGGCACAGCGCGATCGCCTGACGCAGACGCACTGGGCACAGCCGGCGATTGCCGCGGTCGCGCTCTCCCAATTGTCATTGCTGCGCGAGCTCGGGCTGCAGCCCGATGCGCTCGGCGGCCACAGTTTCGGCGAGATCGTCGCGCTGCACGCGGCCGGTGTGTTCGACGAGAGCGCGCTGCTGCGGATCGCACGCAAGCGTGGCGAGCTCATGCGCGATGTGGCGCAGAGCGCCGGTGTCGCTGGCGCCATGCTCGCCTTGAGCCTGCCGGTCGAACGCGTGCGCGAGTTGATCGCCGCGCATCCGGCGCTGGTCGTGGCCAATCACAATGGCCCAAGCCAAGTGGTGGTCGCGGGACCGGAAACGGAGCTTGCCGCGCTCGAGAGCACGCTCGAAGCGCAACGTATCGCGGGCAAGCGGTTGCCTGTGGCCAGCGCATTTCATTCGAGCCTGGTGGCGCCGGCGTGTGCGCCGTTCGCATCGTTCCTGGGCGGCTTCGATTTCGCCTCACCGCAGTTGCCGGTGTATGCGAACACCAGCGCTTCGCCACATGCGCCCACGCCGGATGCGATCCGGGGCAGCCTGGCCCAGCAGATTGCCAGTCCGGTGCGTTTCGTCGAAATGATCGAAGCCATGTACGCGGCCGGCGTGCGCAGCTTCGTCGAGGTCGGTCCGTCCGCGGTTCTCGGCGGACTGGTCGGCGCCATTCTCGGCACGCGCCCGCACCAGATGGTCAGCCTCGATCGCAAGGGTCGCGACGGCGTCGAATCGCTGCTGATTGCACTCGCGCGCCTGGCCGCGAGCGGCCGGTCGCTGCACCTCAACGTGTTGCATGCCGACCAGCGCCTGCCGGCGCCGAGCAAGCCGAGCAAGCACGCCCTGGCAATCACCGGCAGCAACTACGGCAAGCTTTATCCGCCGCCGGGCGGCGCCAGGGCGTTGCCGAAGCCCAATCCGCCGCGGGCAGCGGCGGCTGTTTCTCCTGTTGGAGGGCCTGTTGTGGGACCTGCTGTTGTGGGAGCGGCTACAGCCGAGAGGGCTCCTGCTCCTTTGAGAACGGCTACAGCCGCGATTGCGCCACCTTCAAATCAAATAAGGGTCCCTGTGAACCAGCCCGCTTATCCGTCAGAACCGACAGCAAAAAGCAGTGGAGCAGGCTCCACGCTACAAAAGCCGCAAGCGGTGCTGGATGCGTTCTTCCACGCCTTCCAGCAAGCCCAGGAACAGACTGCGAACACGCACGCTGCGTTCCAGCGCGCGATGTTTGAAAGTCATGCGGCGTATCTGCGTGTCGCGGAGGCCGCGCTGGGGAGCCTGGGGGTGCTGGCGGGGCAGGGGGCTGCTTCTGGTGGGTTTGCGCACGGCGGGGACTCGTATGCTGGTGGTGGGGGGGGGGGGCGCGCGGGCTCTTTTGATCATAAGGCGGGGATTGCGTCCCCGCCACGCCCCCACCCCCCCCC
>JANPJV010000165.1:0-18901 GCA_031425695.1 Rhodanobacteraceae bacterium | reverse complement strand
TTGGGAGGTCTGGAGGGTTTTTTTTTGGTGTGCGGCGCCCCGCGCCGTTTTGTTTGTTTTTATAATATTGAACCAAACCACCAAACGGGGCGATGCGCCCCGCACTCCAAATCAGGAGCACTACTCCAGCTCGCTTCTGAGCCGTTGCCGGTGGTGGGTCTGCGCTGTGCGCGGACGCTTCTGAGCCGTTGCTGGTGGTGGGTCTGCGCTATGCGCGGACGCTCTTCGGTCTGAACATGAAAGCATCCGCGCGCAGCGCAGAGCCACCACAAGCAAAGCGGCGCAGAGCGCCGCACTCCAAATCAGAAGCGCTACTCCAACTCGCCCCAGCGCCGGTACAGGCCTTCCAGCTCGACCTGCTTGTCGGCCAGCAGCTTCTGGTCGGCAACCACGGCAGCGCTGTCGCGCGCAAAAAAGCCCGGCTGGGCCATGGCGGCATTGCGGCTGGCGATTTCGGTTTCGAGCGCATCGATGCGGGCGGGCAGAAGTTCGAGCTCGCGCTGGTCCTTGTAGCTGAGCTTCTTCTTGGCGGCGGTGGCGGCCGGCGCGAAGGATGGTGCAACGGCCTTGACCGGGGCGCGTGCCATCTCTGCGGCCTCCGCGCGATGCCGCTCGAGATCGCTGTAGCCGCCGACGTAGTCGCCAATCTCGCCATTGCCTTCCATGACCAGCGTGCTGGTCACCACCGCATCGAGGAATGCGCGGTCGTGGCTGACCAGCAGCACCGTGCCGTTGTAGCTCGCGAGCTGTTCTTCGAGCAATTCGAGGGTTTCGATGTCGAGATCATTGGTCGGTTCGTCGAGGACCAGCAGGTTCGACGGGCGTGCGAACAGGCGCGCGAGCAGCAAGCGATTGCGCTCGCCCCCGGACAGCCGCGTGATCGGCGCACGCGCGCGCTCGGGGCTGAACAGGAAGTCCTGGAGGTAGCCGAGCACATGCACGCGGCGGTTGCCGATGTCGATGAACTCCTGGCCTTCGGCGACGTTGTCGAGCGCGTTCCAGTCTTCGCGCAGCTGCGAACGGTGCTGGTCGAAGTACGCAATCTCGAGCTGCGTGCCACTGCGAATTTCGCCCGAGTCGGGCTGCAACTCGCCGAGCAGCAGGCGCAGCAAAGTGGTCTTGCCGGACCCGTTTGCGCCGATCAGGCCGACGCGGTCGCCGCGCAGGATGGTGGTCGAAAAATCCCGCACCATGACGCGTTCGCCGAAGCTGAAGTTGACGTTCTCGGCCACCATCACGCGCTTGCCAGACGATGCCGATTCGGCCATTTCGAGGCGCACTTTGCCCTGCTGCTCGCGGCGTGCGGCGCGCTCGCGACGCATCGCCTTCAACGCCGTGACCCGACCCTCGTTGCGCGTCCGCCGCGCCTTGATGCCCTGGCGGATCCAGATCTCTTCCTGGGCGAGCTTCTTGTCGAAATGCAGCGATGCCTGCGCCTCGGCATGCGCACGCTCTTCCTTGCGCCGCAGATAATTCTGGTAGTCACCCGGCCAGCTGGTGATGGAGCCACGATCGATCTCGACGATCCGCGTCGCCAGCGCCTGCAGGAACGCACGGTCGTGGGTGACGAACATGATCGAGCCGGAGAACTCCTTCAGAAAGGTTTCCAGCCAGCCAATCGCCTCGATGTCCAGGTGATTCGTTGGCTCGTCGAGCAACAGCAGGTCCGGCACCGACATCAGCGCCTGCGCCAGCAGCACGCGCCGCTTCATGCCACCGGAAAGCGAGGAAAACAGCGTGTCCTCGTGCAGCCCGAGGCGCTCGATGGCCGCCGTCGCGCGGGACTCCAGCGTCCACGCCTGCGCCGCGTCGATCGCCTCGTGCAGCACCGACAGCCGTTCGGTATCGACCACTGCTGCGTGGCTCACATGGTGATACTCGGCCAACATGCGCCCGGGCTCGCCCGCGCCCTCGGCAATCACATCGAAGATCGTGCCCTCGAGCCCATGCGGCACCTCCTGCGGCATGCGCGCGATCCGCAGGCCCTCGTTGCGCGCAATCCGCCCGTCGTCCGGCAAGATCTCGCCCGCAATCAGCTTAAGCAGGGTCGACTTCCCCTCGCCATTGCGCCCCACCACACAGATCCGCTCATTCGGCTCGATCGCCAAGACCGCATCTTCGATCAACAAAGGACCGCCGACCGAATAGTCGACATCTTGCAGCGTCAGCAGGGGCATCTGGGATCTCGTTGGGTGTTCGATAAAGCGAGGAAAGAGCGGGACGGGAAGGGATCGAAGGAAAAGCAGAAAGGTAGCGAAGGTAGGCAAGAGAAGATTTTGGAGGTAGCGAGTGGACTCGCGCTTCTCCTGTGAACCAAAGAAGTCAGGTGAAGCCGGTCACTTGATGGAAGCGCTCCTGACCGACCTGTTTGCTCTCCTTCGCTTCCTTTCTGCTTTTCCTTCGCTTCCTTCCCATACGGCCTTTTTGCTTTGCCTACTGCGTCTCCAGCATCCGCGGTGGTTCGCCGATGTTGCTGGAGAGGCCGGTGATGGCGTTGAGGTCGCGGATGGCGAGTTCGGTGTGGGCCATGGAGTTGGCGACGTCGTCGACCTGGGTGCTGATGAAGTCGGGGTTCTGATTGTTGACGCTCATTTCGCTCAAGGCCAAGATCTTGGACTCGATGCGCTCGAGCTCGAGATCGACGAACTGGTTGTTGCCTTCAGCCGATTTCAGGTTATCGAGGCGCATGGTGGTGGTGGCGATGGCGTCGGTGAGCGAGCGCTTGATGCGTTCGTCCGCGGCCTCGCCGAGTTTGGTTCGCCGGGCTTCGAGATCCTTGAGCTGCGCTTCGAGCGCGTTGCGATCGGTGTGCTCGAGAAATTTCCATAAGCCCTGCTGGGCATAGAGCAGACGCAGGAAGACCCAGAGCAGCTGGTCGAGACCGGTGCCGCGCAGCTGATCGGCCTCCGGCGCTTCCGGCGCACCCGCCGCCACGCCACGGGCAATGCGGCGCAGGCGCAGGCAACGTTCCTTGAGATCGCGAAAGCGCGCGCTCGGCCCCGGCGCCAGCTCGGAGACGATGCGCGCCATCAGTCGCTGCGGATCGTCTTCCTTTTCCTGCCAATCGGGCGAGCGCCCGAGCAGCTTGGCGTCGACCGAGCGGCGAAACTTTGGCATCGAGATCAAGCCCGCCACGTAAGCCATCTCGCCCGCGATCAACAAGGGAAAGATCGCTTCCGGCATGGGGCTCAGCATCGCAAAGGCAGTGCCGGCGGCCAGCGCAAGGATGTTCCAGCGCCAGGTAAAGGCGGCTCGGACATAGTCACGCAGACCCGGCGCCTTGGCGGGAAGCGGAGGAGGAGATTGCGGTCGCATGGGGTAAGTATGCGGGGAAGGCGTGTGGTGATGCAGTAGTGCTGGTTTCGGTTTCGGTTTCGGTTTTCGGTTTCGGATTCGGTAGTGTGTCCCTCACCTTGATGGAAGCCCGCCACAGAGCTTCTTCCGAAACCGAAACTGGAAACCGACACCCATGCCCATCCACCTCACCCGAATCGAAGATGCCGTCGCATTCGTGCGCGAACGGCTAGGGACGCGCTGGACATTGGCGGCGCCGCTGGGGCTCGGCAAGCCGAATCGGCTGCTAAACGCGCTGTACGCGGCGGCGAAGGCGGATGACTCGGTGCGCTTCAAGCTGTTGACGGCGCTGTCGCTGGCGCGACCCAATCCCGGCAGCGACCTGGAGCGGCGCTTCCTCGGGCCATTCGCCCTGCGCTGGTGGGGCGAGCATTACCCGGATCTCGCGTACCTGAAGGATCTGGCTCGCGGCAACGTGCCGGCGAACATCACCATCAGCGAGTTTTACCTGCAATCGGGATCGATGCTCGGGCGCGCGCAGGCACAGCGCAACTACACCAGCGTCAACTACACCCATGTGGCCCGCGATGTGGCCGCGGCCGGCGTCAACTTCGTCGTGCAGATGGTGGCGCGGCGCGACAGCGAGGATGGGCCGCGCTACAGCCTGTCGTGCAACACCGACGTCACCTTCGACCTGGCCGAACGGCTCCGCGCCGAGGGCCGCGAGCTCACGGTGATCGGGGTCGTCCATCCGGCGCTGCCCTACCTTGGCAACGACGCGGAAGTCGGCCCGGAATTCTTCGACGCCATCCTGCAATGCGCGGATGAAGATCATCGCCTGTTCGCATTGCCGCGGGCGCCGGTCGAGGATGCCGAGTACGCGCTCGGGCTGGTCGCGAGCACGCTGGTCAAGGATGGCGGCACGCTGCAGATCGGCATCGGCGCGCTGTCCGATGCGCTGGTTTACGGGCTGCGCCTGCGCAATGTCGACAATCCGACCTATCGCGCCACCGTCGAACCGCTGCTGGACGCGCATGAACGGCTGCTCGCGCAGAAGATCGGTGGCCTCGGCGGGCTCGAGCACGGTCTCTACGGCGCCAGCGAAATGGTCATGGACGGCTTCATGGAGCTCGCCAAGGCCGGCATCCTCAAGCGCCGCGTCTACGACCACCTGCCGCTGCAGAAGCTGCTCAACCGCGGCCAGCTCGGCACGTGGCTCAAGGCCAGCGACGTCGATCTGCTGATCGAGGCCGGGGTTTATCCGCGCCGCCTTGATGCCGACGACGTGGCGTGTCTGCAAGGCTTCGGCCTGCTGCCGATCGGCAGCCGTCTCGCCGATTTCGACACCGTGCGCCTGCCCGACGGCAAGCTGCTCGACTCGACCCTCGGCGAGGGCGCCGCGCGCACAGAACTCGGCCGTGCAATCGACGGCGTGGAGCTGCGCAACGGGCGCTATCTGCACGGCGCGTTCTACCTGGGCTCGCACGCGCTGTACGACTGGCTGCGCGGCCTCGAAGGCAGCGACTACGAGGGCCTCTGCATGACCCGCGTCTCGCACATCAACGAGCTGTACGGCGGGCAGGAATCGCTGCACCTGGCGCAACGCCACGAAGCGCGCTTCTTCAACACCTGCATGATGCAGACCCTGCTCGGCGCCGCAGTGTCCGATGGCCTCGACAGCGGCCAGGTGGTCAGCGGCGTCGGCGGCCAATACAACTTTGTCGCGATGGCGCACGCACTGCCAACCGGGCGCTCGGTGCTGATGCTGCGCGCCACCCGCGAATCCGCTGGCGAAATCCGTTCCAACATCGTCTGGAACTATGCGCACACCACCATCCCGCGCCATCTGCGCGACCTGGTGCTGACCGAATACGGCGTCGCCGACCTGCGCGGCCAGACCGACGAGGAATGCATCAAGCGCCTGCTCGGCATCGCCGACGCCCGCTTCCAGGACGCGCTCGCGGCGAGCGCCAAGGCGGCCGGCAAGCTCGATCCGGCGTGGCAGATTCCCGCGAGCTACCGCGGCAACACGCCCGCACGCATCGCCGCCGAGCTCGCGCCCGCCAAGGCCAAGGGATTGTTTCCGCTGTTCCCGTTCGGATCAGACTTCGACCCGACCGAGGAGCGCCTGCTGCGCGCGTTGCGCTGGCTCAAGGGGAACACCGGCAAGCCGATGGATCGGGTGCGGACCATTTTCGCGGCGCTCGGATCAGCGCCGGGCCCGGCCGAGGAGCCCTACCTGGTGCGGATGGGACTGGACCAGCCCGCGACTTGGCGGGACCGGTTGAATGCGCGGCTGGTGGCGTTGGCGTTGAAGCGAAGCGGGTGATTACGCTTTGCGTGGGTCCGGACCTTGTCCGGGCGCTGTTTCCGCGCCCCGGCAAAAGCGTTCGGACAAGGTCCGAACCCACGAGTGCTACCGCTACTTCGCCGCATCCAGGTCCGGCATGCCGGTTTCCAGCCACCACTGCCCGGCGGCCGGGTCGAAGCGCCAGCGCTGGCGGTCGACGATGTTCCGGACGGACTGGGTGGAGCGGTCGATGATCTCGATCTGCACGGTCTGCAGTACGCGACCCTCGGCGTCGACCGACTGCGCGCCCTCGACGTAGCGGGCCACCTGGATCTGGCTCCAGCGTGCCGCGAGCGCTTCGTCGAAGGGACTTTCCTCAAGGACCGCCGGGTCGATGAAGGTCGAGGCTTTCTCGAATTCGTTCCAGCGGATGGCGGCCGCGTAGTGCCAGATGCGCGCGCGCAGGCCGTCATCTTTCTTGGCAGTCGCGCAGCCGCCGAGCAGGCCGACGGTCAACAGCAGGGCCAGCCAGGTCATCGCTCTCATGCGCATTTCTCCTCCCGTTTCTTGGCGACGAAGCGGGCGCTGAGGCGCGTCGCTTCGACCCCTAGGTTATCCACGCGCGCGGTCAGGCTGATGCGTGCCTTGCCGCGGGTGCGGAACATGGTGACGAAGTCTGCCAGTGATTTGCCGGCCGCGGGCTCGGCGCAGGCGACGATCTCGGTCCACACCGGCGCCAGGTATTCGACATGCGAATCCTGCACGTAAATGTCAGCCTCATGCCCGCTTTCGGCCAGCGCACTGCGGGCGAGGCCCCAACAAGCAAGCGTCATGACGCTGGCGAGGCTGCCGCCGAAAGCACAACCTTTGTCGTTGATGTTGGGTTCGAGCGGCGCCGCAAGGCGCAGCGTGGTGCCGTCGTAGTCGAGCACGCGGATCTGCATGGTGCGCGTCAGGGGGATGGTCGACAGCAGTTCGTTTTCCAGTTCGTGCGCGAGCGCTTCCCGGTTCAAGGTATCAGTTCGGTGGGTCGTTGGCACTAGTCTGCCTGGACCTGGGGGCGCTGGCGATCGGCAGTTCGTCAAGGAGCGCACGAGCGTCGGCCGCAAGCGGGTGCGAACTTGCGCTCAATTTTTCCAGCAAAGGGCGCGCGCGTGGCGGATCAAAGGCCGCGAGCGTGCGGGCGATGCCGAGCGCGACATCGACCCGGCGCTCGCGGGTGTAGAGGTCCCGGTAGAGCGCATGCGCAGCACGCGCGCCGACCAATTGTTCGACCAAACCGGCAAGCTCGACTTGACCCGCGACATCCAGGACACGTGTCCGCCGAGCGCTTTCGAGCTCGCCTGCGCGCATCCGCGCGGTCGCCCAGCGTGCGTGCTCCGCCGCCCACGCCGGTGCCAGCAGTTGCGCAAAGTTACGCTCCAGCGCCGTGGTCAGGCGTTCGACCAGGCCTTCCCAGAGCCAGGCCTGGGCGACATTGCGGTGGCTGCCGCCCCGTACATCGCTCCCGCCGAGGGCCAACAGTCGCGCGGCCGCCGCAGCGCTGCTCTCCTTGCCGAGAAAGCGGTCGAGCGTACCTTGCCAGTCGGCACGGCCACGCGTCTCGATGGCCTGACGCAGGGTCCGCAGGCCCCCATCGGCGACCTGCTCGGACTTGCGCGCGGTCTGCAGCAACTGCACCAGCCAGTCGTCCTGGGCGAGCGCGGTGACGGCATACAACCGGCTCAGGGTGCGCGCGAGCAGGGGCGCTCCGAGCTTGCTCGCGATCAATGGGTCGGCCGTCGCCACTTCCGGCGGCAGGCACACGCCATCGGTGCACAACGCCAGCGCCAGCGCCGCGCGCAATTCGTCGGCATCGAGCATGAACAGCAATGGCCAGCCCAGGCCAAGGGTGCGCTGGCGCTTCAGGCCGAGCAAAGCGCGCTCCTCGTGGACCCGCAACGCGAGCTCGGCCGTAAACACGATCTGCGCCGGCACCGGCCGCTTCAACAACCCACAAAGCGCATCGATCTCCCGCGCCAGCGCCGGCGCATCCTGGGGATCCAACGTCACCCCGGACGGCACGCCCGAGCCGACGAAACGGCGCGGATCGATTCCCAAGTGTGTGGACGGCACTTCCATGTGCAGCCAGCCGAAGTGAAAACGAGCTCGACAGTAGCGGCCGGAACCGGCCGCGCGCAAGCTTGCCCACCCCGCGGGCTCCCAACACCGGCTTTTCGACGCAAATGAACGCAAAAGTGGCAAAGGGACGCAAAAACAGCCAATGCCCAGGCCGCCTTATTTGCGTCCTTTTGCCCACTTTGCGTTCGTTTGCGTCAAGGCTTTTTCCATTGTCCATGCGTGCGGTCAAGCCGGCCAGCGCGCACCTAGTTACCGCGTTCAACACGCCTTCGGCGAGAATGGGCGGCTTGGCTTGCTGACAGGGATGTTGAAGATGACGATCGAGACCGATGTGGTGATCGTGGGTGCGGGCCCGGTGGGGTTGTTCCAGGTGTTCGAGCTCGGGCTGCTCGGGATCAAGGCACACCTCATCGATGCGCTTGGCGTACCGGGCGGGCAGTGCATCGAGCTCTATCCGGACAAGCCGATCTACGACATTCCGGCGCTGCCGGTGTGCACCGGTCGCGAGCTCACCGACAACCTCCTCAAGCAGATCGAGCCTTTCCATGCCGAGTACCACCTCGACCAGGAAGTGAGCGCGGTCACCAAGCTCGACGAGCTGCACTTCCAGGTGACGACCGCCAAGGGCACCAGCATTCGCTGTCGCGCCGTGATCGTCGCCGCGGGCCTGGGTGCCTTCCAGCCGCGCAAGGTCACGGTACCGGGCGCAGACGCATTTGAAGGCAAGCAGATCCACTACTCGGTCAAGAATCCGAAAGCGTACGCGGGCAAGGACCTGGTCGTCCTCGGCGGCGGCGATTCGGCGCTCGACTGGGCGCTCGCACTGCAGCCGATCGCGCACAGCGTCGTGCTGATCCATCGCTCCTCGGGGTTCAAGGCAGCACCCGCGTCCGTGGCGAAAATGCGCGCGCTCTGCGACGAGCACAAAATGCAGTTCCTGGTCGGCAACGTCACCGGCCTCGATGCTGCCGATGGAACGCTCAAGGCGGTCACGGTCGTTGGCGGCGATTCGGTCACGCGCGTGGTGACGCTCGATCACCTGCTGGCCTTCTACGGCCTCTCACCCAAGCTCGGCCCGATCGCCGAATGGGGCCTCGGCATCGACAAGAACCAGGTCCAGGTCGACCCCGAAAAATTCCAGACCAACGTCCCCGGCATCTACGCGGTCGGCGACATCAACACCTACCCCGGCAAGAAAAAACTCATCCTCTGCGGCTTCCACGAAGCCGCCCTCGCCGCCTTCGCCATCAAGGCCCGCCTCAACCCCGGCGAAAAAGTCCATCTCCAATACACCACCACCAGCCCGATCATGCACAAACGCCTAGGCGTCACCGTACCGGCGGACACGGCGGCGGGGTGATTGAAGATCGAAAAGAGCGGGACGGGAAGGACAGCGAAGGAAAGGCAGAAAGGACATCTAAGGAAAGCAAGATGGGTGGTTAGCATTTGGGCCCTGTACTGACTTTCCGGAACGTGGGCCTCTTCGATTTGAATTCGCTTCCCTTCGATTTCCTTTCTGCCTTTCCTTCGGTGTCCTTCCCCTACCGCCTTTTCTCCAGCTCGCGATAACGGGCGTTATGAAGCGCAACGGTAACGTCGCCCGCGTACAATCCGCGCGCCATGACTTCTGCCCTCGACCTCGACCTGCTCTCCCGCATCGGCTTCCGCGCCGATCGCTGGCCTGAGCTCGTGGTGCCGGCGGATGCGATCCTGGCGCGCATCGTGGAGCAGCACCGTTCGAGCTATGTCATCCACGATGGCGCGGCTACGTTTCCGGCCAAATCGCTGTCGAAGTTGCGTCACAAGGTGGGTGACACCAGTGATCGGCCGTGTGTGGGCGACTGGTGCATTGCGGCGTTGCGGCATGGGGGCGAGTGGATCATTGAATCCCTGCTGCCGCGCTTTTCGACGCTGTCGCGCGGGGCGGCGGGGGAGACGCGCGCGGTGCAGGTGATCGCGGCGAACATCGATCACGTACTGATCATTACCGGGCTCGATCGCGACTTCAACCTGCGGCGTATCGAGCGCTATCTCGCGCTCGTCAGCGCAACCGGCGTCCGCCCGAGCCTGGTATTGACCAAGGCCGACCAGCAGGTCGAGGCGGTCGAAGAGTTTCGAACGTCGGTGCAGGCGATCGCTCCGGGCACCGGTGTGTATGCAGTCAACGCCAAGTCGGCGCAGAGCTGCGAAGCGCTTGCTGCCCTGTTGCAGGCTGGCGAGACCGCGGTGCTGATTGGTTCCTCAGGTGCCGGGAAATCGACCCTGACGAATACCTTGCTCGGTACGCAGACGCAGACCATCGGCACCGTCCGCGAGAGCGATGGCCGCGGTCGCCACACCACGGTCTCGCGCGCATTGAAACCCTTGCCGGGCGGTGCCTGCCTGATCGATACGCCAGGGCTGCGCGAGATCAAGCTCACCGGAGAGGAAGACCTCGCCGAGGCCGGTTTCGACGACGTCGAAGCGCTCGCTGCGCAATGCCGCTTTCGCGACTGTTGCCACGAAAAAGAACCCGGCTGCGCGGTCCGCGCCGCTGTAGAGCGCGGCGAGCTCGCCACCGTGCGCCTCTACAGCTGGCTGAAACTCAGCGGCGAGATCAACCGCGCCGGCGAAACTCCCGTCGCCCGCCGCGAGCGCAAGCAGCACGACGCCGCGATGGCGCGTGCGTTGCGCGATGTGACCAAGCAAAAAGGTCGGCAATCACCCAAGTGATTACTTTCGACGCAAATGAACGCTAAGGGAGCAAAGTGACGCAAAGGAGAGCCTAAGTAAGCGCTTTCGTTTGCGTCCCTTTGCTCCCTTTTGCGTTCCTTTGCGTCAATTCATGGTGTTGACACCAGCGATCAAGCCGAGATCGCCAGATGTTCCCGGTGATATAGCCGGGCAGCGATCATGGCGATGATGATGCCGACCAGCAGGGTGACGCCGATCGAGGTGGCGAGCTGCCAGGGCACCAGGGTTTCGCCGCGGACGGTCTGCTCGATCAGCAACTGGTGACTGATCAGTGGCACGCCGTACATCCAGTCGGCGGGCTTGACCGGGTTGACCGCCATCAGCATCGACGGGATCGCCGGCAGGATGATCAGCAGCGTGATGTAGGTCTGCGCCTCGCGGAAGCTCTTGGCGAAGGCCGCAACGCTGGTCAGGAGGCCGGCACCGACCAGCGCGAGCGGCGCGACGATCAGGAACATCTGCGCGCATTGCAGCGGCCCCATCGCGATTGCGATCGAAAGCTTTTCGACCGGCAGGAAGGGAAAGGTCAGCGCGAATGCAATCAACGACAGGGTCAATGCTGCGAGCGCAAACGCCGCGGTGGCGAGCAGCTTGCCGCTCATGATCTGGCCCCGGCCGACCGGATTGATCAGCAAGGGCTCGAGTGACTGGCGTTCGCGCTCGCCCGCGGTGGCGTCGACGGCGAGATAGCTGCCGCCCGCGAACACGGTGAGGATCAACAGGTACGGCAGCATCGACAGCAGCAAGCCGCCACGGCTCTGCGGGGTCGACTGGTCGACGTCGGCAATCAGCACCGGCTGGATGACTTCCGGACTGATGCCGCGCACCACCAGGCGCTGGGTCGCAGTGGTCCCACCGTACTCGGCGATCAGGCGCTCGGCACGCCCGACAGCCTGCTCCGCCTTCTGCTGCGAGCGGTCGACGATCAGCTCGAGCGTGGCCGCGCGACCGGCGCGCCATTGCGTCGCGTACTCGGCGGGGATACGCAGGATCACATCCTCGTTGCGCGTGCGAATCGCCTTCTCGGCATCCGCTGGCGCTTCTTCGATCTGCACGCCACGGCCCTTGAGCCAGGCGATCAGGTTAGGCGCGTGCTCGGCGCCGACCACCGGCAGCTCCAGCGGTTTCTCGGCACGTTCGAGCTGGACCGAGATCACCAGCGAGATCAACCCGGCGAACAGCACCGGGCCCATCAGAGTGCCGTAGACGAAGGTGCTGATCATGGTGCGGCGATCGCGCAGGTTCTCGCGCACTTCTTTCAAAAAAACGATCTGCCAGGGGCTCACAGGGAAAGTCCTTCTTCTGATCCGATCACCTTGACAAAGGCGTCTTCGAGATTTGGTTCGCCGGTCTGCGCGCGCAGCTCATCGGCCGTGCCGGCGGCCACCACGCGGCCCTTGGCGATGACGATGATGCGATCGCAGAGCGCCGCCACCTCTTGCATGATGTGGCTGGAAAACAGCACGCAACGGCCTTCCGCTCGCAGCCCGCGCATGAACTCGCGCAGGGTGCGGGTGGCCATGACGTCCAGACCGTTGGTGGGCTCGTCCAGGATCACGTTGCGCGGATCGTGGACCAGCGCGCGTGCGATGGCGGTCTTGACCCGCTGGCCATTCGAGAAGCCTTCGGTGCGCCGCGAGGCGATGTCACTGAGATCGAGCGACTTGATCAGTGCATCGGTGCGCGACTTGAGGCGCGCCTCGTCGAGGCCCTGCAGGCGTCCGAAATATTCGATGTTCTCGCGCGCCGTCAGCCGCTTGTAGAGCCCACGCGCATCCGGCAGCACGCCCAGCCGACGACGTACGCCGTCGGGGTCTTTGGTGATGTCGATGCCATCGACACGGATGTGGCCCGCCTCCGGCTTCATCAGCGTGTAGAGCATGCGCAGGGTGGTGGTCTTGCCGGCACCGTTGGGGCCAAGCAGCCCGGTGATCTGGCCGTCTTCGGCGCGCAGGCTGACGCCATCAACGGCTTTCACCGCACCAAAGGTCTTTTTCAGGTTCTCAATTTCGATCACGGCGCGGCTCCCGACAGGTTCAGGAAGAAAGGCGCCGGCGACAGCTCAGCCAGGCACTTGGGTTCTAGCTTGCTCACATCGGCCTCCTGGATGAACTGGGTGACCAGGCGCGGCAGGCAGCCGCGGCCCATGACGCTGTGCCCCTGGCCCGGCGCCACCAGGTGGCGGCTCTTCGGCAGGGTCTTGGCAACCTGGTCGCCATAGCGCGGCGGCGTCACCGGGTCATATTCGCCGGAGAGCAGCAGCGCCGGCACATCGCCGGAAATGGCCTCGTGGAAATCGGGGTTTGCGGGGACTTTGGGCCAGGCGTCGCACCAGGCCTTGGTGACCTCTATGAAGTCCTGGCCGAGCAGCTTGTCGGCATCCTGGGGACGTGGCGCATAGCCGGCTGCGTCCTCGGTGCACAGCACCGACCAATGCATGCCCATGCTGATCTGGCTGCCCAGGTCATCGGCCATCATCAGTGCCTGCGCCAGCAAGGGTTCGAAGCGGCCGGCACGGGCTTCGGCGAGCGTCACCGGCAGCAGCGCCATGGTTTCCGGCGAGTACGCATACATGCGCGCGACCATCGCCAGCGCGCCGCGGTTGAGTGCGCGGTCGATCACCTCGCCGGTGCGGGGATTGCGCACGCTGACCCGCTGGGTGCTCACCGCGAGCTCGGCGCCAAGCTGCTTCAAGGTCGCGTACGGGTCGCCAAACTTCGCTGCGCACTCGGAGTCGGCCGTGCAGCGCCCGAGCTGCGCCTTGAGCGCATCTTCGAGGTTCTGCGCGTGCTCGGTCCCGAGGATCAGCTCGTTCGGCACCATGCTGTCCAGGACCAGGGTGCGCACCTTGTCCGGATAGCGCTTGTAGTAGATCTGCGCCATGCGCGTGCCGTAGGAGATGCCGACCAGGTTGAGCTGCGGCGCGCCGAGCTTCTCGCGCACGAACTCGAGATCGCGCGCAGCGTCTTCGGTGGTGAAGTAACGTGGATCGTATTTCTCGGCGACCGCGACAACGCACGCGCGCGACAGCGACGCGACCACTTCTGGCGGTGGCGTGACCGACAGCTCCTCATCCTCGTCGCTCGGGCAGTCGAAACGCGCGGACGCGCCGGTGCCGCGCTGGTCAAGCAGCACCACGTGGCGATCAGCCAGGATATTGCGGAAAGCGCCCGCGACCGTGCGCCAGGATTCGCGCGCCGACTGGCCGGGGCCGCCGGCGAGCATGAACACCGGGTCGGGCTTTGCCTTCGGCGAACGCGAGGGCACGAATGCGATCGCCAGCTCGAGCTTGCGGCCTTCCGGCGCCGCCCAGTTTTCGGGAACGGTCAAGGTGGCGCATTCGGCGTTGATCGGATTGGTCGGACGCGTGCCGACCACCGGCAGCTCGCATTTGACGAAGTCGATCTGGCCGAGCGTGCGCGCCGGCGCGGATGGCGCCAGCGCCGCAAAGGCCAGCGCGAGCAGCGCCGGTCGGATCCTGGGAGCAGTTTGAAAATCCGTAGCGAGCGGGCCGAGGGCAAGGCGGACGGAGCGGAGCGACGCAGACATATCACGTAGATAGGCAAGACGCGTCGCACCGCCCAACGCAGCCATCGGCCCGCGCAGTAGGTTTTTCGAACTGCTCCTGTCACTCATGGGGAAGCGATTCCTGTTCAGGTTGAAAAATGGATTCGATCGCGCGCTCGAACAGCTGCGCAATCTTGAAGGCGAGCGGCAGGCTCGGGTCGTACTTGCCGGTCTCGATGGCATTGACGGTCTGGCGCGAAACGCCCAACGCATCGGCGAGCTCGGCCTGTGACAGGCTGCGTTCGGCGCGCAGGACCCGCAGACGATTGTTCATGGCGCGGCGCTCATCGGAAGCGCCTGCAACCGATCGCCGTGGCCCCGCCATAGAGCGCGCAGAACAGCGGCAGCACCAGCACCACCGGCATCTTCGGCAGCCCGGCAATCTCCAGCAGGCCCCAGGCGAACGTCGCCAGGCACGTCAGCACCCCGGCGACGCACACCGCCTCGAACTGCACCCGCTGCTCGAGCTCGTCGAGACTGCGCACATAACGCAGGATTTCACTGACAGCCACCAGCACCGGCACCACCGGGACCAGCATCAGCAGCATCTTCGACCACAACGGCAGATCGCCCTTCGCCATCGGCACCAGCAACAGGATCGTCACCGCATAGGCCACCATCGCCGACAAGAATCGGATTCGATAACGACGTGCTGCAGCCAACCTCGCGGTACTCATCGCGTCCACTCCGAAGCGTTGCGGCACCATAGTCAAGCAAACTTGTCATGTCAAGGTAGCTTGACGTATGGCAAAGGGGACTTGACAGGGGGGTTTCGGTTTCGGTTTTCGGTTTCGGATATGAGCGGTGCGCGAGAAAGCCTGTCACTCATCCGAAACCGACAACCGAGACCGCTTCACCTTACCCGCGGCTTGGCCCGATGCGTCGGAGTCGCCGTCCACGGATCTTCCGGCCACGGGTGCTTCGGATAGCGGCCTTTGAGCTCTTTGCGGACCTCGGGATAGGTGCGGTCCCAGAAGCCCTTGAGGTCCTGGGTGACCTGCATGGGTTGGCCGCCCGGCGAGAGCAGGTGCAGGGTAACGGGCACGCGGCCGCGGGCGATGCGTGGGGTGTCGGCGAGGCCGAACAGCTCCTGCAACTTGACGCTGAGCACGGGCGGGCTGCCCGGCGGATATTCGAGGCGGCGCGACATCCCGCTCGGTACAGTGAGTGCATCGGGTGCTTCACTTTCGACCAGTTGGCGCTGCGGCCAGTCGAGCTGCCCGAGCAAGGCTTCGCCGAGGCGGTCGGCACGGATCTGGCTGAGCCGGGTGACGCCGTCGAGAGCTTGCGCGAGCCACGCTTCGGCAATGGCCAGCAGGCCGGCATCCGACCAGTCCGGCAGTCCGGCATCCGGCAGCGCGTCGGCAAGCCATTGGACGCGTGCACGCCAACGCGCATGCGCCTCGGTCCACGGCAGGCTGGCCAGCCCCAGCGCGCGCACACCACCGATGAGCGCCGTCCGTACCGCCTCCGGATCTTTTGCTGGCTCGACGCGACGGCTGAGCACGATCGCCCCGAAGCGGCGCTCGACGCGCTGCTGCGCCGACTGCGTGGCGGCGTCGTACCGGAGCTCGCTCGACGTCAGATAACGCTCCGGGTAATGCTTTTCCAGGAGGCCAGGATCGAACGGTGCAGCGCGACGGATGCGCGCATCGGCCACACTGCCGTCGAGATCGGAAATTGCCAGCCACGGCTCACCCGTCAGGCCTGATCCCAGGCGCAGGGCGGCACCGCGGCCGCCGGCAAGCTGGTAACGCTCGGTTTTCTCGGCATAGGCAATGCGATCGGGAAAGGCGTGAATCAGCAGATCGCCGACCGCATGGCGCGACGGCGATGTCGGTGCTTCCGGCAGCCGCAGACGTCGGCGCCATTCGCGCGCGGCAAAGTCGATCGCGCGCAGCGCACCCACCGACGCGCCACCAACCGGCCGCCGCGCCCGCCACGCCAGCAACACGTCGATACGCGTCCGCCAGTCCTCGCTGAAGCGTTCTTCGCCAACCAGAGGATCGCGTGCTTCCAGCAGGGCCAGCAGTTCTGGGATCAGTCCGGCCGCGGGGTCGCGGCGCCCATGGACGACCAGGTTCGCGAGGCGCGGATGCGTACCGATGCCGACCAGCGCGCGCCCATGCGCGTTGATGCGGCCGTCGCTGTCGATGGCGCCAAGGCTCATCAGCAGTTCGCGCGCCTGGGCCAGATGGCCGACTGGCGGAGGGTCGAGAAACCGCAGCTTGGCACCGCCCCAGGCGGCGAGCTCCAGCACCAGCGGCGCGAGATCCGCATCGGTGATCTCGGCGCGACGCTCGCTTTCGAGGCGCTTTTCGGACGACCACAGACGCAGTGCATAGCCGGGCCCCAGGCGCCCGGCGCGGCCCGAACGCTGCACTGCGGAAGCGGTGGAAACCTGCACGGTTTCCAGGCTGGTGAAGCCGGCATTCGGATCGAAGCGCGGCTCGCGCGCAAGCCCCGAATCGACCACCGCGCGCACGCCGGGCAAGGTCAGGCTGGACTCCGCCACATTGGTCGCCAGCACCACTTTGCGCCGTCCAAGCGCGGCCGGTTCGAGCGCGGCCGCCTGCGCCTCGATAGCGAGCTCGCCGTGCAGCATCACGATGTCGACGTTCGCTGCCACGCGCTGCGCCAAAACCTGCGCGCCCTGATCGATTTCTCGTCGTCCTGGGAGGAAGGCCAGCACATCGCCGTCGCTGGCGCCCAGTGCCTGCTCGACGCCACGGGCGAGATGTTGTTCGAGCCGTTCCTCGCGCTTGGGGGCAAGGTATTCCACCTTGACTGGATGGCTGCGTCCGGCGCTCACCACCCGCTCGGCATCGAGCCACGCCGCCAGGCGCTCGCCATCGAGCGTGGCCGACATCAGGAGGATGCGCAGGTCGGGCCGTATTTCGGACTGCGCATCGAGCGCCAGCGCCAGTCCGAGGTCGGTGGCGAGATGGCGCTCGTGGAACTCGTCGAAGATCACGCAACCGATGCCCTCGAGCGTCGGGTCGTCCTGGATCAGCCGCGCCAGGATGCCCTCGGTCACCACCTCGATCCGCGTCGCCGGCCCAACGCGCGCCTCGAAGCGGATGCGATAGCCAACCGTCTGTCCCGGCGCCTCGCCCAGGGCCTGCGCCATGAACATCGCCGCCGCCCGCGCGGCAATTCGCCGCGGCTCCAGCATCAGGATCTTTTGGCCCGCCAGCCACGGCGCGTCGAGCAGTGCCAACGGCACCTGCGTCGTCTTCCCCGCCCCCGGCGGCGCCTCCAACACCACCCGCGCTGACGCCAAAAGCGCCGCCTGCAGGGCAGGCAGCGCTTCGTGGATCGGGAGGGTTTGGTCGGCGGGGAAAGAAGCCAAGGTCACCAGCAAAGCAAAAGCCTTCTCCACAGATTACACAGATGAAAAGCGGATAAGAGCAGATTACAGCTAGATCTTTCGTGGCCTGGAGGCCGCCGTCGCCAACCTCGCGAATCAACATTTGTGCGACGTCCATGTCGCACTATTGGGCTCGTTGCATCACCTCAGCTAACAGCGACGCTTTGACCCGAAAAAGCTTCAATCCGCTTCAGCCTTAATCGGCTTCTCATCTGTGTAATCTGTGGATAAAGCTCTTGCTTCGCCTTTTACCGCTCAGCGCATGCGCGCAGTCAGTGCCTCGAGTTCCTTGACCGGCAGATTGCCGAGGTCAATGCCGAAGCGTGCCTTGACCGCAGCGTTGTCCATGCCTTCCGGCGCGTTGGCGACCATGCTGGCGAGGGACTGGCGGGCAGTGGGCGCGACGGTTTTTTCGCTGTCGCTGGGACCGGCGCCGGTCGCTACGAAGGTGCGGCTGGCGGTGCGGAATCCGCGCACCGGATAGGAGCGATAGCTCGACGAGCCAAGGCACTGGGTGATCGCGTTGCTCAGCGACTTCGGACAGATCTTGACGATGCCGTCGAACTGGTAGGTGCCGGACTTGACCACGTAGTAGGCAAAGTTGGTGTTGTCGTCATTGACCACGATGTAGTGATCGCCGCTGCTGGCCTGGTAGAAGCCGGAAGCGTCGTGCGCGGCAATCGCGGCCGAGGTGCAGCGGCCTTCCAGCGAGTTGAACGGACGGCAGCCGTCGAAGATGTCCGGGCTCGGGGCGCGGTCGACCTGGTCGAATACCCACACATCGCCGTAGAACGGATAGCCGATGCTGGTATTGGCCGAGAAGTCGATGATGGTCTGCCACTCGCCGAGGTACATCTCGGTCTTGACGTCGTTGGCGGTGCGCGTGAGGTAGAAATCATAGCGCGTGATCGGAATCGTGCGCCCGCCGAAGGTCAGCCGTCCGGCCACCTCAGTGTCGAAGATGATTTCGATCGGGCCACCCGCGCCAACCGAGACGGTGGGCAGGCGCCAGATGCAGCCCAGACACTGGCCATTGGCGAAGGTCGACAGGGTGCCGACAAAACGCGCATTGCCAGTGAGCGTGCCCTGGGAGGTGTACCACATCGGCCGCCCGTCAGTGGCGTAGAGGTATCCGGCAAAGAACAGGAAGTTGTCCTGGACCTCGATGAGGAAGCCACTGCCTGGCTCGGCGTTGTTGATCCAGGTGCCGCTCTCGGGCGTAAATGCCGACGCGACGGAGCTCATGAACAGCATGGTCGCGAGAAACGCGTTGCGCAGAAGGTGCATGGTGGCTTCCGTGGTGGCGGTGGTGCGAGCGGCTGATTCTGGGGCTTGGGGCTGAATTCGCTCTGAACCTGATTCGTGGTTGCTCAGGGTGTGGGCGAGCCTGTGCTCTACGTGGGTCCGGACCATGTCCGGCCGCTTGTTGCGCACGTGACGAGGAGCGTCCGGACAAGGTCCGGACCCACCCAGTGGAAGGCGCCCGCGCGGAGGGGCGGGCTCCGGTAAGGCGACCAACGCGCCCC
>JANPJV010000164.1:0-21478 GCA_031425695.1 Rhodanobacteraceae bacterium | reverse complement strand
GTGTTATCTGCATCTATGGCACCAGCTTCGAGGGCCCATGAAGAAGTTCTTGCTGAGGGGAGAGCGCCTACCCATTGCCGCCTGATCGCGAGAGGCGATGGTACCCTTCTGCCGATAATGGATTTCGGTATAGCAGACGTTGTCACTGCCCCCAGGGAAAACTACGAAATCGTTGGAAACGTTTGGGGAGCCCAAATCGAAGGCAACGATCTTTTTTACGTCACACTACTGCCCACCACAGGCTCCGTTCGGGTTGATCAAAAACGACCAAAATCAGGCAACTCGAATATAATCGGAACTGGAGAGCTCATGCTGGACAGTAGCAAGTTGTGGATGCGCGGTCCAGTGAGGCATGCCGGTCCAAATGGCGTTGAAATACTCGGGGAACTATTTGTGTTTCGCGCAGTTGATGCCGGAACCTATTTTGGCAGCGGAAAGTGCATGCACACTGCGCCAAACGCCTCCCCTGTTTGCAAGCGATTTCATTTCGAGTATTACAGAAACGGTGATACTGCAAATCTAGGACATCGGCCAAGTCTGGGAGCGAATGTCAAGCCCATTGCTGAGGTGCCAGATTGCGCCCTGCCTTTTCCTCAAACCGGTGAAGGAGATGGCGACAATGGGCCTGAGTATCCATAGGCAAAATCATTACCGCCCAATTGTTGAAAAGGGAGATTCGTATGAGTCGTAAACTATCAGTCACGCTGTCAACATTTATTGCGATTACATTACAAATATCACCCGCGATCGGGCAGACGCTGTCGGAGGGGAGATTGCCGACTCATTGTCGGCTCATACAGAGCAAGTCATACAAGTTGCCTATAATGGACTTTGGCATTGCAGACATTGTTACTGCTCCCCGTCAGAACTATGAAATCGTCAAGCAATTTCCTATCGGCGGAAATTCAATCAAGATTTATCAATATGATCGAATGTACGTTACGTTGCAATCTAATGGCTCGATTGAGGTAGAGCAAAAGCGTGAAATCGGTGGGAAGTGGCAATTGGTCGGTAAAGGAAAGTTGACCATGGATGGCAGCAAACTGTGGATGCGTGGTCCGGCTAACGAAGTTGATTTGGCCGGTAAGGAGACTACGGTCGGAGAGTACTTTGCATTTCGGGTGAGTGATTCTGGAACCCATCATGGCTACTCCGCGTGCCAGCATAAGAGAGCTACCGCCCCGTTTGTCTGCAAGCGGTTTCATTTTGAATTCTACGAGACCAACGACACTGCAAATAGTGGACACAAGCCCAGTGTTGGTTACAATGTCGTGCCATTCTCCAGTGTGTCTGATTGCGTCGCTCCTGCAAGCCAGACGGGAGAAGGGGACGGCGACAATGGTCCGGAATATCCTTAGATATTGAATCAGGGGAGGGCCGCGGATGCTACGATTCGGCGATTTGACGATAGCTGTCTCAGACCAAGTTGCTTGGGCTGACGCCGCTTCCGCAAACGCTGATATTAACATAGTCACCCCATCGGTGTTCGATAATCCCGGTGGCTTGTGCACCCTGCTGGATGTGCTGGATTCTAACGGGATTTACCTGGATCCAGTGTTTGGAATCGCTATTGGAATGCCCAATGTAATGCAGAAGGCGTCATCATTTCTCGGGTCACGACGGCTTAAGCCATCTGGAAATGCGCCGCTGCAATGGATAAGGTCGAGCCCAGCGGTAGTTTCAGGCGGGGCGGTCCCATGGTATCTAAAACGGTTAGGGGGGTGGCCCGCTCGGACTGGTCAACGAGCGACGGTTGCTGTAATCGACAGCGGTGCAAATTTTCTTCATACAGCGTTAGTCAACGCAGGCAAAAAAGCGAGGTTTGAAAGTCTTGTCAACCCTGGCGGCCCTCCGGACGACTTCAACGGTCACGGGACCTGTTGCGTGGGCCTGATTGCCGCCAGCGATGAATGCGGGCCCAGAATCGGTGTGGCACCAGATTGCAATCTCGTTGTAGGGCAGGTGGTTCCTGGCGCTGAAGACGGCGCAGTGGCGACTGCTCAGTTGCTGCTATTGGCTTGCTGGGCGGTGCATGCCTGTGGCGCGAAGATTATTTCGTTTAGTTTAGGTGCGACTCGTTGTGAAATTGAATCCAGCGGGGGCGATATTGACGCGCTGTCAAAAGTGGCATGGCGATTGCGGAATGACAACAAGGCGTTGCTGTTTTGCGCGGCGGGAAATCATCCGTTCAACGCGGTACTCTATCCAGCAGCATGCAGCGGAGTGATACCGGTCAGCGGCTACGTCGAGTCGGAAAGTGGGGTGGAAATTCCAAATCACAGGCTCAGTGGATTGACCCACGCAGCCCGAGCTGATAGCGATCTCTTGTTGGGTCCCTCGAGATTTCTCACGACGACGGTGATAACGGAGCCTGGAAATAGGTGTCGGACGGAGGATTTTGGGGATTCATCAGGCGCTTGCTCATTTGTTGCTGGGGTCGCGGCCCTCTACCTGGACAAGTATCACCGGTATTCGTTGAACGAGATTATTTCCAAGATGCGAGCCGAGGCGCGTCAACTTGAGTCCCCATACGATCCGTTGTTGACTTGGCCGGCTGTCAGCTTTCCGAGGGAATTGACTCCAGCAACGATTCCAATCTGATCAGGGACGCGCACGGAATCTGGCAGTATCTACGCAAGTGGCGCGAGACGGGCGGGAACTGATGCTTGAGGGGGAACAGTCGCACGCAGACGTCGGTGTATCCGAACTTGCCCTGACCGAACACGACGTCCTCCGCTGCGTCCCCGGCCTGCGGGCGCTGCTGCTGCGGCTGACGCGCAATGTCGATACCACCAATGACCTGGCGCAGGAGGTGGTGATTGCGGTGATCCTGGCGGTGCGGGCGGGGCGTTTGCGCGAGCCGGCGGCGCTGGCGGCTTATGTGTATCAGGTGGCGCGCAACAAGGTGGCGACGCAAGGTGCGAAGCCGAAGCTGGCGCTGGTTGACGAGCTTCCGGACATTGAGGGGGTCTGGAACGAGCGACCGTTGACGCCGCTCGAGAATTTCGAGGCACACGAGCTGCGTGGGCTGGCGATGGCCGTGCTCGATGAGTTGCCGACCGATCGTGATCGGGAGCTGATCATCGGCTACTACGTCGATGGGCTGGGCAAGCCCGAGCTGATGCAGAAACTGGGGTTGGCGGCAGATCAGTTTGATCGCGTGATCTCGCGGGCGCGTGGTCGGATGCGTGAGCGTTTGTTGGCGAAGATGAACGAGCAACCGGGAATGCTGCGGGGATCGTCGCCGCCAGGGCTCTTGTTCTCAAAGGAGCAAAAGGCGCTGTGATGACTCCGCTTGAAGAATTCTTGACGCGGGCGTATCTCAATGGCGAGCTCGAGGCAGAAGCTGCCGAGGCGTTCGAGTTGCTGTTGATTGAACGGCCAGACCTCGCTGAGATCGTCGACGCGGATACCGCTCTGCAGATGGGGCTGGCCGCTGCACTGAAGCCGCCGGTTGTCGGTGAAGAGCCACACGTTGCCGTCGAGGTCAGCGCAACAGCGGAGTCACCTCCGGCGCCAGCGCGCCCGGTACAAAATGTCGTGGACATCCAGAGTGCCCCGCTCGCGGGGCGGCGCCGGCCGTACCTGTTTTCACCAGCGTTGGCTGCCGGCCTGGCGCTGGTGCTCGGCGTAGGCGCCGGCTACCTGGCGCGATCACCCGCGGCCAATGGGATGGAAATGGCGACGTTGGCCTACGTCGACAAGACCCGCGATATCTCGGCGGTTCCCGTGGTCCGCCTTCCCGCGAAGGGCGCTGTCGTCCTGCTGGCGCCAGTCGTCGTGGTGGACGCCTGTGCCCCGGAAGTTCGGCTCCTCCAGGAGGGCCGGGCACCGTTGAGTGCGTTCGCGAATGCGGATGAGTTCAGCTACGTCAGCCTGGTCGTGGCGCGTGAGGCGCTCGATCTCGGCAAGGCGAAGGTCGAGGTCCGATGCGGGTCTGCCGCGCCTGCAAGCTATGCGGTCGAATTTCAAGCGGCGGGTGGTTGACCCCGGATTGCTCCGGGGCCATTTGCTGACCGTCAGCAGGTCTTGCGCTCGATCTGCTGTCGCTGTTCGCGCAAGGAGGCGCTCGAAGGTTGGAATGCGGGCTGCCTGGCGGAACCGGCTTCGGCTTCGACACGTTTTGCCGCAGTTTGGGGTACGGCGCCGGCCATCATTTTCGACGGTGCGGGCGCAGTTGGGGAGGTAATCCTGGCAAACGTGGCCTGGACGGTCTTCAGGTCGTCATCGAAATCGCCGTGATGCTGGGCCTGCGAGGCATTGGTCGAGCCGCAGGGTTCGTTGTTGGGTGCGAGGACAACGTCCACGCCCGCGGCGTCCAGGGTCTTGCGCAGCTCGGCATCGATGAACCTGGCCATGCCGAGAATGGGAATACCATCGCGGAAGCCCGGAATCCGGGCTTTCTTCTCGAAAGCATTCGACACCAGGTACAGCAGCGACTTGTTGTAGATCTTGGCGCAGTCGTCGTCCTGTTCGGCTTTGTCGCGGAGGACGAACAGCGCCATGTCTTTGAGCTTTTGCGACCGCAGCGCCGGCAGGTAAGTCGATTTGAACAGCTCGACGGTGCACGCCGGTGCCCACAGGGTGCAGCTTTCGATGGCGAGACCACGGTCATTGAGCAGTTTCACCATCGGTGCCAGCAGGATCGACCCGGCGCTGTGGCCGACGAGGTGAATCTCGAGCCCCGGCATGGCCTTGGCCAGCCGTGCGAGATGGTCGGCGACCACCACGGCCGCACCGCCCTGGGTGCTGGCAGCGAGCGCGTTCTCTTTCATTTCATCCCAGACCGATTTTCCGGTCAGCGTGCGCGCGAGCGGCTCGAGTGCGTCATCCAGGCGATCGAGCATGAAGTCCTTGGCCGAATCCAGCAGGCCTTCCGGGCGCCTGCGACGCACGGCGTCGGCCAGCAGGTTGCTGACGGTCGTCCAATAGTCCGTGCGCCAGATGAAGGCGAGTGGGTAGGCCTGACTGTCGAGCAAAGCCGGCCGGTATTCGGCCAGCCGTTGCACCGCGGATTGTTCGCTGGTCAATCCGCCGTGCGCATACAGCAAGATGCGAGGCTTTGCCCAGTTGCCCGCAATTCTCGGGATGTCGTGCTCAAACACGCGCGCAAGCTCGCCGGGCGTATGGCCGTAGTCGCCTCCGGGCTTGAGGCGACCGTCGTTGCCGACGCTGACGATGTGTTGCCGCAAGTCCTGGAACGAGTAGCCTGAGGATTGTCCTGCAATTGAGGCATGCGCGGTCGCGGCCGACTGCAGATGCCGCAGGCTGACTGGCGCACCGAGGCGCGCAACCCAGACGTCGGTCCCGTTCGCCAGCCAGTCGTCGTAGCTGATGCGCGCGAAGCCGCGCCGACCCCAGCTTGATCCCCACGAGTTCTGGATCCAGAAGCCCTCCTCATCGTAGGCAACGATGGCAAAGGCATGGCCGCCGAGAATGCCCTCGGACTGTTCGATGATTCCGTTCGCATCGACGTTTTGCCATCCCGAATGGACGACGCAGGTCGCGTACAGGATGCCGACTTCGGCAATCGCGCTGTGCATGGCGACGACATCTTTGTGGTTGACGCGGAAGTAGGCGCCGAGCGGCCGTCGGCGGGCACCGGCCGAGCGAATCTCACTCAACCCATCATCATTCGGCGCCTCAAAGGGCCACTCGGATTCGGCACAGATGCCGTGCTTGTGCCACCCCTTCATGGCGCCGCGGGCACTGGATCCCGAGTAGTCCTCACCCGGCCATTCGTCGTATCGACGAGCCAGCTCGTAGCACATGCGCGGGCTCACCGGGATCTTGTCGGGGATGATCCGGCGACGCAGCAGCAGGTAGTTGGCAACGGTCGCCAATCCGAAGCCGGTGCAAGCGCCCTCGGTTCCCTGGTCAAGGATGGGCACCGAATGCTCGAGGTAATCGCCGAGCGGGATATGCGTCGGCACTTCGATCAGCGACGGGACGTACATCAAGTCCCGGAAGTCGAGCGTGTCTGGGCGTACATTGAATACCCGCGCCGGCTCGGTGGCTTTCTTCTTCTTGGACATGGCGGCCGTCGCCGACTTCGCGGATTTCAAGCTCGAAGGGCGTATCGCTTCGTCCCCGCGCTCGAGCGGATCCTCGTCGGCCGCGTCGGATTCGCCAGGCGCATCGGCTTGCGCCGGGAAGACCTCGGCCAGCACCAGCTTGGCGCGCTCATAGAAGGCTTCGCGCTGCGCCGCGCCATTCTGTCCGCCGTTGATGCGCTGGGTGATCTCGCGGAAGTTCCCGGCATCGGCGAGCGCATTCAATCCGTTGCGCTGCCAGTAGAGGCCGGCAATGGCGAAGCCGATCTCAGGCAGCGCCGCACGTTCCGGATGGGCGATCAGGTCGATGCCGAGCAATTCGCCGTAGCGTCGGTAGTTGTCGCGCCCGGTGATCTGGATTGGCCCGCGGCCCTTGAAGCGCTTGCCGTCACCGACCTCGGTGTTTCCCAATCGCTTCGCCAGTGTGCTCGGTGGTTCATAGCGTTTCTGGGCTTCGGTGGGACCCCAGATTTCTTCCATGAACTGCAGCTCGCCGGATTCGTGGGCGAGCTGCGCCAGGAAGGCAGCGACGCGGAGGCGGGTGTTGATCTGGTAGGTCGCCAGGGCCGCATTCAATGGCGCGAGCGAGGCGGCTCGGCGCTGCTGTGAAGCATTGCGCATGATCTGGCTGAGGATGAGGTCGGTGATCACGGTCGGACTCCGCTGGGATGTCTCTCTCTAGTCCCGGCGGAGCCCGATTCCTCGCACCTCAATCGGTGGTTCCCAATGCGGGCGAGATGCCGAGAATCCGCAGGTCAGCATCAGCGCCCTCGGCGGTCGGGAACAATCGCTCCCATATTGAGCCGGGGGCGCTGCGCCCGGGCTTTCTTTGCAGCAAGAGGATTCGCGCCTGGATTTCGTCGGCCGGCACGGTGTCGGCAACCGCTGGCGTATCCGGGTGCCGCTCCAGCAAGCTTGGCGAAGCCGCACTCGGCATCAGGATCGACAAGAAGATCTCACCGGCACGGGTACCGGCCGCCGCACGTACGCGACGGGTGAGCAGTACGTATTGGAACAGGCGGCCGCCATCGACCGCCTGCGATCCATCCAGCTCGCGGACCAGGCCATGGGCTAGGGCCGGTCCGTCGCCGTCGACGATGTTCCACCCGCCGGGCGATCGGCGCATGCGCAACGCGGCCCAATCGTGCTTTTCGAGCAGCGGCTTTCCGTTCGCTTGCAGGCACCGGCGGCGCGGCCAGAACTGGATCCAGCGGCCTTGTGTCCAGCGACTGTGGCGCGGATCCAGGACCAGTGTCTGGGTGCTCGCCGGGATCCTGGAAAATTGCAGACGCAAAGCGGTCGGACGTGCCGGCTGCGAAATTTCGAGTGACAGCACGGTTTGCCAGGGACTGAAGGCGACCGCGTCCGATGCCACGCCGTTTCCCTGGCGGTGGCGGCGCGCAATGCGCAGTGACCAGGGGCCGCTTTGACCATCGGCCCGGTCGGCGAATTCGCGCGTCAATGCAATTCGGAGCTGGCCGTCGAAGGCGTTGCCCAGGCCTTCAGCGAGCAGCGCTGGATAGGCATCGGCGCCATGGTTCACGCCGTCCGCGCGGAGTTCCAGTGCGAGCTCGCCGATGGTCAATTGCAGCGTCGGGAATTGCGTCGCCCCATCGAGGTCCAACAGCAACGCTCCGCTCGAATGCCAGTGAGCCAGCTGGGTTGCGTCGAGGATCACCTGCGCCCCTGCAGGGAAAGGCCGCGCGTCAGCAAATCCCTGCGGTTCGATCACTCGCCGCATGCGCAGCTTGCTCATCTCGAAGGCGCCCGCCGGCTTGGGCGCACTGATGGCAAAGGCGGTCGTGATCAGGCGCCGAGCGGCGATGGCCTGGTCGAATCCCAGACCGAACGGCCCGGCCACGCGCTGTTCCGGCAAGCGGCCCGCGGGAACCGATGCAACGGTTGCAAACAGCGGATCCGGGCCCGATTCGATCCGCGTGATCGCGGTACGCCGTTCGCAGCGTGGCTCGTCAGCGACAGTCACGCACGCTGGCCAATGATCGTCTCCTTCCGGACACAGGCGCCGGACGATCGGCTCAATCTCCACCTGCAGGTGCTCGCCCAATCCATGCTGGAACCAGGGTTCGTTGAGCAGTGCGAGCACGTCGCCGGCACCACTTGGAGCGTCGCCAGCTTCGACAGCTTCGAACAAGGGCAGCAGCAGCGCCAGGCCCGGCATTGGCACCTCGCGCTGCCGCGGCAGGGCGGCGCGCCGTCCGCGCAGATAGTCGTCGTAGACTCGGGACCCAAGATCCTGCCCGACGAGCAGTGACCAGTCGCCTCGCGCGGGCAGCCCTCGGAATTGGCGGAGCGTACGAAACAAGCCCTCGTAGCGATGCTGGGCGCGTGCGCTGAAGCGGACGAACTGCTCGCCGTCGCCCGCGACCGACTCGCGGTGCATTGGAAACGCGGCGCCTGCGCGGCGATACGGCACCGCTCGCGCGATCTCCGCAGCGGCGCGGCCAGCTCGCTCCAGGTATTGGACACTTTCCCACAGGACGGTATTGGTGGCAGCACTGCTGTTCGCCTGCGGCGGCGAGTTGAGGTCACCCTGCGCCCGCGGCAGGCTGTCGACCGAACGCCCATCCCAGCGCCAATGCTGCGCACCGATGTCGAAGCGGCGGATGTTCTTGGCCGTCGGATCGGTCGGTGGCAGATACTCGAGCTGCAGGTCGCGGCCAACCTGGGCCACGCTGATTGCGCGATACAGATCGCTGCTGCGACCTCCCTGCGGAGCGGCCTTTGGGTCATCCAGCAGCCGGCTTCCCGGCATGCGCTCGCTCGCCGTTTCGACCCGCAATACGCGCGGCGACAACCACCAATGGCTCGCGCTCGCGCCCGCGGGAGTGAACCGGTCCTGCAGGTCGGGGTGAAAGCGATTGCTCCATTGCGTACGCTCGACTCCGACCAAGATGCTCAGGGCGACCATCGCGTCGAGCTGGACTTCAAGGTCGACGACCTGATCATCGTCAGCACCAACGGGCGTGTGCAGCAGGCGCGTCTGTGCGCCGATGCGCAGGCGCAGGCGGACGCCGCGGCCCCAGCTGTTGCGACACTTCTCGCCCAAGGTCGGTCCGGGCGCCGGAGCGTGCTGGCCCGTCCGGCTCAGCGCCAGTTCCAGCGTCTGGACCGGCCCGTCGACGCTGTCGCTCAACTGCAGAAAAATGCGGTCGATGGCGGGATCCTCGAAACGCAGGTTCGCGCGCTGGCCTGTGTCGAGCGCATTGAGATCGATGCCCGCAAGCTCCGACTGCGCGTCGCGATAGGCAGTCAGTGCGCCATCCAGGCGCGCCTGGCCGGGCGCGTCAGCGGCCTTCCAGTCAGCCAGCAGCCAGCGATCGAGCGTGCGGTATTCGACGCCCGGCGCGCGGAGCACCAGTTCGCGCGTCGTATCCGCGCCCGGATCCCGGCCCACGCGCAGCATCAGCGCATGCTGGACCGGGATGGCGGCCGCTTCGAGATCGCTCAGGTGCGCCGCGACTGGCAGGGGCAACAGCGTGGCGTCAATTTCAGCAATCGCCGTTTCGGTGCGCTCTGCCAACAGCAGCGGGTCGGTTTCGGTGGCCGGCGCGTGGCCATCTGGGATCGTCGCCAGCTCGCTGTCGAACAGACACGGGCCGACAGCCACGCGTCGCAAATAAGCTTTGCTGACGATCGTCTGTGCCAGGGCCCCGGTAGTCGGCGGTGCCCAGTTTTCGTCGAAGGCGATGAGCTTGGTCGGATCGTCTGCATCCTGGAGTCCAGGAGGCAGGGCGCCGCCGTTGCCGATCAGGCAGGCGGCCATTTCGACCTGCATGCCGAAGCCCAGCGGGGGCTCCCAGCTCCACGGTTTCTGTGAGTCGCTCAGGGCGAGCAGTGCGTCGAAGTCGCTCACCGTGCCGCCTGCGAGCGGGCTGGCGTCAGCGCCACCTGGCGCATCGAAAAGCGAGCGGGAGTCGTAGCGGATCTCGGTGCCGGAAAGAACGACGGGCTTTTGCGACACGTTTCCTTGCTCGTCGCGAAACTCACGCGTGCCCTCGAAGTTGATCAGGGGCGACGGACTGACAGTCTCGAGGTCGCGGTCGCCCGCATGCGCGACGCAGGCGTTCAAGCAGCGCCACGGCGTGGTTGCTGCATTGCCCGGAAGATACGAACGCACGAACAGCAAGGCGCCCGCGAGTTGTTCCTGGTCGGCGGCCGCGCGCTCGAGCCCCAGATGCAGCGGATGGGCGCTGGCCATCGCCACCGGCAGCTGGTCGTTCATTTGCTGGTCGAACAGTGACCAGTCTTCGATCGACGCTGCCTGCACCCAGCCGGATGCGCTGGCGGTCGGTTGCGTGAGGTGCAGTGCGCGCTGGCGGACGCGCGCGCCGTCGAAGTCAACTCCGGAGTCGAATGCTTCCTCGCCATTCGCGGGGCTGCCCGCGGCTGCGGGCAACGGAACCGCGAGCGCACCCTGGCGGAAACCGACTACCGCGTATAGCGGGGCGGTGAGGTCGACATCCGCGGCGCGGACGCGCAGCAGCATGTTGGTGCCGTAGACCTCGCGATTGACCGGCGCCGTCTGCACCGCCAGCCCGGAGAGGAAGCGCGGCCAGTTGTAGACCTCGCCACTTTCTCCGTCCTGGCCGTCGGAAATCCCTGCATCCGGGGCCAGTGCGAAGCTGGCGCCGGGTTCCTGCACACGTCGCAACACGTAAGCTTCGAGCGCGTAAATGAGGGCCTGACGAAAAGCGTCTGGCGTGGTGGTGGTCTCCAGGATCGCGGCGGCGACGGGCACTGCGCCCGGTCGCCCGAGCGCCACCGCAAGCTCCTCATTGCGCCAGCTCGCGAAGGGCGCCACCGCGTTGAGCCCGCTTTCGGCCAGACGCTGCTTCCAGTGCGCGTTGTCCGCGGCTGCTCCAGCGGCGATGCTGTACTGCACGCTGAATCCAAGCTCGCCCTGATCGACATTGTCCAGCTCGGGGACCCGGAACAGCTCGCTGATGATTTCGATTTCCATGACCTTTTCCTTTTAAGCCGAGCGCGCCAGACGACTTGTCGCCGCCGGCAGCGCGCGCGCGCCGCCGGATCCTTTCTTGAACTCGTAGCGGATGCCGGTGCTGAAGCTCACCTTGAAGAAGCGCGAAATGCGCACGGTCACGCTCAGGCTGCCGGTGCCGATCAGCGCCCCGTTGGGCTGGTAGGTCATGACCAGAAGCACCACTACATCGATGTGCAGCCAGCCCCAGATGGTCGCGTGTCCGCGAATCAGCAGCGACAGCGCGAGCGAGAGCCCACCGGTGGCAGTGTCCTCCAGGGGCTTCAGGTAGCGCCCGAAGACACTCAACAGGATGACTACGGAGCCGCGCATGGGCCCGAGATTGAGGCCCACGCCGGCACCGGCACTGATGCCGAGCGTGACCAGGCTGCCGAGCTTCCCGGAATCGGGCAGGTAGCGCGCCTGGGCGTCGAGCCAGCCACCGCCGCCCAGGAAGGCGATGAAGATCGCGAAGGGTTGTTTTTCGCTGGCAACATTGAAACCGACCGCGAGCTCGAAATGCGGCAGGAAGCGCAGCTCGAAGCGGGCACCGAGGTTCAGCCCGAGAATCGTCACGGCCCCAGCGCCGACCACAGGCACCGGCAGGTCAAGGACAGCGCGCAGTCCTTTCGGAACGCCCGTGTCGGCGTCGATCAACTCCAGACGCAGGCCGTCTTCCTCGCCGCCGAAGGTTCGGACCGCATCGCTGATCCAGCGGATCAGCTCATTCAGCTCGATATTCTTCGGCTCGAGTTCGAAGCGCAGGCGCCCATCGGTGTAGCGCAGCCGCGTGCGCCGCAAGCTCGCGAGAGGCTGCTTGCTGATCATCAAGGTCCAGTCGCCCTGGATCGAGCCTTCGGTCTCCTTGCGCTGCACGCCATCCAGGCCGACATGCAGTCGCGAGTGGGCTCGAAAGGCGGCGGCCGAAAGGATGAGTTCGAGCGGACCGAACGCAAACACCGGGCTTGCGCCGGGCAAGTCAACTTCGACCTGTGCCGTCAGCCAGGCGGTCTGGCTGTCCTTGTCGAATCCATGGCGCAGCTGGATCTTGTCGCTCGGAATCTCGGGGAGCTCGAGCGCTTTGAACAGGCCGGAATTCTTGAGCCCGGCGAAGTCCGGGAAAATGCTCGCCAGATCGAGCCCCTTGAGACTGTCGGGCGTGATCTGGTCGAGCAGCTCGCGCGTCGGGATGCGCAGGCCGAAGGCGGCCAGGTCCTGGTCCACACGATTGACGAGCGCAGCCATCGGGCTGGTCTCGATTGCCCGCCGCGCGTCATCGAGGAAATAGGCCACGCGGTCGCGATTGAAGCGGATTTCGGGCAGCAGCGGGCCTTCGCCGACCGCGCGAATCAGACGCAGGGTCTCATCGGGATCGGCAAAGCTCGGCGCCTGGCCCAGGCGCTTCAGGGCTTGCTCGGTGCCTTCGGCGAGCTCACGCAACGCGTCGCCGCGTTGTTCCAGCCATTGCCGGGCGGACTCGGCGGCAAGCTCGAGTTGTTCCGCACTGGCGACGTTCAGTGCCGCCAGTCGTGCCTGGAGCTCGTTGCCGAGCGCGGCGAGCCGGTCCTTCGCTGCCTCTCCAAGGTCGGCCACCGGCTGGAAGATCGAGGCCCAGTGTGCACACAGTTCCTGGATCTCGACGTCGAGTGCGTTGAGGCCTGCGCCCAGCGCCCGCCTCAGGCGCGATTTGAGCGTGCTGATTTCGCCATCGAGCTGTGCGCGCAAGGCATCGAGCCCGACTTGACCGTCGACGGCAGCCTGGGCAATCGCGCGCTCGAGCGCAGCCATTGCTGCCTCGCTCCAGTGGCTCAAGCGGACCACCTGGCCGTCGACCTCGGCCTGGGCTGCCGCGAGCCAGCGCGCGGCGGTCGCAGCGAGTCGATCGACATGGGCATCGGCGACTGCGAATGGGCCATCAGGCGCCAGCAGCACCGTCTCCGCGTCGGTGAGCGACTGGCGAATCGCAGCTTTGAGCGAAGCCGGATCAGGTTGCTGGGCGATCAAGCGGTCGAGCTGGTCCGGGAGTGCTAGCAAGCCTGCGAGCCGCTGGCGCATGCGCTTGCTCAGCTCGCCGATCAGGGGACGTGCCAGTGGCGGCACCTCGGTCGCAAGGTGGGCCTCGATCTGGTCCAGGATGGATCCGAGCGCACGCCGAAATCTGTTTGCGTGCCCCTGCAACTGGCCCGGATCCGGCAAGGGCTCGAGCGCATTGTCGAGCGCGCTCCGCGCTTGCTGCCACGCCATCGAGGCCACGCGCCGCGCCTCGCGGAGCGCGGTCTGCGCTGCGCGTGCGCTGTTCTCGATCGCCTCGAAGCCGTGTCGGAACGGGGGCGATTCAAGATCCATCAGCCCGTCGCGGCGGGCGGCTTCAAGTGCCTGCACTTGTTCATCGGCCCAGCGCCGGACCTCGGCCACGGCGGTGTTTCCCGAAGCCTGCAGACTGTCGAGCAAACGCCGTGAAAGCAGGTCGAGCTGGCCAAGCAATGACTCGCTCTGCTCGCCGAGGAAACTGCGCGCCTGCTCGCGCAGCGGCGTGCACAAGCTGGCTGCACCGGAAAGTTGTTGCTGCCAGGCTTGCAGATGCGATCCGGCAGAAACAAAGCTGCCTTGTAGCACCGCGGCCTGACGGTGCAGATGGCTGGCGGCGGACAACAGCGGCGCCATGCGCTTGGAAAAGTCCTCCTCTCCGGCGGCGGCAATGGCGCGCGCGCGTTCAACCAACGATTGCACTTGCTGTTGCAACTCGCGCGCGCTCCCGAGCGTGCGCAGAGTGTCCAAGTCCGGGCTCTGCGCTCCCGGCGACAGGCGCCCACGCACCAGGGTGATCGCCTCCAGCCGGGCGCTGAGCACGGCGTCGCCGCGCGCGGCCATCAAGTTGCTCGGCAGGGCCTGGTCGAGTCGGTGCGTGAAGCGCTCGAAGCCCGCCGGGACCAGCGCTGCATCGGGTATCGGCGCGTCGCCATCCTGCGGGTCCATGGCTGGCAGGGTGTCCGGCTGCGGGCGCGGCTGGTCGACGTAATCGATGTTTGCGAATGGCGGCCAGCGGTCGGAATCCGCGTCCAGGCTGCCGTCGGTGCTGGTGTAAAAACGCAGATTCTGCGGTTCGCTGAATGCGGCCAGGTGTTCCGCCACGTCGGCCTGCGGGTCGCCGGCGAGCAACGCCATCACGACCGGTTTCGGATAGTTGTGCGGCTCAGCGGCCGGATGCCACAAAGGTACCTCGAAGCCCTGCGCCGTATCCTGGCCCCAGCGGCTGAGCACCGGAATCCGGCGCGAAATGAAGCGTACGCCTTTGAGCATCGCATTGCTCATTCCCGTGCCTGCGTTCTCGGGGTAACGGCGCTCCGGCTGCAGGATCTCGATGTATTCGTCCATCTTGCGGACGATCGGTCGCCCGGCGTGGCGCGGCTGCTCGCAATCCATCTGTTCGGAGGGCAGGGTGGAGCGCTCATAGACGATGACGTGCTTGGCGCGATGCCAAAATTGCGCGATGCGCCCGATGCGCTCGACCGCTACGACTTCGCTGCGGCCGAGCGCAGTGCGGCCGCGAATCACGCTCTTCCCGAGTGCAAACGCCGCTTTGTAGTCGCCGTAGCCGCCGAGCGCCGTGAGCACCGGCTCGCCGAGCTCGCCACTGACGGAATTGGGCGAGCGCCAGATTTCTTCGTAGATATTGGTGCTTTCAAACGGCCAGCCGACGCCACCCGCGAGCGTTCCGTCCGGCGCGGCGCTTCCCGCCGGGCGCTCTCCAGTCGGATACTTGAGGTCCGCTGCGTGGCGCACGTGGAAACTTACGCCGCGGTCGATCAGTGGCCGCGAAACGCTCTCACCGGGCTGCGGTCGGCGACCATCCTGCTCCAGTTCGAGCAGGGCCGGCCGGCGTCCTAGTGATCTGCGGGTGCGCTCCCAGCGGCGTCCATGCTGCTCACGCGCAGCGAGGCGCCGATCCAGCGCAACGGCCGCGTCTTCGACGGGCGCCAGCACGATCAGTGGACTGAGATCGCCGCGTCGCGCGTAGGCCTCGACCCAGCGTACCGTCTGCGTCGTGCTTTGCCCGTTGATCATCGCGCCGAGCCCGTACAGCAGCTCGAAGCTGGACAGCACGATTTCCGCACCAGGCTCGCGCTGCCCCGGATAGCCGAATACCTGCCGCCAGTTCCACAGGCTTTCCTGGAGGTTCTGATCGAGGGCGCTGCCTTTGATCTCCACTCGCGCGGGAACGCTCAAGCGGTAATCGAGAAGCGCGCCGGGCGCGATCGTCGAGTCGGGCTTGCGCCCGCCCTTCTCCATTTCCTCGCCGAGAACCTGTGGCGGCAATCGCAGCGCGCGGGCAGCATCGTCCTGCCACACCACCCGCCACCGTGGCGCACCGTCCTCGCCTTCGATATAGCTGGCGAGCTGTTCGCTGTCGCCAATCTGGCCCGTGAGCATTTCCAGGGAATCGATGCGCGCAACGAACAGCGTGCCGGTATCGATTAGCAATGCGCCTGCGCGGTTGGCGCCAGGCGGCGCTGTCGCGGGTACGACCGTCGGTGGCGGCATCAGTGACAATTTCAGGCTGCGCTCGCGGCCGGCCGCCCAGTGCTCCGCGACCTGCAGGCGCGCAGTTGCGGTGGGTTGCGGTCCCGCGCTGAAGCTGACGACCAGCAGTGGGTCGCGCACGCCCGCACCCACGATTTCTTCGCCGGGCAAGGCGTCGTCGCTGCCCGGGAGCAGGCGCGCTACCGGCAGGTTGCTGGCGAATACCCGTGCCTCGAGGATGTTTGCACGCTGGCGGGACTTGCGTCCCACCTGGAGCCCCTCGAGCAATGCGGACACGCCGACCCAGCCACCCGATCCGGGTGATGATTGCGGCGCGCCTGCTGAAAACGGCATCCACAGGTCCATGCTGCCGAGGCGCAAACCGACCAGGTCGTCGCTGCGGCGTGCCTCGATTGCAAAAAGGCAGGTGCTTGCCTCGCTGCCGTAGTCGCGCACCGATGTCAGTGGCTGCAGGAACTTAAGCGGGTCGATCTTGAGCTGGTCCGGGCCCTCGTCGGGCGGTCGCCACGGGTCGATCGGGCGTGCGCTGAGCGCCAGGTCCGTCCCGGCGTGCGTATTGACCTGCGGTACCACCCACGTCCCATGGCCTCCGTCATTGCCGGGCGAGCTCGGCGGCCGGTTCAGGCGCAGCGCCAGTCCTTCAGGTCGTTCAAAATGCTCCGGCCCGATCGTCTGGTGAGCATCCAGCGTCAGCGGACGCAAGCTGCGCCCGACGCGCCAACGCAGCCGCAATGGCTGGTCACTCGGTGGTAGCGGCAGGAAGCTGACTCCGCTCGAGCCACGCAGCGTGTCCAGGGCCAGCGCCATCGGGTCCGCCATCCAGCGACTCAGCAAGTTGTTCGCGGCGGTCCCGCCGAGCTCCAGCCAGTGCTCCCGCTTTTCGAGGCGCGCGGCGTCGTAGCCGGCTTGCAGCTGCTCGGCGGCCTGGATCTGGCGCAATTGCTGTCCGACCACACGCACACCGTCGCCGAATCGGTTCTGGATCCGTGCGCCGATGTCTCCGTTATGTTCGGCCTCCAGGAACAGCAGCAGGGCATCCGGTCGATCGATGGCGTCCACACGGACGGCAACCGCCCCGAAACGCAAGGTCGGGCACAGCGGTGCGTCCTCGGGCTTGCCCAGTGCCTCCGCCCCCACCAGCTCCGGACGCAGGCGAGCGTCTGCGGGACCTTTTCCGCCAGGTTTCGGAAGACTCGGAACTGGCACGGAGACCGTGCCGAGGTTCAACAGATCCTTGCCAAAACCAAGCCCGGCCGCGAGTGCGCCCAGGCTGGCGAAGTCCGTTGGAAGCAAGATGATTGCTCGGCGGTCGCGCGGCCCGATCAGTTCGGTGAGCAGCGGCTCAGCATCCTCGGTGGCAATGAACCACGGAAGCCAGCGCAGCTTCAAACGCAGCTTGGTGCTCGTCCAGATGAGGCTCGACGTGCGTTGTCGTCCGCTCCCGTAGTAGGGCTCGAACACCAGCGCCGGCCGTTCGCCTATCCAGCATTCGATGCGTCGGACCTTCTCCAGCGTGCCGGGAATCGTCGACGAGAAGCTTCCGCCCTCGATGTTGATTTCATGGCGCTCGACAACCTCTCCGGCATAGACGACCAACTTGCTCACGGTAAGCCTCCAAGGCGTCGTTCCTGCGCGGATTGCGCAGACGATTTCCTGATGACTCGCTATGGCGAGATTCCTCGCAGCTGGCCCGTGGTGACGCACGCACAAAAGAAGACGGCCGCTTTCGCGGCCGTCTTCACCCTGCAGCAACTTGGCGCCAGTTCCGGCGGCGATCCTTCGCCCTAAGCTCTACCGAAACCGACACCAACAACCGGCACCGCTGTTACTTGCCGTCGCGGTCGAAATCGCCCGGGATGGCGCGCTCGACGCGGTTCCATGCGGCGCGGGCGGCAGACTTGGCCTGCGTCCACGGCACGTTGGAACCGTAGGTCTCATAGCGGCTGCGCAGTTCCGGCTCGATGTCGTCGAACTGGCGACCCTTGTACTGCGGATAGCTTTCGTAGCCGACTCGATACGCCGGGTGCAGCTGCTCGTACGTGTAGCCGCTCGCGTAGCTCTCATTGGCGTAGTTACCGCGCCAATAGGTGTCTTCGGCGTGCGGGTTCACCGCCTCGCCGCCGCGCTGGCCAGCGGCCGCGCCAACGACGCCGCCGACTGCCGCGCCGGCAACCATGCCGACCGGTCCACCGACGGCACCGAGTGCCGCGCCGGCGACCGCGCCACCGAGCGCGCCGGTGGTCTTGGCCACCGGATGCTCGCCGCGGTAGTCCGGGTTACCTGGCGTCGGGTTGACGCTCTCGGCTGCGGTATGACCCGCCGCACCGCCCAGCGCGCCGCCGATGGCCGCGCCCGCGACCATGCCGACCGGGCCGCCCGCAGCACCCAGCAGGGCGCCCGTGGTGGCGCCAGCCGCAGTGCCCGTGGTGGTGCCAATGCCATGCGACTTCGGCTCGGAGCCGATCGTCGGGTCAGCCGCTTCAGCCGCCGCTTTGCCAGCCATCGCGCCAGCAACCGCACCGACGATCACGCCGACCGTGGTGCCAATCGGACCGATGACCGAACCGATCGCCGCGCCGGCCATGCCGCCAGCTGCCGCGCCCGCACCAGCGCCGACCGGATGGGAACCCGGCTCACCCGTGATCGGGTCAGCATTCGTGGCAGCGCGTTCTTCAGGGGTGAGCTTATTCATTGTGATTCTCCAAAAGTGGGTCAAGCACGGCCAATTACGCAAACGACGTGCCAACTCATCCGTGGCGTAAACAAAGGGGACAGCGCGTCCCGCCCATTGCAAAATTCGGAAATGGGGACGGCCCGACCTTGCAATATCCAAGGCAGACGTCGGATCGGCCGACCGTAGCCCGGGTAAGGCGAAGCCGCACCCGGGAAAGACGACGCGTACTGCTCCCGGGTGCGCCTGCGGCTTACCCGGGCTACAACGGCGTCATAACGCCAACAGGCTGCGCGCGCGTACCTCGGCCAGGCTCCAGTCACGGACCAGCCGGCCGTTCTCGTAGACGGTTTCCAACGCATGCCGCCAGCCCGCTGGCAGCTCCATGTCTTCTATGCGTTCCACCTCGGCCGGCACCGGAACAGTGCGATAGAGATCCTTGTCGTCGTTGCGGATCAACGTGAGGCGGCCGCGCTTGGAGGTCTTGCCCTTGTCGGTGACCGGATCTTTGTAGACGTCGCGCCAGGCGCCGTTGATACGCGCGGCCGAGCACTTGAGTGCGAACTTCTGGGTGTCCCGATCGAGCCTTTGTAAAAGCGCCCCGCCCATGCCGAAGGCGATGTTGTCCGCCGAAAAGCCGGCGGTCGTGATGCGCTCAAGGATTTGGCGGATGCTCGCCGGATTGACGCCGTCGCCCTGGATCACGCGCACGTGATTCAACACGCGAAAGCCGCGCCCGTTGGTGGTGCTACCGAAGGCTGCTTCCAGCCGTTCGAGGCATTGGTGGACGACGTCGACCGGTTCGCCCGAGTCCGGTCGAATGATCACGGTTGCGCCGGAGTCGATGACCTCCTGCCGCAGCGTCATCCCCCAGTGCTGGTCGATGGCCTGGTAGATGTCGTAGCTGTCGGACACGATCGCGACCAGCGAACCTGGGCGGGCGAACTGCTTGAGCATGTTGCGATAGGCATCGACCTCATGCTCCTTGCCCCAGCTGGTGATGGTGCTGTGCTCGGCGGCCGGGATCGAGAATCCGGCCATCTGCTCGCCATAGAACGCACGCGCGGTGAGCACGCCCGAGACGGTGTCGGTGCCGAGGAAATTGACCAGGTGCGCGGCGCCGCCAAGACCGGCCGACTCCAGGCTGGACACCCCGCGTGCGCCGAAATCGTGCAGCTTGAAGGGCAGCTGGCCCTCCGGGTCGTCCGACGTTTTGAGCAGGAACTTGCGGATGGTGCGCTTGGCATGCCAGCTCACCGTCGCCACTGTCACCGGATACCACAGGCGCAGCAGCAGGGTTTCGAGGTATGAAGGCAGCCAGTAGGCTTCAGCGTCAGTCGACTCGATGGTCACCAGTGCCTGATGGGTCGGCACGACCGCGCCTTCAGGGACGGCACGGATGCGAATCGGCAAGCGCCCGCCATGGACATCGACGATGCGATGCCAGCCGGCCTCGTTGAAGGGCTCGCCATGCGCCGCAAAAAAGTCGCGCGCCTCGTCCACGTCGGCATGCGTGACCGGCCGCAACAGCGCGCCCTTGATGATCGCCTGCAGACCGAAGAACAACGTGCGCTCGTACTGCCCACCGCGCGACTCCACATAGAAGAACGTCGCATCCGTGCCCGGCGGGTATTGCAGCCAATGACTGGCCTTGTAGCTGTCGGTGTTGAGGATCAGGTTGTCTAAGTGCTGCATGACGGGAATCTCCTTCGCGTCGGTGATGCCGGCGGTCTGTCCGCTGGCGGGGTGTGTGGGTGTCTGTACAGCAAAAGCTTTTTATCCGCAGATTACGCAGATTTCCGCAGATTAAGAGCGATTAGAAAAGCTCGACATAGTCGTCGATGGTGCAGTCGGTTCCTTGTCGGCGACGCGCACGCATCCGGAAAAAATCTGCGCAAATCTGCGAAATCTGTGGATAAGAGCTCTGCTTTTTCTTACCCCCGACCAACGAAGTACTCGATGATGTGCAGATGGTCCTCGAAGAGTTGGGTGCCCATGTCGAGGGCGTCGCTCAAGGGGAACCAGCGGGCTTTGTCGGCGTCGTCGCCGCCCTTGACTGGCGGCAGTTCACCGGCGGGGAACTCGAAGTGCCAGGCGTGGGTGATGGTGCGGCCGCGCATCGAGCGTTCGGGGTGGTCGAAGACCTGGCTGTTCTTGATCGACCCGCGCAGCACCGGCACCGGCAGCTTGAGGCGGGTTTCTTCGCGCAGCTCGCGCAGGCAGCCGTCGAGGATGCTCTCGCCGTGCTGGATGAAACCGCCGGGCAGTGCCCACAGGCCTTTGCCGGGCTCGGCGCGGCGGCGCACGAGCAGGATATGGCCCGAGTGCACGACGACGGCGTCGGTGGTCACGAACGTGGGCGGGTAGGGCGCCTTGGCCCAGCCGGCGCGATAGTTCTCGATGAAGCGGTGCTCGGCTACCAGCTGCGTGTACGCCGGAGACGTCTCGCGGAAAGCGTCCAGCATCTCGAAGACCGGTCGCGGCAGGTTGGCTTCGAGCATGCGCATGGCGCCCGGCAGCGCATCGGCCGCAAACAGGTAGCGGCGCAGGTCGGTCGCCGACAAGGTCTCGCTGCGACGCACATCAAGCAGCGGCCATTGCGGAAATTCGGCGAGGTAGTAGCTGCTCGCGTCCTTGTCCTGGCCGACCATGCCGACCCGCGCATTCGCTGGCGCGCCATCGGCCGTCATGGCGTCCGCTACGGCGCGCTGGACGCCGGCGATCCACTGCGCTTCGTTGTAGAGATGGTCGCGAATCGAGCCAAGGATGAGACGGTCACCCGTTTCCTCGAGCGCCGCCCGGATCATGACCGCTCGCTCGGAAGCGGACCAAGGATTGCGCAGGGTCCGCGGGGTCTGTGCGGAGCCGACCAGCACGATCAGCTTGCGCGCACGCGTCAGCGCATGCCGGGCAACGAAGGCATGACCGTTGTGGAAAGGTTCGAAGCGGCCAATGAAGACCAGGTAATCAAAATCCATGAGAATCCCTCACGGTTGAGTTGGACGCGGCCCGGGTCTATCCCGGGTGCGAGACGAGCATACGCTTAGATTTGCGGTGGGGCTGAGGGGAGGCTGAATCGAATTTGGAGTACCGCGCTCCTGGTGGGTCTGCGCTGCGCGCGGACTCTTCTCGCCTGAATTTGGGGAAAGCGTCCGCGCATAGCGCAGACTCCGTCGAGCACGGGCGAGATGGCGTTGCCCCACTGGAGGTTCT
>JANPJV010000163.1:0-20149 GCA_031425695.1 Rhodanobacteraceae bacterium | reverse complement strand
GACTCATACGTCGACCTCATCGACTTCCCCCCGGAAGCCAGGAAGGTGGAAAGCGGACCGTCCGCTATGGTCTCGGCCCGCGAGGAGTAGTTCGTCAGCATTTGCGAAGCCTAACAGCTCCCCTCTCCCCAAAAGCATGGGAGAGGGGAGCAAAAACCCTACATCGCCTTGTTCACGAACTGCGCGAGCTGGCTCTTGCTGACGGCGCCGATCTGCGTGCCCTGGACCTGGCCGTTCTTGAAGACCATGAAGGTCGGCAGGCCGCGGACACGGAACTGGTTGGCAATGGCGGGATGCGCTTCGACGTTGACCTTGGCGATCTTCATGCGGCCGGCCAGTTCGGTCGCGAGCTCTTCGAGCACCGGGTTCATGCGTTTGCAGGGCTCGCACCATTCGGCCCAGAAATCGACCAGCACCGGCAGCTCGGACTTGAGCACGGAGGCCTCGAAGTCGTTAGCGCTCAGGTGGGGAATGGATTCGCTCACGGGTGCCTCCAGCGTTACGGGGACGAATGGGATAAACTCGCGCAAGTTGAAAGCCATGCGACGCGGGCGCGATCACTCATACGCCGCCGGGAGGCTACCCCCTTGGACATCCCAAGTGTGGTGCGTACCGCAAAGTTTTCAACCCGCACTTGGCGCAAAACCTTTCCTGCGGGCGGCGCGCTGCGCCGCTGCTTTTTTCGTACACTCAGGAGAACCAGCGCAACGTGTTGAATGAAAAGGATTTCCTGCGCTTGGCGGTGGCCTCACGCCGCGCGGACAACGAGCTCGATGCGGCGCCTTCATGGAGCCCGCGGCGCTCTTCACACCTTCGCAAGCCCCCGAGATGACTGACCGCATTCTGACTGATCTTGATTTTGACAGCTTGGGCCTGCACCCGAGCTTGACCCAGGGACTCCGCGATTCAGGCTTCACCCGCCTGACGCCGATCCAGGCCCTGACCCTCCCCGAAACGCTGAACTCGCAGGATGTCGCCGGCCAGGCGCAGACCGGCACCGGTAAAACGGCTGCCTTCCTGGTCACCGTGATGCAGCGGCTGCTGACGCGTCCCGCGCGCAACGATCGCCGGATCGAAGACCCGCGCTCGGTGATTCTCGCGCCGACGCGTGAGCTCGCCATCCAGATCCACAAGGATGCGATGGTGATGGCTGGCCCGACGGGCCTGCGCATCGGCCTCGTCTACGGTGGCATCGACTACGAAAAGCAGCGCGCCCAGTTTGCTGAAGGCGTCGACGTGCTGATCGGTACGCCCGGCCGCCTGATCGACTACTTCAAGCAGCATGTCTTCAGCCTGCGCTCGGTCGAAGCCGTAGTGCTCGACGAAGCCGATCGCATGTTCGATCTCGGCTTCATCAAGGACATCCGCTTCCTGCTGCGCAAGATGCCGCCGCCGGGCGAGCGCCAGGGCCTGTTGTTCTCGGCCACGCTGTCGTTTCGCGTGCTCGAGCTGGCCTATGAGCACATGAACAACCCGAAGACATTGAAGGTGGAAACCGAGTCGGTGACCACTGCGCGCGTCGTGCAGCGCGTGTTCTTCCCGGCGAGCGACGAGAAATTGCCGTTGCTGCTCGGCCTGCTTGCGCGCATGGATCCGCAACGCTCGATCGTCTTCGTCAACACCAAGTTCGCCGCCGAACAGGTGCACGAGCGCCTGGAGAAGCACGGCTTCCCGGCCGCGATCCTGTCCGGCGACGTGCCGCAGGCCAAGCGCCAGCAGTTGCTCGGGCGCTTCCAGAAGGGCGAGGTGGCCATCCTGGTGGCGACCGATGTCGCGGCCCGGGGACTGCACATTCCGGACGTGAGCCACGTCTTCAACTTCGACCTGCCGCACGACTCGGAAGATTACGTTCACCGCATTGGCCGCACCGCGCGCTTCGACGCCAGTGGCGATGCGATCAGCTTTGCCTGCGAACGCTATGCAATCGGCCTGCCGGACATCGAGGCCTACATCGGCCAGCGCATTCCGGTCGAATCGATCAGCGCCGACATCCTTGCCGACGTTGCTCCGCTGCGCATGTACCGGCCGCGGCGCGAGGGCGATCGTGGTCGTCCTGGCAGTGGCGGTTCGCGCGGTGGTCCGGGCGGCTCGCGTGGCGCTCCGGGCTCGTCCCGCGGCGGTCCGGGCGGGCGGAGCTCGTCGTCGCGTGGCTCGAGCGGGTCCAGCGGGTCCAGCAGCTCGGGCTCACGCGGCAGCAGTGGTGGTGGGCGCGGACCGCGTCCTGAAGGTGAAGCGTCCGCGCGCAGCGCAGACCCACCACAAGCAACGTCAGCCCACAGCGCAGATCCACCGAAAGCTGCGTCCCCGGGTCGCGGAGACCCGCAGGAAGCCGGTAAGGATGCTGCTGCGACGTCGGCTCCGACCGCTGCCAAACGCCCGCGGCGACGACGTTCGGGAGCGGCGAAGGCCGCCGGCGATGGTGCCCCGCGCAGTGATAGCGCGGCAACCGAGCCACAGACGCCGTGAACCAGAGCGCCACCTTGCCGAGGTTGGCGCAAAGTCGCTGGCTCCCGGGATTGGTGATCGCAGCCGCGGTGCTGTGGATTGCCCTGCGCCTGGTCCAGTTGCTGTGGAGCTCGCTGACGCCGACCGATGCGCCGGCGAGCGCCGAGACCGGGCTCATCATGCCGGCCCTGGTGCTCAATCCGGTGTCGCTGGCCCAATTCCACCTGTTTGGGCAACCGGCCGATGCCGCCGGTGGCCCCTATGCGGGCGCGCCCGATACGGCGCTCAAGCTGACCCTCAAGGGCACCAACTCGCATCATCGCCAGGATCTCGCACGCGCAGTGATCTCGGCCGAGGACTCGAGCGAAAAGGTCTACAAGGTCGGTGATGCATTTTCCAACAACGTGAGCGTGCAGGCGATCTATCCCGATCGCGTGGTGCTCAACGCGAACGGCCGCGTCGAAATCCTGCGGCTGCGCCAGACCCAGCGCAGTGCCGAGGCCATCGGTGCCGCGCGCGCGGCCGCAATGAGCGCACCGGCGCAGACGTCGGGCGGACTGGTCGGGCTGAATGACATGCCGCCTTCGGCACCCGGATCCGTCAATCCGATGGTGGTCAGCGCACCCGTCGACTGGGAGGCCGTGCGCCAGCAGGCAATCGCCGACCCCGCCTCGATGGCCAAGGCCTTCAGCGTGTTGCCGGTGATGATCGACAACAAGCTCGCCGGCGTGCGCTTGAGCTCCAGCCAGTACGGCGCAGAGCTCGCCCAGGCCGGCCTCGGCGTCGAAGACATCGTGACCGCGGTGAACGGCCGCCGCCTCGACAGTGTCGAAGCCGGCATCGCCGCGCTCGAATCCTTGAAGACCGCCGGTGCGGTGACCCTGACGGTCAACCGCAACGGCACAGAAAAAACACTACCTGCGATCCGGATGCCTCAATGAACGCACTTCGCACCTGGTGGATCGAGCTCGCTTTGTCTTGCGCCGCGCTTCGTCGGCACGCCAATTTTTTTGACGCAAAGGAACGCAAAGTGGAAAAGAGAAGGACGCAAACAAAGGCATCGGAAGCTTTTTTTGCGCCCCTTTGCTCACCTTTGCGTTCATTTGCGTCAAGGCTTTGCGCACTCCCAACGCAGCGCGCACTTGCGCTCAGCGCAGCCCTGCTCGCCAGCCCGCTCGCCTTCGCGCAGTCGCCCGCCTACGATGCAGGCGAACCCGCGCCCGGGCAGCCGGGCACGCAGGTGTTGAACCTCAAAGAAGCAGATATCACCAGCTTCATCGGTCTGGTTTCCGAGGCGACTGGCAAGAATTTCGTGGTCGATCCGCGCGTCACCGGCAAGGTCACCGTGATCTCGCAGAGCCCGCTCGCGCAGGACGAGCTCTACGATGTCTTTCTCTCGGTGCTGCGGGTGAATGGCTTCGCGGCGGTACCGTCCGGCAAGATCGTCAAGATCGTTCCCGAAGCCGCCGCGCTCCAGGACGGCACCCTCGCGAGCGGAGGCAGTGATGCGCTGATCACACGCGTGATCGAGCTCAAGCACGTCGCGCCGGCGGACCTCATCCAGGTGTTGCGACCGATGGCCGGCCAGAGCGCCCAGATGATCTCCACGCCAGGCTCGTCGAGCCTGATCATCACCGATCGCGCCGGCAACGTCGCCCGCATCGAGAGCATCGTGCGCCGGCTCGACCAGGCCAGCGAGAGCGAGATCGAAGTCGTCCCGATGAGCCATGCCAATGCATCGGAGGTCGTGCGAACGCTGACCCTGCTGCAACCGGCGAATGACGCGGCGGGCAACAAGATTGCGGCCGACGAGCGCACCAACTCGGTCCTCATCTCGGGCGACCGCGCGCGCCGGCTGCGGGTCAAGGCACTGGTTGCCAATCTCGACACGCCGCTCAACGGGGGCGACAGCACCCAGGTCGTGTACCTGAGCTATGCCAATGCCGAACAGATGGTGCCGATCCTCGAAGCCTCGCTCGCCAGCCTGCTCGGCCAGGAAGGCGCGCCCAAGGATGCCGCAGCCGCAGCCGAGTCCGGCACCAGCTTCATCCGCCATCACAAGGACACCAACGCGCTGATCATCACGGCGCCGCCGTCGATCATCCGCGAGCTCAAGAACGTCATCCGCCAGCTGGATATCCGCCGCGCCCAGGTGCTGATCGAGGCGATCATCGCCGAGGTCAACGACCAGACCGCGCGCGAGCTCGGCATCCAGTGGCAGGCGACCGATTCGGATCTCACCGATCAAGGCTTCATCGGCGGCACCAATTTCCCGGGCTCGACCGGCAACGGCGGCATCTTCGGCGTCAGCCAGGATCCGCGGCTGCTCGGCGCATCCGGCGGATTGAATATCGGCTACATCGTCGGAACGGCGATGCTGCCGGGCTCGGACACCGAGTTCCTGCAGATCGGCGCCCTGGCCAAGGCGCTGACCGGCGACAACCAGACCAATGTGCTGTCGACCCCGTCGACGATCACCCTCGACAACCAGGAAGCTACCTTGAGCGTCGGCCAGGAAGTACCCTTCCTGACCGGGCAGTACTCGACCGGCGCGACCGCTGGTGGTGGTGGGCTCGGTGGTGGCAACAATGGCGCGGTCAACCCGTTCCAGACCATCGATCGCAAGGAAGTCGGCCTCAAGTTCAAGGTCACGCCGCACGTCAATGAAGGCGATTCGGTGGTGATGGAGATCGATCTCGAAGTCTCCAGCCTGGCGCCGAATACGCAGGGCGCGGTCGATCTCATCACCAATTCGCGCAAGCTGACCACGCGCGTGCTGGTACCGGATGGCGCCATGCTGGTGCTCGGCGGCCTGACCAGCGAGGAAGTGCGCGAGAGCGTGCAGAAGGTCCCCGGCCTCGGCAACATCCCGGTGCTCGGCAACCTTTTCAAGAACCGCAGCACGGTCAAGGAACGCCGCAACCTGATGGTTTTCCTGCGCCCGACCATCGCCCGCGACGGCATCACCGAGGCGGCCATCTCCAGCGAGAAGTACAACTTCATCCGCGCCGAACAGCTGCGCGCGCGCGAGAAGACCGACGGCCTCATCAAGCCCGAGGAAATCCCGCTGCTGCCCGAATACGAGGACTTTCTGGAGCAGGGCATCCCCGAGCGGATGGAGGGCCCGGCGGGTCCTGGTCGATGAGGGGAGCGGTGGGGGTCGGCTCTGCGTGGGTCCGGACCTTGTCCGGACGCTTTTTCTGCGGTCCGATCGCGCTTGATGCGTGGGTCCGGACCTTGTCCGGACGCTTTTTGGCGGACTTGGAAGAAAAGCGTTCGGACAAGGTCCGAAGCCACCAAGGTCCGAACCCACGTGAATCAAGAGCACACGCCTCTCCATGACCCTTCCGCGCCTCCCCTTCGGCTTTGCGCGCCGCCATGGCGTGGCCGTGCTCGGCCTGGCGCCGAGCGGCAAGGCGCGCGTCGCTTGCCGGCCGGATCTCAAGCCTGAAGCGCTGCTCGAGTTGCGACGCTTCCTCAGCGTTCCGTTGCAGCCGGAGCAGGTCAGCGCCGAGCGCTTCGAAGCCTTGCTGCAACAGCTTTACGAAGGCGGCGGCGAAGATTCCCGCAGCATGGCGGCGGACATCGACCAGCGGCTGGATCTAAAACAGCTGGCCGACGAGCTGCCCGAGCCGACCGACCTCATGGAGAGCGAGGACGACGCGCCGATCATCCGCCTGATCAATGCCTTGCTCTCTGAAGCGGTGCGCGAGAACGCCTCCGACATCCACATCGAACCTTACGAAAACCGCCTGGTCGTGCGCTTTCGCGTCGATGGCGTGCTGCGCGAGGTCCTGAGCCCGCAGAAGTCGATCGCGCAACCCGTCGTCAGCCGTATCAAGGTGATGGCCAAGCTCGACATCGCCGAGAAGCGCCTGCCGCAGGACGGCCGTATCGGGTTGCGCATTGCCGGACGCCCGGTCGATGTCCGCGTCTCGACCATCCCGGCCAGCTTCGGCGAGCGCGTGGTACTGCGCCTGCTCGACAAGCAGGCCGGGCGGCTGGGCCTCGCCGATCTCGGCATGGACGAGGGCACGCGCCATCGCCTCGATGACCTGATCCACCGCCCGCACGGCATCCTGCTGGTCACCGGTCCCACCGGCTCGGGCAAGACCACCACCCTGTACGCGGCGCTGATGCAGCTCAACGACAAGAGCCGCAACATCATGACCGTGGAGGACCCGATCGAGTACTACATCGACGGCGTGGGCCAGACCCAGGTCAACACCAAGGTCGACATGACCTTTGCGCGTGGCCTCCGCGCCATCCTGCGCCAGGATCCGGACGTGGTCATGGTCGGCGAAATCCGCGACCTGGAAACGGCCGAGATCGCCGTCCAGTCCTCGCTTACCGGCCACCTGGTCATGAGCACCCTGCACACCAACAGCGCGGTCGGCGCGGTCACGCGCCTGCGCGACATGGGCATCGAGCCCTTCCTGCTCTCATCGAGCCTGATCGGCGTGCTTGCCCAGCGCCTCGTGCGCGTGCTCGACCCCGCCACCCGCGAGCCCTACACCGCGAGCGTCGCCGAGCTCGCTGCATTGGGGCACCCGGAGGCGCGCGGCCAGCAGCTCTTCCGTGCCGGCGACGACCTGTTCCAGAAGTCCGGAGGCTACAAAGGCCGCACCGGCGTCTACGAACTGGTCGCGCTCGACGAGTCGCTGCGCCAAGCCATCCACGACAAGGCCGGCGAGCTCGAACTGGAACGCATCGCCCGCCGCGCCGGCCCCGGCATCCTCGAAGACGGCTGGCGCAAGGCCATGGCCGGCATCACCTCGGTGGAAGAAGTGCTGAAGGTGACGCGCGAGGATTGAGCGCCAAGGCTCAGCCGGGGCACGATGCTCCGAGCGCATTGCCCTTGTAGGTCATGTTGCTCGCGAGCTACTTGACGGCTTCTGCGCGCTCCCCGTCAAGTAGCCCGCTGCGCGGGCAACATGACCTACAAAAGCGTCCACCTGCGCGTGATCTGCCCCCCCGTCGCCAACCTCAGTCCGGACAAAGATTCATCGTCTCCATGGCGAACTCAGCCGGGATACGCGTCAGCAGGATTTCGGTCGCGGCACCCTTTTGCGTCAGGCGCATGCGTTCGCCACTCTGCCCTGAAATCTCGAAGCGCTGCAGATAGCCCTTGTCGATTGCGCCGAGCGGCTGATCACCAATCCGCTCGGTGATCGCTCGATACACACCCCGCTGCAGATCCCAGCGCCCGAGCTCGCGATGCGAGTAGCTCAAGTAACAGCCGGCCTGCACGTAGTAGTCGATGACGAAACGGCCGTCCGGCTGGCGCCAGAGCTTCCAGTGCAGAGGCATCGCCGCAACCTGGCTGTCGACATGCGTGCCGTACCAGACGCCGGCCAGTTTCTGGGGATTGGGATCGCCCGCCTGCACGCCGAAAGCCAGGCTCAGCAAGCACGCCGCCAGCACACCTCGCACGCCGATCATGGGCTGCTCCTTCTTGGCTCGGGACAGCTTACAGTTTCGACTTCAACGCGCCGCGAAGACGGGCGTGGCGGTGATGAATTGTGGTGGTTTGGAGGCGACAGAGCAGTTTCGGATTTCGGTTTCGGTTTCGGTAAAGGCGGCTGACCTGCTTTACCGAAAACGACACCAAGCCGAGATCCCGCGAGCGACCGCCCTGCTTTCCCGAAACCGACAACTGAAACCGAAACCCGCTCTTCAGGGGCACCCCGCGCCCAGCGGCGTCGTCAGCCGCGTCAGCGCCAGGCTGCCGTTGCCGTATCCCGGTTGCACGCTGCTGTAGCTCAGGGTGAGCCCGCTGCAGCCGTCACCGGACAGGCGCGCACTGCCCCAGGTTTCGCGGCGCACGTCGTTGGCGTTGAAACCAGTGCCGAAGCGCGTGCCGACCGGGCGCTGCAGAGTGCTGAAGACCAGCTCCGCGCCCTGCTGGATGCCTTCGCCGATCATCCACACCGGCTCGCCGTTCGCAGCGAAGGTGAACCACACGAGGAAGGCGCGGCCATCGTCCTGGACCTGCACGTAAATGCCGCGCCCGGATTTGGCCGGCTCGTACCAGGCGCCGCTCCAGCGCACCAGCGGCGATGGATTGACCGGCACGCTGTCACCCGGGCAGCGCGCGCTGCCGATTCGGCTGAGGCGCTGGAACGGTCGGCGTGCGTCGCCATAGGGCGCGGGTGCCTGGACGCGCTGCTCGCCGGCGCCGCAGCCGGTGAGCGCCGCATCGAAACGGCCCAGTGGCACGATCGTCAACTGGGCCGGATTGAAATCGGCGCCGAAACGCCCGCCACGGCGCCCGTCGATGCGATCGACGATCAGGTTGTTGTCGATGACCTTGCCGACGCCAGTGAACCAAGCCTGGTCGCCAGCCGCGCCTGCGACCGGATAGGTGAACCAGGTCACCGCAACGCGCCCGCCGCCGAGCGCCTCGACCACGAAGCCTTCACCCGAGCGTGCCGGGTCGAACCACAGGCCGCTGGCAGTCGCATCGACCGGCCAGGTCTGGTCGTTGCGGGGCTTGAGCTTGGAATTCAGCGTACCCGGCTGGAAGTTCGGGTCATAGCGACAGGCTCCCAGGCTCGGGTTGGCCATGCGCTCGCGCTGGCAGGCAGCCTGGATGGTGCCCGCGGTCGGTTGCGCAGCGCCGCCGATCCATTCGGTCAGGGCCTCGAAGCCTCCGAGCAGCTCGGCATCCGAATAGCCGCAATGGCTGGGCTCGGACTCGACCACGAAGGCGCGGGTCCACTGCGCGGCCGGCAGCTTGCCTTCGAGCGCGCGCGCGTGTTCGGGCACGACCAGGCCGTCGCCGCTGGTATGTGTCGTCAGGATCTTCGCGGCACCCACCTGGCCGGTCGGCGTGAAGTGGCGCTTCAGATCGAGGCTCGCGAACAGGTCCGCATGGACGCGGCGGATATCGCGGTTGACGATCGCGTCGGGGTAGACCACCTGCGCGTTCGAGACTGCCGCGCGAGAATTGATCTTGGCGGGATCGCGATAAAGCTCAGAAAGTCCGAACGTCGCGTAGAACATGTTTTCCAGGAAGAAATCCGGGTCGACGCCGGTCACCGCCCTGAGCTTGTCGTAGCGCGTGCGCATGCCGCTCGACACCAGGAAGCTCGGCAGGCCGTAGCCAGTGCACTTGGCGACGCGCAACGCGATCTCGCCACCACCCTCGATCTCCGCAAAGTCGTCAATATCGCCGGCTTTGAGAATGTACGGAAAGGCGTCGTCGCCCCGCGGCAACTCGCCGCCGGTAACGTTTTCGCAGATCTGGTCGTAGGCCAGGCGGATGTCCAGCGCCTGCTCCCAGACTCGCGTGCCCGCCAGCGGCGCACAGATGGAGTAGGCACCGACCACCGGCGCGCCGAGGTTGGTCTGCTCGGCTTGCTGCATGGTGACCAGGCCACCCAGCGAACCGCCGCTGGCGATGAGCGCGCCCGGTTGCCCGAAACGCGCCGCAAAGGCTGCCACCAGCTCACGGTGGTCGCGCTCGGTGCCGAACAGCGCCCAGCCGCGCTGGCTGTAGCTCGACGCTGCGATCGCATAGCCCTTCGCCAGCATGCGCTGGCGCAGCGGGGCTGGACCGAGGCTGAGATCGCTGTCGGGCGCGTCGATCTGGTAACCGTGGTTGATGAGCACGACGGTACCGCCGGGACGCCAGCCCTCTGGAGCCTGCAGCACGTAATACGCGCCGCTCGCGGTCTGGCCGCGCTGCTCGGTGAGTGCCAGCAGCGGCGAGGTGAACAGGAGCAGCGCAGCAGCAAGGCCAGCCAGTCGCCGCCATGGAGTCTGAGATTTGACGCACAAATCCATCGACATCGATCGCAAGTCCCACAGTAAGTCCAGCGTGCACTGTACGACCTGGAGAGTGCCGGGAGGATGAACAGTGAGCGGGCGCCGCGTTACCGATGTCAGGGCGCCCGGGCGCTACTTTAGTTACGAAACCTGCTGGAAAGACACTCAGTGTCATTCAGGCGCTTGCACACTCTGCTGTCAGGCCGTACCTTTCGAAGTCTTTGTCGCGACTTTTGGGCCATCCATGCGCTTTCAACACGTTGCCATCGCCGCTGTCGCCCATGTCGATGCGCCGAATCGCCTGACTTCCGCGGAAATCGTGACGCGCCTGCTGCCGTCCATGGATCGACTCGGCGTGCGCCATGACCTGCTCGAGGGCGTGGCCGGCATCAATGCCCGTCGTCAGTGGGACATCGGCACGGTGCCTTCCGACGCCGCGCGCATGGCCGCCGAGAAGGTCCTCGCCGAAACCGGCATTGCGCGAGAAAAGATCGGCATCCTGGTCAATACCTCGGTGTGTCGGGACTATATCGAGCCATCGACCGCGAGCATCGTGGCCGGCAAGCTCGGGCTGCCCGAAACCTGCCAGAACTTCGACGTCGGCAACGCCTGCCTCGCGTTCCTCAACGGCATGGACATCGCGGCGCACATGATCGAGCGCGGCGACATCGAGTACGCGTTGATCGTCGACGGCGAATGCAGCCGCCACATCATCGAGAAGACCATCCAGCGGCTTTCGGATCCGGCCGTCACGCCTGAGCAATTCCGCGACGAGTTCGCCTCGCTGACCCTGGGTTCGGGCGGCGTCGCGATGATGCTGGCGAATGCCGACCTCTACCCCGACGGCCATCGCTATCTCGGCAGCGTCTCGCGCTCTGCGGTGCAATATTCCAAGCTGTGCGCGGGCAACATCGATCGCATGGTCACCGACACCAAGACCCTGCTCATCGAGGGCCTGAAGCTTGCCGGCCGCACCTTCGGCGCAGCGCGCCAGATGTTCGGCTGGGCGGTCGGCGAAATCGACGAGTTTGTGATCCACCAGGTGAGCCGCGTGCACACCGAGGAACTGGTCAAGCTGCTCGGCATCGACCCGCGCAAGGTGCTTACCATCTTCCCCGAGTTCGGCAACATCGGCCCCGCCTCGCTGCCCATCGCCCTCAGCATGCTCCAGGAAAGCGGCCGCCTGAAAAAAGGCAAACGCGTCGCCATGCTCGGCATTGGCTCCGGCCTCAACTGCTCCATGGCTGAGGTGGTCTGGTAGGTCAGCGCTGTTTACACATCAACAGCCATCCACAGATTACATGGATGAAAAGCGGATTCCACAGATTAAAAGCTCAGCTTTAATCTGATTAATCGCCCCTTCTTCATCCATGTAATCTGTGGATAGAGCTCTGCTCTTCTCATTTCTTCAGCTCGAATTCTAGTGCCCAATCCCTCCGCGCAATCCCTGATCGAAGCCCTCGGGTTTACCCCGCGTTTTTTTACGCGCGATGGGCTGTCCATGCATTACCTGGACGAGGGCCAGGGCGAGCCGGTGGTGATGGTGCATGGCAATCCGAGCTGGTGCTGGCTGTATCGCGACCTCGTCGCCACGCTTAAAGCCAATTACCGCTGCCTGGTCCCGGACCATATCGGGATGGGCTTGTCGGACCGGCCCGCTGATAATGTCTACACGTACACACTCGACAGCCGCGTCGCGGATTTTTCGGCGTGGATGGACAAGGTGCTGCCGACCGGGCCAGTGAATCTCATCATGCACGACTGGGGCGGCGCCATTGCCAGTGCCTGGGCGACGCGGAATCCGGACCGGGTGAAGCGATTGGTGGTGTTCAACACCGCCGCCTTCCCGATGCCCGCGGGCAAGGGCTTGCCCAAGGCACTCGATCTCGCCCGCAACAGCCGTCTCGGCGCTTTCCTGGTCGAGCGTTTGAATGCGTTCGCCGTCGGCAGCGCCTGGACCAGCACGCGCAAGCGCCTGACCAAGGCCGAGCGCGACGCCTTCGTCGCGCCCTACGACACCCCCAACGCCCGCCGCGCAACCCTGCGCTTCGTCCAGGACATCCCCTTGAGCGCAGCCGATCCGGCCTGGGCGACCATCGATTCGACCGGCAAGAAGCTCGCCCTGCTCGCCGACAAGCCCATGCTCATCCTCTGGGGCCTCAAGGATTTCGTCTTCGACCGCGACTATTTCAACGAGTGGTGTCGCCGCTTCCCGAAAGCCGAAGCCATCGGCTTCTCCGACGCGGGGCACTACGTCATCGAGGACGCCAAGGACACGATCCTGCCCAAGGTGGCCGCGTTTCTGTCGCGGTAAGTTAAGCGCCGCGAGAGATGAGGCTCGATACACGCAGATAGAGGCAGAAGCCAAGCCTTATCCACAGATTACACAGATAAAAGCGGATTCACGCCTTCAGAAGCACTCCCACCTTCGCGCGCTGCACCGTAGCGTCCGACCGCTTTAATCTGCTCTTATCTGTGTAAATCTGTGGATAAAGCTCTTACGCTTGCTGTTGTCTGCGTGCATCGTGCTTCATCGGTCAGCAGTGTTCGTCAGGCCCGCCGACGCTTCAGGTGGACCAGCAACAGCGATACAGCGGCCGGTGTGACACCCGGAATTCGGGCGGCCTGGCCCAGCGTCGCGGGTCGCGTGCGGACGAGTTTTTGCAGGACTTCGGCGGAGAGGCCGGTCACCGTGGCGTAGTCGAATGCCTCAGGAATGGTCGCTTCCTCGTTGCGCTGGGAGCGATCGATATCGACGCGCTGACGTTCGACGTAGCCTGAATACTTGGCCTGGATCTCGACCTGTTCGGCGACGGCTGGATCTGTCACCGGCGGGCCGAAGCCGTCGAGGGCAGTCAGCTGTGCGTAGGTGATCTGCGGCCGCTTGAGCAGGTCGAGGCTGTGCGTTTCGCGGGAGAGCGGCGCGCCGGTGACGGCACTGAACTGAATTCCGAGCACGTTGCCGGGCGTTGCCCAGAGGGCGTGCAGGCGCGCGTTCTCGGCGTCGATCGCGTCGCGCTTTTTCGCAAACGCTTGCCATCGGCGGTCGTCGACCAGCCCCAGCTCGCGGCCGCGCCCGGTCAGGCGCAGGTCCGCATTGTCCTCGCGCAGCTGCAGGCGGTACTCCGCGCGCGAGGTGAACATGCGATACGGCTCGAGCGTGCCAAGTGTGATCAGGTCGTCGACCAGCACGCCGAGGTAGGCCTCGTCGCGGCGTGGGCACCAGGGCTCGCGGTCCTGCGCCTGGCGCGCAGCATTCAGGCCGGCCAATAGCCCCTGCGCCGCCGCTTCTTCGTAGCCGGTGGTCCCGTTGATCTGGCCGGCAAAGTAGAGGCCCACGATGGCCTTGGTTTCCAGGCTCGGCTTGAGGCCGCGCGGATCGAAGTAATCGTATTCGATCGCGTAGCCGGGTCGCGTGATATGGGCGTTCTCGAGGCCAGCGATCGAGCGCACCAGCTCCACCTGGGCATCGAACGGCAGGCTGGTAGAGATGCCGTTCGGATAGAGCTCGTGGGTAGAGAGGCCCTCCGGCTCGATGAAGATCTGGTGCGAGCTCTTGTCGGCAAAGCGCACCACCTTGTCCTCGATCGACGGACAGTAGCGCGGACCGATGCCTTCGATCTTGCCGCTGTAGAGCGGCGAGCGGTCGAGCGAGCCGCGAATGATCGCGTGGGTTTCTTCACGCGTGTGGGTGATCCAGCAACTGACCTGGCGCGGGTGCTCATCGACGCCGCCGAGGAAGGAAAAAACCGGCGCCGGCGTGTCGCCCGGCTGCTCGCTCATCCGCGAAAAATCGACCGTGCGCCCGTCGATGCGCGGCGGCGTGCCAGTCTTGAGCCGGCCCTGCCCCAGGGGCAGCTCGCGCAGTTGTTCCGCGAGCTTGAGCGCGGGCGCGTCACCGGCGCGGCCGCCGCGGTAATTGGCATCGCCAATGTGGATCAGGCCGGCGAGAAAGGTCCCGGCGGTCAGCACCACCGTGCGCGCTCCGATCCGCAGGCCCATCTGCGTGACCACGCCGCGCACGTGGCCGTTGTCGATGATCAGGTCGTCTACGGCCTGCTGGAACAGGCTGAGATTGGGCTGGTTCTCGACCGCTTGACGGATGGCCGCACGATAGAGCGCGCGGTCGGCCTGGCAGCGCGTTGCGCGCACGGCCGGGCCCTTGCTCGCGTTCAAGGTACGCCACTGGATGCCGGCGCGATCCGCCGCCCAGGCCATCACCCCGCCGAGCGCATCGATCTCGCGTACCAGGTGACCCTTGCCGATGCCGCCGATGGCCGGGTTGCAGCTCATCTGGCCAATGGTCTCGATCTGATGGCTGAGCAGCAAGGTGCGCGCGCCCGTGCGCGCGGACGCCAGCGCGGCTTCGGTGCCGGCATGGCCGCCGCCGACGACGATTACATCGAAGAAAGTATCGAACACAGCCTTGGCCGCTGAAGGTCAAAAGGAGACGTAGCAGGGCGAATGCTAGCCGAGAAAGGGCAAGCGCCCCCTTGGATCCGTGCGGCCAATCCTCCTGGAGGACTAGATTGCTTCCCGCGCAGTTACGTTGTGTTGCGTAAGCCTACCGCCCGTCGCCGAAAAGACGGAAAATTCGAGCGTTGGCAATACTTTGCAACAAACTGCAGCGGCGACGAAAAGCACCCAACCGTGGCCCGCTTCCTGCAACGACCAGCCCGTGTCAGGGGGAATCAGGCCGCCGCAGCGAAAGCTTCGGCGGCCTTTTTTTTGGTGGTTTCGACGCCCGTTGTTCAACTGGAACAGGGGGAATCCGGTAGAACGCGTTTACGGACGTCGAAACCCTGGAAAGCTTTGCATCCGCCTGGCCCCTGTAGCCGTGAACCGAGTATAGCCAGCGGTTGTGCTGGGTTCGTGACCAGGGTCACGGTTCACTGCCACGCTCGGGCGGTCGCAGGTCATTCTTCGCTGCGGCTGGAGCGGCTGCTGCTGGCCGCATCGCGGGAGCTGCTGCTCGAACTGGAGGCGCGAGAACCGCCCGAGCCGCTGGCGCTGCCTCGCGACGAGCTCATGCCGCTGGCGCTGCTCGAATTCCCACGTGAGCTGCCCAGGCCTTGCGAGCGCCCTGAGCCTGCATAGCCGCGGGCATTGCCCGACAGTCCGCTTGAATATGACGGCGCGTAGCCTTCGCCGTAGCTGCGGTTGCTCGCTCCGCCACCGCCGGGTCCGAGGTCACGCCGGCGCAGGGGACCCAAGTCTTCGTAACGGGTGAACGTGCGCTCGGATGTATTGCCAATGCTGGTGCCCATCCGACGCGTCTCGTAGTACGCGCGCTCACCCGAAGACGCCTGCTGCCCATGGCTGCCATGCCCATGCCAATGCCGCGGCCAGCGGTGCGAATAAGGCCAGAACGGGTCATACAGCGCGTAGAAACCGCCGTACCCGAAATACGGTCCGTAGGCGTAGCCCGCGCATGGGTGCCAGGCATGCCAGGATGGTCCATAGCCGTAGCTAAGCGATCCGAAACAGCTGTCGTAGACCACGATCGATGCGCTCGGGCGCGCCCGCGCGCTCCAGTAGCCCTCGTCGTGATATCGATAGCCATCGCTCACACAGGCGCTCAATAAAAGCGCAGCTGCTGCCAACAGGAAAACTCTCATCGCCTACCCCCGATTCGACTCATCGAGCCTAGGCTCCTGAAGATAAAGGGGGACTGAACCCTCGGCGCAGATTGGCGCGCTGGTCGCATATGAAGGGGCTTTTTCAGGTCATGTCGATCGCGCAACGATCTACTTGACGCCCTGTACGACCAAGTCAAGCAGGCCGCTGGCGCGGCCAGCATGACCTCCGGGACCCGTCCCTGCTAACCAACAACCGGCTCTACGTCACAGTCCTATACTCGATCGCTTCTAGCGGCAAGCGGACGGCACATGATTCGAGTGGTTTTCAATCAGAAGGGTGGGGTCGGGAAGTCGACCATTGTCTGCAACCTGGCCGCAATCGCGGCGTCGCAGGGTTTGCGCACGCTCGTGATCGATCTCGACGCCCAGGCGAACTCCTCGCACTATCTGCTGGGTGCGGAGGCCAACAAGGTCGAGCTCGGGATGGCGGATTTCTTCGAGGAAACGCTCTCCTACCGGCTGCGCACGCGCGCGCCGTCCGAGTACGTCACCCAGACCCGGTTCGAGAATCTCTCGGTCATGGTCGCCGATCCGCGTCTCGGGGACCTGCAGACCAAGCTCGAAACCAAGCTCAAGATCTTCAAGCTGAGCGAAGCGCTCGCCACGCTCAAGAAGGAATACGCGCAGATCTGGATCGACACCCCGCCGGCGCTCAATTTCTATACGCTGTCCGCACTGATCGCGGCCGATCGTTGCCTGGTCCCCTTCGACTGCGACGATTTCTCCCGCCAGGCCCTGTACCGGCTGCTCGAGAACGTCGACGAGATCCGCCGTGACCACAACAAGAAGTTGAAGGTGGAAGGCATCGTCGTCAACCAGTTCAATGCGCGCTCCAACCTGCCGACCCGCGTCGTCGAGGAGCTGATCGCCGAGAAGCTGCCGGTGCTGCCGCAGTACATTTCGAGCACGATCAAGGTCAAGGAAAGCCACGAGGCCGCAACCCCGCTGGTCTACCTGGAACCCGGCCACAAAGTCACCACCGAATACCGCGCCCTCTTCGACCTCCTCGACAAGAAAAAGCGCTGAGGTCGGAGGAAGCTTCAACACAAAATGCAAAGACAAAGAGCGGGACGGGAAGGAAGCGAAGGAAAGGCAGAAAGGAAGCGAAGGGAAGCGTTGGCAAAGGGCCGACGCCAGGTCACAGCAATCTCGGGTCGCACGCCAGCGCCGGACCGATAGTTTCCCGGAAATGAACCTTGGTTTCCTTCGCTACCTTTCTGTCTTTCCTTCGCTTCCTTCCCCTCCCGCTTTTTTCTCTGAGAGCTCTGTGTTGAACCTTTGATCTTGCGTGGTGTTGCCTTCCCATTGATGCTTGCGTTACCGGTTGTACGAACTCACGAGGCCCTGAACGGCATGATCTTCCAGAAATTCTTTGGCGCGATTCGCGCGCAGCTCAACAAGCTTGCCAACCTGTTCTGGGAAGCCGATCCGATTGCGCAGATGCAGTACGAGTACGACCGTTCGGTCGAAGAGCTCAAGGGCGGGCGCATCGGGCTCGAGCAGTACCGTGGGCTGGTCGAAAAGGTCACGCGGCAGGTCAAGGAAGGCGAGCGCCACGTCGCCCAGCTCGAGGCGCAGGCCAAGGCCTACCTCAAGGCCGGCGATCGTGCGACCGCGGCCAAGTTCGCGCTGGAGATGGAGAAGGCGCGCAAGGACCTGGCCAGCAACCAGGAGCAGCTGGCGATGCACGAGGGCTCGTACAACAACAGCCTGCAGAAGATCCAGCACGCAACCAAGAAGCTCGGCGAAGTGCGCGCCAAGATCCAGAAGTACGATGCCGAGATCAAGATGAGCGAGGCCGAGGCAGAGGTCGCCAAGCTCTCGGAATCGTTCAACTTCAACGTCACCACCGACTTCGGCCAGCTCGAGCAGGTGGTGCAGGAGCGCATCGACAAGAACCGCGGCGCCGTGCGCGTTGCCGCCGACCTGTCGAAGGAAGGCATCGCCGACATCGAGGCGGAGCAGAACATGGAACGGGCAATGGGCGAGGACGCGCTTTCGCGCATGGAGCGCGAGATGGGCATCGTCACCCCGGAAACGGCCCAGGCGGCGCCCGCGCAGAAAGAGCTCGGCCCGGCCCAGTCGAATTAATGTTTTCATTTCAGATGACTGTCGTCATCTGAAATCACGGCACATCCATGTGCCGCGAACACCCGGGGACCGTCGTCGCGTTCCGCGGGCGTGTCTTGATGCCAAACTCAAGTCGTCAGAAGGCTGCCAATGAACGGTCAACCAAAACCAGGTTTTTATTTCGTCGTCCTCATCGTCATCCTCGGGCTGGTCGGGTATGCCTTGTATCGGCTGAAAACGCCCAACGCGGCCGACCCGCCAACCACGTCGCAGGGCGCGCAGCAGGGCGATTCCCCCACTGACGGCACGACGCCACCGGCCACGGACGCGGGCGCGGTCGAGGCCCCGGATGCGACCGGCATCACCACGGTCAAGGAATACGCGTACGTCCCGAGCGCCAAGCTGCCGGACGTGAAGGGTGTTTCCAACTACAAGCCAATGTCCGAGCGCACCGTGCGCTTCGCCATCAATGTGTGGGCGGGCTGGGCGCCGATCGTGCACGCGAACGGCGGCTTCAAGCCAGGCAAGACCTGGACCTCGCCGGGTGGTCAGCCGTTCAAGGTCGAGCTGGTGCTGATCGATGATCCGGTCTCGATGCGCGATGCCTACGCCGCCGGCGACGTGCACATCGGCTGGGCCACCGTCGACATGCTGCCGCTGCTGCTGGAAAGCTTGCAGAAAGACAGCCGGGTCATGCCGCGCGTGTTCCAGCAGGTCGATTGGTCGAACGGTGGCGACGGCATCGTCGTGCGCGATCGCATCAAGACCGCCTCTGACCTGCGCGGCCAGAAGGTGGTGCTGGCGCAGAACAGCCCGTCGCACTTCTTCGCGCTGAACATGCTGGTCAACTCGGGCGTCGAGCCGGCCGAGGTCGATTTCCGCTTCACCAACACGGCCTTCGAAGCGGCTGCCGCCTACAACGCCGACAAGAGCATCGCCGGCGTCGTCAGCTGGGCACCGGACATCTACAACCTGTCGGACATCAAGGGCAACAAGCTGCTGGTCTCGACGGCAACCGCCAACAAGCTGATCGCCGACGTCTGGTTCGCGCGCGCCGACTTTGCCAAGGACAATCCGGACATCACCGAAGGCCTGGTCCGCGGCATCTTCGATGCCATGGTCGCGCTCGAAGCGCAGGACGCCAAGCAAGCGGTTGCCGGCCTGATGGCCGAAGGCTTTTCGTTGCCGCCGGCCGATGCGCTGTCGATGCTGCCGGACGCGCACTGGACCACGTTCCCGGAGAACCGCGAGTTCTTCTTGAACCGCAACAACCCGACCAACTTCGAGCGTACCTTCAACACCGCTTATGTGATGTATCGCAAGATCGGCGCGGTGAGTTCGAAGGTCGCGTTCGACCAGCTGGTCGATTTCAGCATCCTGCAGAAGCTCGGTGGCGAAGCCAAGTACGCGAACCAGAAGTCGAACTACGGGATCAACTTTGCGCCGATGAGCGCCAGCGCGATCCAGTCGGAGAGCCCGGAAATCCTGACCAAGACAGTGGTCATCCACTTCTTTCCGAACTCCTGGGACCTGTTCAAAAAAGTGGTCAAGGACCAGAACGGCAAGGCCGTCGAGGAGCAATACGATCCGAACGTCGACTTCGTGCTGGAAGAGATCGGCAAGCTTGCCGGCAGCTATGGTGCCGCGCGCATTGTCATCGAGGGCCATACCGACGGCTCCATGCGCGGCCAGGTGCCTGACTCAGCCGTGCGCGAGCTCTCGAGCAATCGCGCGAATGCGGTCAAGCAGGAACTGGTCACCAAGTTCCCGACCATGGATCCGAACCAGTTCTCCGCCGCCGGCATGGGCTGGTCCAAGCCTGCGGACGTCTCCGACCCCGATAACGCCGCCAAGAACCGGCGCGTCGAGGTCAAGGTGTATCCGCTCGAAGCGCAGTAGGGGCTGACGCAAATACCCACTGTGGCGGTTCCTGTCGCCATGGTGGGTTAGCCATTACCAAAGCGCGTTCGTGACGCGCGGAGGTTTTGGCCATGTTCGAAGCTTGGGCTGTTTGTTTGCGCGCGTTGGCTCGATCGGCAGTCGTGCGCACCGCCGTTGCGCTGCTGGAGGGCGCCGCTCCTGCGGCGCCACTCTTCGTCCAAGTCTCAAAAGCCAACCACGGGACTGGAACCGGCGCCGCGGGGGCGGCGCCCGCCAGTAACCCTAAGGTGTGGGTGTGATTGTGCGCCGCGCTGGTGCCGTCGCGGGGCCAGGCGCCCCACAAT
>JANPJV010000162.1:0-8768 GCA_031425695.1 Rhodanobacteraceae bacterium | reverse complement strand
CGCGAAGCTCTCACATGAGCAGGTCGCCACCGCCTTGAAGATCTCCAAGGGCGCCGTCGCCAAGTACGTCAGCCTGGCCACCGCCGCCGGCCTGGACTGGACCACCGTCCAGGACTGGAGCGAGCAGCAGCTCTCGACTGCCCTGCAGCCCCGCTCCAGCGCAGCCCTTCCCATCGTCGTTCCCGACTGGGCTCGCATCCACCGCGAGCTCGACCGCAAGGGCATGACGCTGATGCTGCTGTGGCAGGAATATGTGGCCGCCAACCCGCAGGGCCGCACCTGGCGCTACACGCAGTTCTGCGAGCACTACAAGGCCTTCGCCGCCACGCTCAAGCGCTCGATGCGCCAGCACCGACGCGCCGGCGAGAAGATGTTCGTCGACTACGCCGGCTCGACGGTGCCGCTCAGCGATGGCGCCCGCGCCCAGGTCTTCGTCTCGGCCATGGCCGCGTCCAGTTGCGTGTTCGCCTGCGCCACGCCGGCGCAGCGCCTGGAAGACTGGATTGCCGGCATGGTGCGCGCGCTGCACTTCTACGGCGGCGTGCCCCAACTCGTGGTGCCGGACAACGCCACGGCCGTGATCGCGTCGGCGGACCGCTACGAGCCGCGCGCCAACGACACGGTGCAGGACTTCGCCCGTCACTATGGCACCTCGGTCCTCCCGGCACGCCCGCGTTCCCCAAAGGACAAAGCCACCGCGGAAAGTTCGGTCCAAGTGGTGGGTCGCTGGGTACTGGCGCGGCTGCGCCACCACCGCTTCGACACCGTTGCGCAGGTCGACGCGGCCATCGCCGAACTGCTGCCCAGCGTGAACGACCGCCCGTTCCAGAAGCTGGCCGGCAGCCGCGCCAGCGTGTTCGCCGAGCTGGACAAGCCGGCACTGATGCCGCTGCCGGCGCAGCGCTACGAACTGGCGCGCTTCAAGACGGTGAAGGTCCACATCGATTACCACATCGAGGTCGACGGCCATCGCTACAGCGTGCCCCATCCGCTGGTCGGCCAGGTGCTGGAGGCACGGCTCACCCAGCACGGCGTGGAACTGCTGCTGCGCGGCCAGCGCGTGGCCGCCCATGCGCGCAGCAGCCTTCGCGGCAAGTTCACCACCGTCGATGCCCACATGCCGGCCGCGCACCGGGCCCACCTGGAGTGGACGCCCCAGCGCCTGATCGAGTGGGGCCAGCAGATCGGCATGGCCTGCGGTGAGCTCATCACGCGGCTGCTGCAGACCTACAAGCATCCCGAGCATGGCTATCGCTCGTGCCTGGGGCTGCTGAGCCTGTCGCGCACCTACGGCAAGGAGCGCCTGGAGGCGGCGTGCGAGCGGGCTCTGGCGCTGGGGACGGTGCGCTACCGGCATGTGCGTGACCTGCTGGCCAACAACCGTGACCTCGTCGCACAGGAGAGCGCTGCCGAGTGGACGAGCCCGGCGCACGCCAACGTACGCGGCCCGGACTACTACCAATGACGCGCTCCGCTCGAACAGCCGCCGCCAAACACCGAACCCTGACTCCCATGCTCAACAACGCCACCATCGCCCAACTGCGTGCCCTCAAGCTCCAAGGCTTCGCCGACGCGCTGCAACAGCAACAAGACCAAGGCGACTGCCTGGGCCTGTCCTTCGAAGAACGTCTGGCCCTGCTGGTCGAGCGCGAGGTGTACGCCCGCGGCGACCGCAAGCGCACCCGGCTGCTACAGCGGGCGCAGCTCAAGTACCCCAGCGCCACGCTTGAGGACGCGAGCTTCGAGGGCGTCCGCGGCATTGATCGTTCGGCGCTGATGAGCCTGGCGCTGTCGACCTGGATCGAGCGTGGCGAGACGATCTGCTTCGCCGGCGCCACCGGCCTGGGCAAGACTTGGTTGGCCTGTGCGCTGGCGCAGTACGCATGCCGGCAGGGGCACTCGGCGCTGTATCTACGTGTGCCGCGCCTGGGGGAAGAGCTGCGCATCTTGCACGGCGCCGGCAGCTTCCGGCGTTGGTTGCAGGCGCTGGCCAAGATTGACGTCTTGGTCCTCGACGACTGGGGAACGGGGCCCATCGATGCGGCCCTGCGTGCTGACCTGTTGGAGATGATCGACGACCGCAGCGCACAGCGCGCCACCATCATCACCCACCAATTGCCGATCGAGCATTGGCACGCATGGCTGGGGGACCCGACGGTCGCCGACGCCATCCTGGACCGGCTGATGCAGCACTGCCGGCGCTTCAGCCTTGAAGGGGAGTCGCGTCGGACGGGGCGCGCTGGCCGCGCGCAAACCAAGCCCAGCAAGACAGATCCGGAGGCCCAACCATGACCTGATCAGCCGTCCAACCCTAAACTCAAACCTCTTCGCAGCACCCGCCGCCGGCCCGGCGGTCACGATCGCCGAAACGGGCGGTCACGATACCGAAACGACCTCGCCGACGCCCTTCATCGGCGTCGGTCACGATGACCGAAATGACCGGTCACGTTCGCCGAAATACGCACGTACGGCTCAGGCCAACCAGATTCGAGGCTTGCTCGGCGAGTACGGGCTCATCGTGCCGCAAGGGATCGCCTGTATCGCCCAGCGTGTGCCTACCCTCATCGAGGATGCCTGCAATGAGTTGCCGGGTTCATTCCGGCTGCTCATTGACCGACTGCTGAAGCATCTCAAGGCGCTCGACGAGCAAGTGGATGAGATGGAAGCACAGATTCGAACCTGGCACAAGGAAAGTGAAATCAGTCGGCGCTTGGAGCGCGTGCCCGGCATTGGACCGCTGACGGCAAGTGCGCTCGTTGCATCCATCGGCGATGCCAAGAACTTCGACAACGGCCGACAGCTCGCCGCCTGGCTCGGATTGGTGCCCCGACAACACTCCAGCGGCGGCAAATCAACGTTGCTCGGTATGAGCAAACGCGGCGACGCGTATCTGCGAACGCTGCTCATTCACGGTGCTCGGTCCGTGCTCATCCGAGCGGCGCAGAGGAACGATGAGAACAGCTGGTTGGTCAAGCTGACGAACAGACGGAATGCGAACGTGGCCGCCGTCGCCCTGGCAAACAAAACGGCTCGGACCGTGTGGGCACTGCTATTCCACGACCGCGAGTACAAGCCCGACTACGCAGCAGCGGCGGCCGCTGCATAGGCAAATCGGCCGCCCCGAAACCGTTCAAGACGAAGAAAGGATTCACACCACCGATTGCTCAGGCGATCAGGACATGATGGCAAAACAGGTCAGACCGTGGTCGGCAAAACCCGCGATTTCCGCAGCACCTTGAGTGCGACAAAGCGATTGAGGAGCCGACCAGCAGAACCCATCAGGGACAGCGGCTTCACTCGCAGCAATAGTCCGAATGTACGGGTGCAATCTTTACCTTCGAGCCATCAGGACTGAAAGCTTGGCAAACCGGGGGCGTCCATGTACGGAAATCCGGCTGACAACAGCAACAGGCTGGTGGACTAAACCGCTCACGCGGTAGCCACTCCGGCCACGGTGTGATGGTTCGTTGCAGGGCGGTTTCTGCGAAGTTGACGAGTGAGGCAATCCGCCTCGTTCAGCGCCGGAGCAGCAACCATGGACTCGACGACTCAATCAACCTCCCCGCTGTGTCAGCGCAGGCTCGACGACATGCGCATGCGCAAGCTGGAGCCCAAAACCTAGCAAGCCTACATGCGTGCCGTGCGCAAGCTGGCCGCTCACTGCGGAGCATGCGGCTGGCGATGGCCGCTGGTGGGACATCGTTGCCGCTGCGTTCCCGGCCGCCGACATGCGCTCAAACGCTGCACCTGCGCCGCCACGGCACCCAATCGCCATAGCAACAGTGCCTTCGACAACCGTTGGCTTGCTCGTCTGTCCCTGGAGGAACTTCGCCAGCGTGAAGCAGAGCAAGCAGCGCCACTTCAGCGGGTGCTGCGTCTCCCCGGTTGAAACCGGCGGTCATCCGGCGCCCCGCTCATGCGTGCCCGCCGGGCTCTTTTCCTATCACCAGAGCGCCGTCTCAATCAAGCCCAATAGCCCGTGAAGGACCGCGTCTCGGGGGGGCGCTTGTCCGGCCGCCCAACAAGCTTGATGGGCTGTCGAGACGGCTCAACTTGTCTGACGCGCCGGCAGACGCTTTCCGGATGCTAGGGCTTTCCAAACTTTTCCGCGATGAGCCTTAGGATAATTAGGTAAATCACGGCGATCCCTACAAAGATTGCGGTATTGCTTGCCGCCTCCTTAAGTGGGGCATGTAGCAATCCCAGCAAGGTTACGCCCGCTATATAAATATAGATTTTGCGCACAGTCAACGCTCACATTCACATGGATCTGAGCCGTTAGCAGCTTTACCAACAGACTTACCCGCTTGATAAGCCCCTTGCGTAGCGACAACTTCCTTAATGGACCGCTTGTGATCGGAAATGCGACTTTGAATCTTTGCAGCCCGATTTACGGTATTGGTCGCCTGTGACGAGAGGGTCTTGATTGCATTTCCAGATTTCCAAGCTGTCTTGCCAACAGTACCCATTCCAGGCGCAAAGGCTCCAACGGCACCCGAAACTACGACATCCCCCCAGTCATAATTTCCAATGTCAAACACGGCGCATCCTTTCTTATAATTTTTTAGTGCCTGCATTCCTAGCTCGACACCAGCGCCCGCGATCCCGCCAATGAACCCGACTTCCCCGGTCGGGTCGGTCGTATCAATAGGGTTGCCTTCGGCATAAGCATAGGGATTGATGCCGCCAGCAAGACCAATTGGATCGGGTTGAGTGTATCTACCAAGAGTTCCATCATAAGTCCGGTGCCAGTTCTGCCATAGCCCCGATTCCGAGTCGAAGTATTGGCCGGGAAAGCCTAGATTGAAGCCACCAATAGAGTCGCTAGTCACTGCTCGGTCAAACGGGCGCACCTTAGCAGACCAAACCGTTGCATTCTGGCTATTTACTAGATGCGTTGGTCGCCCAAGATGATCGCTATATGCCGCATAAGTGCTTGAGTGTGATGTGGCGTTTGTATTAACCGCTATAAGCCGCCCTTCAAACCACACATAGCTTCGCTGTTGACCATTGCCGGAGATTTCGTATAGCAGCTCACCAGTCGGCGCGTAAATATACCTAGTCACCACTCCACCAGCTTGCTTAAAGCTACGCTGATTTAGACCATTGAACAGATAGTTCGCTTGGCTACCCGTGCCTGCTGCTGCACTTGAGCAGCTTATGGTCCCGCTATACCGTTCAAACTGAGACAGCCGTGCGAAAGCGTCGTAGCGATGACAATCGGTGATGCCGCTTCGTTGGTCACTCGTGAGGTTGCCTGCACTGTCATACGCGAGATTGCGAACGCCCGCAGCAGAACTGACCGACGTAAGCCGGTTCGTTCCCGGAGCGAAATCGTAAGTTGCGCTCCCCCCGGGCGAATACACCGCAACAGTTCGATTTCCGTTCTTGTCATAGCTAAATGCACTGCTCGTGCCAGTGCCGTCAACGGCCGACTGGATTTGACCTACCTCATCATAGGTTATGTTATTGAGTCCAAGGGATCCCGTTCCAGTTACGAGGTCACGAGCTGAGTATGTGAGTGCTGCAGTAGCGCTGGGTTGGGCAATCTGGCTCAACCGGCCATCAACGTCGTAATTCACCCCCCGGAAACCGATTGCCCGCCCAAACGGCTGATAAAGAACGTTGTTGATGATTGTGCTGGGCGATCCGGTGGTTGTGTAGGCAGTGATTTGCCGGGGTTGACCTGCCTGCCACGTGTACCGGACCTGAAGTCCGCTTGGATAGGTCAAGGCGGACATCTGACCCGCTGCGTCGTAAGACCAAGTCGTTGTAAAACTTTGGCCTTGCACAACTGCCGTTTGAGAGGCAATTGCACCCCAAGACGTGTAAGTGAAGTCCAACCTTTCTCCCGTGCTTTCAACAATACTGCAGATGCGGCTTTTTCCGTACATGCAATTGTCGTATGTATAAGTCCGTGTGGTTGACTGACCGCCGCGACTGGCCTGAAGAGTCGAGAGTCGACCGTCTGGTGTGTAGGAGCGAACAATTGTCGTTCCGTCCGCTGCCGACGTGCTGTGGGGCAAACCGTCTGAACGATAGGAGACGGCAGTCACGCCAGTGTCGGGGCTGACAATACGTCCGACATAACCCAAGCCGTCCTTTTCATAGCTAGTGACGCCGCCTTTGGGATCGGTGATCGACGTTATTTCATCCTCTGAGTTGTATCCGTATATCAACACTCCACTCTTGGGGTCTGTCACCGTCTCAAGGCGCTTTAGCGCATCGTATCCATACTGCGTCGTTAGCGTGCCCAGCTCGGAGGCCACTCGCATCTGGTCGACCTGACCCGCAGCGTTTCGCGATACCATCGTGGATTGGCCGCTGTTTCCACGAAGGGCGAGAACATTGCCATTGCTATCGCGGTCGATGAACGTTCGGATACCCGTCACATATTCCATGCCATAGCTAGTACAGGGATAGGAGGGACAGTACGACCTGAGACGATCTTGTCGCGTCTCCACCTTGACAAGATCACTCGATAAATCATACGTATAAAAACGGTGGTCATTCACCGAGCCTCCGAAGTAAGAGCTGGCGAATGAATCGTATTTGTTTTCGGCATACAGTCTGAGGGCGTCGTCGTATGTCCTCATTACCTGCACATTATCGGGTCCTTTGTCGGTCAATAGCTGACTGTCTGCCGTGTAGGTCCAGTTCCAAGTCATGCCAGCGATCGACTTAGTGATAAGCCGGTCGCGAGAATCAAATCTCAATGTAGTTGTAACATTGTTGGGATCCACAACCGTCTGAGCCATTCCACTTGCGGTGAAGTCAGAGAAGCTCGTTGTACCTACCGCATCGACCACCGTTGCCAGATCACCGTTGGCGTTGTAGTAATAGGTGACCGCATCACCGCTTCCCGCGACTGGCCCGTCGACAGTAATGCTTGAAGGTAATCCGTTGGGGTAGTCGGAATATGAAGTAACTGTTGTTACTGGCGCCGTCAATCCAGCAGTACGAGATTGCTGCGTACGTGACGTTTCTCTCCTCTTTCCATCATAAGTAAACGAGGTGATGGTTAGAGGCGTTGTAATCCGGGATAACCTCCTTGGCATACCTTCCCAGGTATAAACCGTTACCTTTTCAAGAGCGGTCCCCTTGCCTCGCACCTCCTGCACCACGTAACCTTCAGCGTCAATCGTCGATTCCATCGCCAAACCGTTTGGGAGGGTGGTCGAGACTAATTGGCCTGAATTGGATCGTGTGATATTAGTAGTAGCGAGGGGGCAGGTACTTGTGGCCTTCGCTTCCACTCGGAACGGCATGCCGGCAGAATCAAACCAATGACGAACCTCGCGTCCGGAGGGCTTAAGCACAGTGGTTGAGCCGTCTGCGTTGTAGGTGAACGCATGCCTTTCAACTCCGCCAGCGTGTTCGGAAGACTCCACTCTGCCAAGGCTGTCATAGGTGAAAGTAGAATATCTTCTCCCATTGATTGACTTGCCGAGATATAAATTCCCCGACCAGTGATAGGTGATGACATCGCTATTTCCTCCGGTCGCTGGAGGGTACGTGACCGTCGTCAAATACCCTGCAGAATCTTTAGAGTACGTATAGACGTTTCCTCCAGCGTCGGCGACATTTACGTTGCCACCCGCCACACTTACTGAAAAGAAGCGCCCATTGGTATGCGTAACACGATTCAGTGTAGTGTTGGGCTGGTCCCAGCTAACCCAGGCATCTGGATTCCCGTATGTGAATGTCAGGCCGACGCCGTCTGCTCTAACGCTAGATAGTATGGATCCCCCACCAGCGTACGTCTCAACATGCCCATCTCCGTCTATAAACTGGAAACGTAGTGGGTTTGAGCTTATGCGCTTTACGACTCGCAGTCTGGCAGTTGGAAGCTCGCCGTCTGCCGCAGGATACCAGTTCCCTGAAGAGGCCTCGAAATTGAAGCGCAATTGAGATCCGTCTGACCTCAATAAGACAATGTTCCCTGGCGTTATCGCGTCTATGTGGTTCGACAGAATGGCACGGCGATCAAACGGTGAAATCCACTTATTTCCGAACAACCCCGAAGAACTAGAATTTCGGTTATAGATGCGCTCCAGCGTTAAAGGATAGTCTCCGCCGTAGTTTTTGTCGGTTTCAAATTCAACTTTATTTCCGCTCGCCAACATCACGGGATTGCCGTCGCAAGGTCCCGTCGTGTTGGTGTCTTTTTGGGTCGCCTGATCTTTCGACTGTTGTTGTGCGACCGTCCCAGAGCTTGCGCCGTTGTGGCCAGCGCCGGAAGTACTCCCCCCCGATACTCCAAGAGGAATGCTTGGCGCAGGGATATTCGTACACGCTTTTTCCCTATGAATAATGACTACGTTTGGGTCATACGGATAGTGCGTGGAGTACGAACAAAACTTGACCGTCTCCACAGCGGTTGCACCCGAACTGGCGTTCGCGTCGGCGCTTAAAAAGCCCACTAGAACGACTACTGACGTTGACACAGGCGTTCTGTTGAACCTCAAAAGATTCTTTTTCATATATCCCCCCCTAGAATGGCCACTACCAAGCGAGCGGCGACAAAGATGGGGGATGCTGGCAACGTTGCTGCAGTCTTTCCAATATTTTTTTGGCGTTCGTTGATATCGCTTCTGGAATCAGACGTTTTCCCTAGGTTGCAAGACTAGCTGTTGGGTCCCATGTGATCATGTTCCCGTTCGCAGCTGGGCCTTGTTCAAAGCCAGGGACGTGCTGCGGGAGTTGATCCGAACCCTCAAGGCCGAGCAGTCGGTCGTCAAAGTCGCATGAGCCAAGTCCACGCCCGA
>JANPJV010000161.1:0-7732 GCA_031425695.1 Rhodanobacteraceae bacterium | reverse complement strand
ACCCGCGACCCCCGGCGTGACAGGCCGGTATTCTAACCGACTGAACTACCGCTCCATTGAAACTTGTGGTGGGTGCTGAGGGGATCGAACCCCCGACCCTCTCCGTGTAAAGGAGACGCTCTACCGCTGAGCTAAGCACCCGTTTGCTTTGGGTACCGCGCTGAGCTTGAGCACCCAACCATCGAGCCGACTAGTTTACTGCATCCTTCAGAGCCTTGCCAGCCTTGAAGCCAGGATTTTTCGACTCATTGATCTTGATGGTGGCACCGGTCTGCGGATTGCGGCCCTGGCGCGCGGCGCGGCTGCGCACGGCAAAGGTGCCAAAACCCGTCAGCGTGACACTGTCGCCCGACATCAGCGCCTTGGTCACGACATTGACGAACGCATCCAGCGCGCGACCGGCATCCGCCTTGCTGAGATCGGCGGCATCTGCAATGGCGTTGACGATGTCAGTCTTTTTCATACAGAGAAACTCCCTTCAGACTCGACAGCCGGGTTGACTGTCGAATGGTAATTTGAGGATCGGATGATCGGCTAAAAGAATGCCGTTTGGGTGAGCTTGCCGCCAGCAGCGCTTGGAGCTTGCGAACGGCGCTGGCGCTTTATATCAGGGCGGTTATGACCACGCAACGAGCGGTGTAAAAATCCGTGCGGACCCCCGCGATCGGGGGTCCGGGCACAAGCTTGCGACGGTTGCGATGCTAGTGGCGCATCACTCCCGGCGTCTGCGGAACTTCACCAGTAGCGGCCACCGCGGGTTCCGTGGCAACCGCCGCCGCCGCTTCCTTGAGCGCCATGGGCACCGAGGTCAAGGCCAGCGCGAGAACCTCGTCGATCCACTTGACCGGATGGATTTCGAGTGCACCGGTGACGTTCTTCGGGATGTCCGCGAGATCCTTGCGGTTCTCCTCCGGAATGATCACCACCTTGACGCCAGCACGATGCGCGGCGAGCAATTTTTCCTTGAGACCGCCAATCGCGAGCACGCGCCCGCGCAGGGTGATCTCGCCGGTCATGGCCACCGCTGAGCGCACCGGAATCTTGGTGAGCGCCGAGACCAACGCAGTACACATGCCGATGCCGGCGCTGGGGCCATCCTTCGGCGTCGCGCCTTCCGGCACGTGCACGTGGATGTCCACCTTCTGGTGGAAGTCCGGATCGATGCCCAGTGCATGGCTGCGCGAGCGCACGACCGAGAGCGCGGCCTGCACCGATTCCTGCATGACGTCGCCGAGCTGGCCGGTCTGGATCAGCTTGCCGCGACCCGGAATGGTGGTGGCCTCGATCGACAGGATCTCGCCACCCACCTCGGTCCACGCGAGCCCGGTCACCAAGCCGATCTCTTCCTTCTCTTCGGCAAGGCCGTACTGGAAACGGCGCACGCCAAGGAAGGTCCCGAGATTCTTCGGGCTGACTGTGATCGCGCGCGCTGCGCGGGCCTCGTTCTTGCTCTGCTTCGGGGCATCCGTGCTGACGCCCTTGGCCGCGGCCTTCTGCTGGCGCGCCTTGCCTTCCTTGAGCGAGATCTCCTTGACCACCTTGCGGCAGATCTTGGAAATTTCGCGTTCCAGATTGCGCACGCCGGCTTCGCGCGTGTAGTAGCGGATGATGTCGATCAGTGCCGAATCGGTGACCACGATCTCGCTGCTGTTCAAGCCATTCGCTTTGATCTGCTTGGGCAGCAGGTAGCGCTTCGCAATGGCCGATTTCTCATCCTCGGTGTAGCCCGGGATGCGGATCACTTCCATACGGTCGAGCAGCGGGCCCGGAATATTGAGCGAGTTCGCAGTACCGACGAACATGATCTCCGAGAGATCGAGATCGACCTCCAGGTAATGATCATTGAAGCTGTGATTCTGTTCCGGATCAAGCACTTCGAGCAGCGCGGACGACGGATCGCCACGGAAGTCCATCGACATCTTGTCGAGCTCGTCGAGCATGAACAGCGGGTTGCGGGTCTTGACCTTGGCCAGGTTCTGCACGATCCGGCCCGGCAAGGACCCGATGTACGTGCGGCGATGACCACGGATCTCGGCCTCGTCACGCACGCCGCCGAGTGACATGCGCACGAACTTGCGGCCGGTCGCGCGAGCGATCGATTGCCCGAGTGAGGTCTTGCCGACGCCCGGCGGCCCGACCAGGCACAGGATCGGGGCCTTCATGCGCTTGACGCGCTGTTGTACCGCCAAGTACTCGACGATGCGTTCCTTGACCTTTTCCAGCCCAAAGTGATCCTCGTCGAGAATCTTCTCGGCACCGGCGAGATCCTTGCGCACGCGTGAACGCTCCGACCACGGCACGTTTGCCAGCCAGTCGATGTAGTTGCGCACGACCGTGGCCTCCGCGGACATTGGCGACATCATCTTGAGCTTGTTGAGCTCAGCGCGGGCCTTGGTCGCCACCTCTTTCGGCATGCCGGCTTTCTCGATCCGACGCGCCAGTTCTTCCATCTCGTTCGGAGCCTCGTCGATCTCGCCGAGTTCCTTCTGGATGGCCTTCATCTGCTCGTTCAAGTAGTACTCGCGCTGACTCTTTTCCATCTGCGACTTGACCCGGCCGCGGATGCGCTTTTCGATCTGCAGCACATCGATCTCGGCGTCGACCGCGGCCATCAGCATTTCCAGGCGCACGCCGATCCCCGCCGTTTCCAGCAGGTTCTGCTTGTCCGAGAGCTTGATCGACAGATGCGCGGCAATGGTGTCGGCGAAGCGACTGGCATCGTCGATGGCACCGAGCGTCGACAGCAGCTCGGGTGGAATCTTGCGGTTGAGCTTGACCAGTTGTTCGAACTGCGAGAGCAAGGTGCGTCCCAGCACTTCGATTTCTCGCGGCTCGCGATCAGCCTTCGACTCGATCTCGACCGGCACCGCGCGGAACACGCTGTCGGCCTCGCTGACCTGGGTAATCTGGACGCGCTTGATGCCTTCGACGAGCAGCTTGATGGTGCCATCAGGCAGCTTCAGCAATTGCAGCACGGTCGCCTGCGTGCCGACGTCATACAGCTCCGCCGGTTTCGGATCGTCAATCTCGGGCGAGCGTTGCGACACCAGCAGAATCTGCTTGTCCGCATCCATCGCCGAATCCAGCGCCTTCATGGAGCGTTCCCGCCCGACAAACAACGGGATCACCATGTGCGGGTACACCACCACATCCCGCAACGGCAGGATGGGAAGTGATCGTTCGTCTCGTACCAACTCCAGGCGCGTGCTGGCGGGCATCAATTACTCCATGCTGAGGCAAGCAGCCGCAAACATATCGGCTTGTAGCGAATTTGGGGTGAATGCGCGCGAATGCAAGCGCCTATCCGCCGCTCGTGTTCAGATGCGCGAGATGAGCTAGAGATGCTGCGCGTGGGTGCGACGCCGCGGCGGCGCTGGTGGTGGGTCTGCGCTGCGCGCGGACTCTTTTGCTTCGGACCTTGCTGTCAGTGGTGAATCTACGCTGCGCGCAGACGCCTGCCATCAACTTGATGGGCAAAGCGTCCGCGCACAGCGCAGACCCACCAAAGCCGCGCCAGCCGCTCAGCTGGTCGCAGACTTCGGCTGGGCACTGCCTTCGTAGATGAGGTAAGGCTCGGCGGTGCCGTTGATGACAGCCTCGTCGACCACGATCTTGCTCACATTGGTCATCGAAGGCAGGTCGAACATGGTCTCGAGCAGAACTTGCTCGATGATGGTGCGCAGGCCGCGCGCACCGGTTTTGCGGTCGAGCGCCTTGCGGGCAATCGTCGCGAGCGCGTCCGGACGGAACTCGAGGTCGACGCCTTCCATCTCGAACAGGCGCTTGAACTGCTTGATCAGCGCGTTCTTGGGCTCCGACAGGATGCGCACCAGTGCCGACTCGTCCAGCTCTTCCAGCGTGGCAACCACCGGAAGACGACCGACGAACTCTGGGATCAGTCCGAACTTGATGAGATCCTCCGGCTCGACCACCTGCAGCACCTGGCCAACGTTGCGCTTCGCTTGCGGGCTCTTGATATCGGCCGAAAAGCCGATGCCAGTCGAGCTCGAGCGGGCCTGGATGATCTTCTCCAGCCCGGCGAAAGCGCCACCGCAGACGAACAGGATGTTGCGCGTGTCGACCTGCAGGAATTCCTGCTGCGGATGCTTGCGGCCACCCTGTGGCGGCACTGAAGCCACCGTGCCTTCGATGAGCTTGAGCAGCGCCTGCTGCACGCCTTCGCCGGACACGTCACGGGTGATCGAGGGGTTTTCGCTCTTGCGCGAGATCTTGTCGATTTCGTCGATGTAGACGATGCCGGTCTGCGCCTTCTCGACGTCGTAATCGCACTTCTGCAGAAGCTTCTGGATGATGTTTTCGACGTCCTCGCCAACATAGCCGGCTTCAGTGAGGGTCGTGGCATCGGCGATCGTGAACGGCACATTGAGCAGGCGCGCGAGCGTCTCGGCAAGCAGCGTCTTGCCCGAACCCGTCGGACCGATCAGCAGGATGTTGCTCTTGGCGAGCTCGACTTCGTCACCACGCTGGCGCGATTCGAGACGCTTGTAATGGTTGTGTACTGCGACGGACAGGATCTTCTTCGCGCGTTGCTGGCCGATCACGTATTGATCGAGCACGTCGAGGATCTCGCGCGGCTTGGGCAGGTTGCTGCGCCCCGCCTGCGCCTTGTCCTCGAGCTCCTCGCGAATGATGTCATTGCACAGTTCGACGCATTCATCGCAGATGAACACGCTGGGACCGGCAATGAGCTTGCGCACCTCGTGCTGGCTCTTGCCGCAGAAGGAGCAGTACAGCACCTTGCTGCCGTCTCCCGAGCGGTGCTGGCGGTCGTCAGACATTCGCAAACCTCAAAAGTCAAGCGCCCTGGAGACGGGGGGCAGTTCGAGCATAACACAGGGTATTTGGTGCCCCGTGCAATGCACCGGGGGCTTCGTTCAGTAGCGTGATGCGCTTGTCACGACGCACGAAACACCGCCTCAGACAGCCTTGATCGAGCCTTCATTGCGCCGGTCGAGAACGGCATCGACGACACCATAAGCCTTCGAATCTTCGGCGCTCATGAAGTAGTCGCGATCGGTATCCCGGGCGATGCGATCGAGCGGCTGCCCAGTGTGGGTCGCGAGAATCTTGTTGAGCTTCTCGCGGATAAGCAGGATCTCGCGCGCGTGGATGTCGATGTCCGACGCCTGGCCCGAATAGCCGCCGAGCGGCTGATGGATCATGACCCGTGAATTGGGCAGGCAGAAGCGCTTGCCGGCGGCGCCGGATGCAAGCAGCAGGGCGCCCATGCTGGCCGCCTGGCCAATGCACATCGTGCTGATCGACGGCTTGACGAATTGCATGGTGTCGTAGATCGCCATGCCGGCCGTGACCGACCCACCCGGGCTGTTGATGTACAGATTGATGTCCTTGTCCGGGTTTTCCGATTCCAGGAACAGGAACTGGGCCACGATCACGTTGGCCATGTAGTCATCGATCGGACCGACGCAGAAGACCACGCGCTCCTTGAGGAGACGCGAATAGATGTCATACGCCCGTTCGCCGCGAGCACTCTGCTCGACGACCATCGGGACCAGATTCAACGCGCGCTCGTTTGCCATTGGAAAGCCTGCTTGAAGGGGACGGCCGCGAGGAAGGTGCTCTGCGACGACGCTGCCAGCATTGATGATGGTGGCAACGCCGTCAAATGCAACAGCAGTGTCAGTGTCGGTTGTCGGTGTCGGTAAAAACAGCCCGCCGCGAGACGGATCTGACGCTCCTACTCACACCAACGCAGCAGCGGTGCTGAGTGTCGGTTATCGGTGTCAGAAAAGCGGGCTCTTGATGCTGCCCACAACCGACAACCGAAACCGACAACCTGGCTTCACGCGGCGGCGCCGGGCTGCAGGATCTCGACGAAGCTGCGTTGGACTTCCGTGACCTGGGCATGGCCGGCGACCCACTCGGCCACCTGCTCGTCCATCACCCGTGCCCGCAGGTTGTTGAGCAGGCGCTCGTCCTGCTGGTACAGCTGCAGCACTTCCGACGGATTTTCATACGTCGAGGCAACCGCAGCCATCGCCGTACGCACTTTCTGGTCGTCGAGGCGCAGGCCGTTCTGCATCGCCAGCTCGTTGAGCAGCAGCCCTGCGAGCACGCGCCGCTCAGCCATGCCGCGCAGGCTTTCCACCGCCGGCTCCGGGGGCACCGGCTCACCCGCACGCTTCGCGCGCTCGCTCATCTCGGCCACGGCCTGACGCTGCAACGCATGCGCCTCGCTGGTCACCAGCGTGCCCGGGACGGAGGTGCCCTCGAACTTCTTCAGCAGCTTCTCGACCACCGCACCGCGCAGTCGCGCGCTCAGGGCCTGGCCAAGCTCGCGCTCGAGGTTCTGGCGCACTTCCTTGTGGAAGGCCGAGACACCGCCGAAAATATTGAAGGTCTTGGCGAATGCATCGTCGACATCCGGCAACACGCCGACATTGACCCGCGACACCGTGACTTCGATTGTGCCGCTCTTGCCCATCAGCCGCGCGTCGCGATAGCTCAGCGGAAACTCGACCGCAACACTCTTGCTGTCGCCTGCCGACATGCCGATCAGCGCCTGCTCGATCTCCGGCATCACTGCGCTCTGGCCAATCGCGGTCAAGCCGCGCTCGACGCCTTCTTCGGGAATGCGCGTACCGTCTGCATCGACAACGAATTCGAATGCAACGTAATCGCCGGCTGCAGCCGGCCGCGCCACCGGCTCGAAGGTCATGCGCTGGCGACGCAGGGTATCGACCATGCGCTCGATATCGGCATCCGTCACGCTGGCGACTTCGCGCTCGACTTCAAGATCGGTGACATCGATCTTGCCGAACTCGGGCAGCACATCGAAGGTCGCCGTATAGGCAAACTCGGCGGCGCTCTCGGCCGCTTCGCGCTTGATCTGCGGCGTCATTGCCGGACGCAGTTTCTCCTGCTCGACGGCCTGGCTCAGTGTTTCGCGGATCAGGTTTTCAGTGACCTCATTGCGCACCTGCTGACCGAAGCGCTTCTCGATCACCAGCGCCGGCACCTTGCCGTGGCGAAAGCCATTGAGCGAAACCGTCCGGCTCAGCTCCTTGATGCGCGAGTGGATGCCCTGCTGGTACATCTCCCCGGGAACGACCACCGTGAGACGACGCCCGAAATCACCCAGCTTCTCAACCGAAACCTGCACTTGAACCTCCCAGTACTGAGTGGGTCTGGAAAGGTCCATCCTGGCCTTTCCCCGACACGCTCAACAAAAAACGTGGTTTTTGTTTCGCTTCATTCGCGACGACTTCGTCATCTCGAATGGCGGCACATCCATGTGCCGCAGCGTGTGTGAACTGGCCGGCCGACTGGCCGGTCAGGAATCGTTGGTGCGAAAGAAGAGACTCGAACTCTCACGGGTTGCCCCACTGGAACCTAAATCCAGCGCGTCTACCAATTCCGCCACTCTCGCAATTTGTTCGATGACTCGCTCAACCAATGGCGATACGGAATTCCCGTCGGAGCGAAGCCTTTGATGTGCTCTTCATTGACCTGCGGCGATGCAGGATCAAAGCGACCAAGTGGCTTTTGACTCGCCCCCTCCCTGTTGTCGAGGGAGGGCCGGGGAGGGTTGAGGCAAAAACACGGTGGATAGACCACGCTCTTCAAAGTCAAGCGCCACAGGCGCGTGACTTTGAAGAGCGGGGTCTATCCACCGTGTTTTTGCCTCAACCCTCCCCCGCCCACCCACGACAACAGGGAGGGGGCGAGTCAAAAGCCACTTGGTCGCTTT
>JANPJV010000160.1:0-5472 GCA_031425695.1 Rhodanobacteraceae bacterium | reverse complement strand
CTCTTCTCGCTCAACATCAGTCAGTTCCAAACCCTTCGGCGGGCGCCCGTTCCTGGCCATTGGTCAAGCTCATGCGGATGATCCAGCATAGACCGCAGATGGCTGATTTAGTTCAACTTATTTCTGACACACCACACTAGGAGACCTGGATGCGCTTTCCGACCTCGCTACCGCGTGCCGGGTTCCTGGCATTTTTGCTCCTGCTCCTCGGCGCCTGCACGCACGGACCGGCAGCCGAGCTCGCGGCCGGCGACATCATCTTCCATACCTCGCGCTCGAGCCAGAGCCAGGCAATCCAGCGTGCGACCGGATCACGCTACAGCCATATGGGCATGGTGTTCTTCCGGGCTGGCAAGCCGTTTGTGTTCGAGGCGGTGCAGCCCGTCAAGTACACGCCACTCAACCAGTGGATTGCGCGCGGCGAGGGCGGCCACTATGTCGTGCGCCGCCTCAAGAACGCATCGGCTGTGCTCACGCCCGAAGTGCTGGCGCGCATGGAGAAGCTCGCCCGCAGCTGGCTCGGACGCCCCTACGACCTCAGCTTTGAGTGGTCCGACCAGCGCATGTACTGCTCGGAGGTGGTCTGGAAGCTGTACGAGCGCGTGCTCGGCGTCGAGCTCGGCGAGCTGCAGGCCCTGCGCGAATTCGATCTCAGCGACCCGCTGGTGCAAGCGAAGATGCGGGAACGCTACGGGGCCAAGCTCCCCCTCGACATGCGCGCGATCTCGCCGGCCGCGGTGTTCGCGTCCGAGCACCTGGAGACGGTGGCGCAGGAATAGCTGGTTTTTAATAGAAGAGCGTGCGGACAAGGTCCGAACCCACGCAAGCAGTGCTCGCGACCCCGGAAACGCAAAACCCGGCACAAGGCCGGGTTCTGGAAAGCCTCGTGCCGAGGCCTGAATTGGTCGGGGTGACAGGATTCGAACCTGCGACTTCTACGTCCCGAACGTAGCGCTCTACCAGGCTGAGCTACACCCCGATGGTAGAAAAACCCGTGAACACGGGAGCCGCACATCATAGCCAAGTCATGCGCTGGCTGGCAATCATCGATTTCGAGCGTGGCGTCGCGGTCCCCCGCAGCGGACCGCGACCTTCGGTGTGCAATCAGCGTTCGGACCCGGATGGGCGGGCGGCTTCGCTTGCGGCAGATGGGGGCGTCGACCGGCTTGAAGCGAGCGTCGGCGTTACGCGACACGCGACCATTGCCAAGATCCTCGTCCGCGCGATTGGCAACGAACGCTACCGCGCCTGCATGGAAGTGATCGCGCGCAAGCGCTGACCATGGCCAGCCAGCGCATCTGCGTGTGCATGATCGTCAAGGACGAAGCCGCCGTGATCGCGCGCTGCCTCGTGTCGCTGCGCCGGTTCGTCGATTGCTGGTGCATCGTCGACACTGGCTCGCAGGATGCGACCATGACGCTGGTCAGGTCGACCATGGGTGGCATGCCCGGCGAGTTGCATCAGCGTCCCTGGCGGAATTTCGCGCACAACCGCAACGAGGCGCTGGCCCTCGGCCGAGCGCTGTTGCACGGCTTGCCGCCGATGACGGACCGCGTCGGCGCCGACTACCTGATGGTGATCGATGCCGACGAGACGCTGGTGTTGCCAGCAGGTTTCGTGCGGCCGCCGTTGACGGCTGCTGGCTACGACCTGCAGATGCGCTACGGCGACATGCGCTACGCGCGGCCAAGCCTGCTCGCCGCGGACCGGTCGTGGCAATACCACGGCGTGCTGCACGAGTACCTGGAATGCGCGGACGGTCCAGCGACGGTGCCGCTCGCGGGCCCGTACGTTGAGGTTCGTCCCGAGGGCGCGCGCAGCGCCAATCCGCGCAAGTTTCATGACGATGCGGCGTTGCTCGAACGCGCGCTCGTCGACGAGCCGGAGAACGCGCGCTACTGGTTCTATCTTGGACAGAGCTGGCGCGACGCCGGCGACCCGGCCAAGGCGCTCGACGCCTACCGCCGACGCGCGCAGCTGCCGGGCTGGGAGGAGAAGAACTGGTACGCGCTGCTGCAGATTGCGCGGCTGTCGGAACAGTTGATCGGGAAGGACTTAGAAGCGCCGCAGAGCCGCTTCGCGGCACTACGGCCTACGGACGACGCGGCAAGCGTGCGTGCCGCCTATGAGCTCGCCTACCAGCGCCGTCCGAGCCGCGCCGAGACACTGGTCGATCTGGCGCGCTGGCATCGCCTCAATTCGCGGTTCGCCGAAGCGCTGCTGTGGGCGCGCGCGGCCGCGCAGATTCCGCTGACCACGGACCGCCTGTTCGTCGAGCCGGCCGCCTATGGCTGGTGTGCCCTCGACGAGTGGTCGATCGCGGCCTTCTACTGTGATTGCCTGGTCGAAGGTGCGCAGGCGCTGCGGCGCCTGCGCGACGCAGCGCCGCCCGCTGCAGAAATGCCGCGTATTCGCGACAACTGCGGGTTCTATGCCGCGAAGGGCCACAAGCTTTGGTAGGCCGGTGTGCCGCGTGGCGGCTCACCGGCTTGGATCGCGAAAGAGCGCCGCAGAGCGCGCAAGAAGCCGCGCGCACTACGGCCTACGCTACATGGGCGTTGGAAACCACTCAACTCGTCGACTCATCCCGATAACGGCGCAGATACACGGCACCGGCGAGGAAGGCCAGGCCGATGCCGACGCCGATCCACAGGTCCGCCGAGCCCAGGCGCGCCATCACGTCGGAAAAGTTCGCCGCGAAGCGCGTACCCTCGAGCCCCGCGCCCATCGAGTGGCCGTCGCCGAAGTTGGCCTTGAACGAGATGGGCGCCACGCCCGATGCGACGCGGCGGGCAATGAATTCCCAGATCACCCGGCTCAGCGAAAAATCCGACGTGAAGCGCAGCCAGCTCTCCATGATCGCCAGCACCACCGGCGGCAGGATGGCCCACAGAAACGGTTTGCCGCGGGCGAAGCTGCCGGCCAGCATGAGCCACGCAAACAGCGGCAGCATGTACAGCACCTGCACGCCCTGGACGCCCAGGAACTGGCCCCAGACCAGGAACGGATTCATGTGCGACCAGATCAGTTTCATCGGGCTGCCGCCGTGCAGCGCGACCACCAGGCCGCTGGCGAAGAGCAGCAGGATCTGTCCGACCACCATCACCGCAAACATGATCAGCGGTGCCACGATCAAGGCCATGAAGGCCTTGCTGCCGACCGTTTCCAGGTCCGACACCGGCATCGATTTCCAGAACAGCACGCTGCGGTCGCGACGGTCGTCGTAGAGGCAGCCGATGCAGTAGAAAAACAGCACGATGAAGAGCACCGACTGCCACAGGAGCGTCGTACCCCACAGGAAAGCCGAAACGCCGAGCGCCAGCTTTTCCGGTGGCACGTTGGTGGCCGCGAGTTGCAGCGCGCCTTTGGTCATTTGCTCGGAGCCATCGATGTTGAAGTGCCACCAATAGGCACTGCCGGCACCCATGACGAGCAGCAGCAGGAGCACGCAGGCGATCGCGATCGGCGTGTAGATGAAGCCGCCGCGATGCTCCCAGATCTCGCGCTGGAGCAAAGTCGCAAAGGTCTTGACTGGCGTACTCACGTTGCACCCCCACCCATCACCGCAATAAAGAGATCGGCGACGCCGACCTGATGCACTTCACCGAGCGCCTGCGCCTGTGCCCGCGGCAAGCCGTCGTAGAGGTAGGCGGTCTTGCCGATCTGCTTGCGCTCGGCGATCGGATTGAGGGCGCGCGCTTCTTCGCTGCGTTCACTCGAAACCAGGACCTGGCTGTAGCGCTCGATCACGTTTTCCATGGTGTCGGCGAGCACGATCTTGCCGTCCTTGATGAACAGGAGGTCGGTGAGGATGTGTTCGATTTCCTCGACCTGGTGGGTCGTGACCAGGATCGTCCGGGTCTCGTCGAAATAGTCGTTGAGCAACTGCTCGTAGAAGCGCCGGCGGTAGAGGATGTCGAGGCCGAGCGTCGGCTCGTCGAGGATCAGCAGGCGAGCATCGATCGACATGACCAGCGCCAGGTGCAGCTGCGCGATCATGCCCTTCGACAGCTCGCGCACTTTGCTCTTGCGCTTGATCTGCGTGGCTTCGAGGAAACGTTCGCACTTGGCGCGATCAAAGCGCGGGTGTACGCCGCCGACGAAGTCGATCGCCTCGGAAACGCGCATCCAGCGGGGCAGGATCGCCACATCGGCAATGAAGCAGACGTCCTGCATGAGCTTGTGGCGTTGCGAGAACGGGTCGTAGCCGAGCACGGAGAGGTTGCCGTCGTACGAGGTCAGGCCGAGCAGCGCCTTCAGCGCCGTGGTCTTGCCGGCACCGTTGGGGCCGATGAGGCCGACGATGCGGCCTGGCTCTACCCGGAAACTGGCGTTGTCGAGCGCGACCTTGTCCTTGTAGCGCTTGCTCAAGCCGGTGGCTTCAATTACCGCGTTCATGCATCCCCCGTGGTCAACAGTTGTTTCAGATCGAGCCCGAGACGCGCGATGCGCGCACGTAGCGGCGGCCACTCTTCCTGGAGAAAGCGCTGCCGTTCGAGCGCCAGCAGCCGCGCGCGTGCACCGTCGCCGACGAACAGTCCGAGCCCACGCCGCTTCTCCAGCAGGTCCTCGTCGACCAGGTCCTGATAGGCCTTGGAGACCGTCAGCGGATTGATCTGGTAGTCGACGGCCACCTGCCTTACCGATGGCACCGCTTCGCCTTCCTTGAGCTCGTTGTCCAGGATCATCGCCACTACGCGATCGCGCAGCTGGCGGTAGATCGGGACCGAGTCGTTCCATGCCACTGCCATCGCAATTACTCCGCGGAAGCCCCGCCGAAAGAAAAGAACGGCATCTCGATGCCACTGACGCCGCCAGTGCCCGCGCCGCTGCTGCTATTGCTGTCGTTGCCCACCAGCACCGGGGTCGGCAACTGCTGGAGTTGCGGCGCGCGCGGAGAGGGCTCGAGCAGCACATTGACGACGAGCGCTTCAGCGCGCTGCGAGATCGAAGAGCTGCCGTTGTCGATGGCGCTCGACACCGAGTCGCGTGCACTGCTCGCCGGCGCCTGCGCCGCCATCACCGATCCCAGGCACAGCGAAACCATGACTGCGAGGATGAGGTTGATACGAGTTTGAATGAACATTGCGATCTCCGTCTCTGCGTTGATGCTGTGGTGTTGTAGTCAACTATAACACCAGGTTTCAGAAGCGCAAGATGTGCCGGAAGTAGCGGGAGGGGGAGCGTTTGCTGGTGGTGGGGCGGCGCGAATCGCGGACGCCCATTCAGGTGACAACATGCCGCCCGAGAGGGAGCCTTCAGCAGGATTTCCCTTGCGTGCCAGATTTTGTCTGTCGCCGGTAGAATCTCCTCGCTGTCGGAGACGTAGACGGCGGCCCCTGCAAAACCTCGGAGCACCCATGAGCGCCCTGCCACCCTGTCCCCAGTGCAACTCCGAATACGCCTACATCGAATCGACCCTCTAGATCTGCCCCGAGTGCGCCCACGAATGGAGCCGCGCCGAGACCGCCG
>JANPJV010000159.1:0-19975 GCA_031425695.1 Rhodanobacteraceae bacterium | reverse complement strand
CGTGCCGGTGAAGGCGCCGGGGGCCTGCGTCTGCAGTTGGATGGCGTGGCTGCGGTGCCCGGATATGACATTGCGCGCAGCGGGATCGGTGCCGCCGATCAGCGAGTTGCTCATCCGGTACAACAGCAGGCCGAACTCGTTACTGATGGCCGCCGACCCCGCGGCATTGGTGCCAATGAGGTTGCCCTGGATGCGCACGCCGTTGGTCGGCTGGTTGGTCAGCAGTGCGATATTGAGCCCGCTGAGCAGATTGCGCTCGGCCGGCAGCAGCCCGCCGATGACGTAGGGGCCGCCGCCCGCAATGAAAATGCCGTTCGACAGCAACTGCGCGGTGTTGCCGGTGATGTCGGTTCCGAGGTAACAGCCTTCGATGCGGTGTGCACCGCCTCCGCTCAGGTAGATCTGGGCGTTGAGATAGTTGTTGATCGCCACGCCGCGCACCACGCTGGCCTGCTCGCCATTAAGCTGGAGGGCGTAGTTGGCATTGCCGATCGGATTGACTCCGCGGATCTCGATCTTCAGCGTGCCATTCAATCCGCCCTCAACCGGGGTGTTGCTATTGGGAACCGCACCCGGCTGACTGTACCCGTCGATGAGCACCGGCGCGATCGCGGCCGGGATCAGTTGCGGCTCATTCACCAGGATGCGCCAGTGCTGTGTTGCCGGCTGGAATCCCGAGTCGGACTGGGGGATGTCGAAGGCGACCGTGTCGGCTTCGGGAGTCTGGTTGGCAGTGATGATCGCACCGCGCAGCGAACAATCGCTCGCGACGTTGCCGAGGCAGCCGCTCAGCACGGCATCGCTGGTGGTGTCGACGGTGTAGGTTTCTGCACGGGCGCCTTGGGTCCACACCAGCAGCATGAAAGCTGTGGTGAAGGGCACCAGCGCCGAGATTTTTTCGATACGCAAAGCGAGCTCCCGAAACGTAGTTGCTGATGCGTACGTCGTGGGGGGCTGCCACCTGACGCCAGGGTTTCAAACGTCAGGGTTCCGCGTGCTTCAAGCAGGAATTATTTCGTCCGCCACTTCCGAAAAGGCAGCTTCGGGATCCGGGTGCCGGGCAAGTCGATGGAACACGCAACCGGTTTCAGGGGCATTGCGGACAGAGACCGGTCGCTCGCGCCAGGCTCGAGGGCAACGGCGGACAATCCAAAGAACCTCGGCCATGAGCGCCGTGACGAGGATCAAACCCACGCGGAGCACAAGTCACGCCGCCCCTGCCTGCTCCTGGTTTTACCTCAGCTCGCTAAGGTCCTCCCACCAATGTGGCCGAGGAGAGCGGACGAGATGAGGCGCAAACTGAAATTACTGATGGTGGTACTCGTTGTTTTCGTTGCGAGCGTCGGCTTTCTCGAGCTCGATCTCGACGTTACCGAGCTCAGGCGGGGCCAGCAGCGTCTACCCTCGGTGTTAGCGAATCTGCTGCTCAATGCGATCCATCATGGTGGTGCCGGCGTCATCCGCGTGCGCGTCGAGATGGCTGCCGCCGCTGTCGACAATGCTCCCGGGACAGCTGATGCGGGTTCCGGTTTCGGGCTCGGATTGCAGCTCGTGGAACGCCTGCTGCAACGCTTCGGCTGGCGGGTCCGCCGTATGGATGGAGAGCGCATCAGCGTGGGCATCGAGCCGGCGGTGCCTATTTAATGCAGCTTTGGATCGCGCGAGGGCGGACCGGCTTGCGCAGCTGTTGTGGGAGCGGCCTCGGCCGCGATGCTCTGCTGGGCTGCCCTTACGCCTTATCTCATCGCGCATGGCATAACCTAGGCGCAATCCCCGCCGAGCCGTGCGCGCACTGCGGGCTGCGGCTATGGGCGACAGGAGCCAACTGATGGGACCGGAACGGCTGCGCCTGCGCGAGTTGCTGGCCGAGCGTAACGCGTTTCCCGCGCGTGCAAACGCGATCGACGCGCAAATCTGGGCTGCCTTCGGGCAGCGCGCCGCAGTGCTGGTGCTCGACATGAGCGGTTTTTCGCGGTTGACCAGCGCGCACGGCGTCATCCATTTCCTGTCGATGGTGCACCAGATGGAAGCCGCAGCGACGCCAGCCGTCTCGTGCAATGGCGGGCGCGTGATCAAGCAGGAGGCGGACAACCTGGTGGCGCTGTTCGCGAGCCCGGCCGCTGCCGTCGAGGGGGCGCTCGACATGCTGCGCGCCTTCGAGGCCATGAACGTGATCGCCCCGGCCGAGCGCCACGTCCGCGGCAGCATCGGCATCGGCTACGGCGAGCTGCTGGTGCTCGACAACAACGATCTCTTCGGCGCCGAGATGAACCTCGCCTCGAAGCTCGGCGAGGACATGGCCGCGAGCATGGACGTCCTGCTGACACCGAGCGCATTCGCGGGCTGGTCGCACGCCCAGCGGCGTTGCGTGGAACGGGTGTTCGTCGTCGACGACCGCCGCTACCACGGCTTCCAGCTGGATCGCAAGGCTACCGCTGGCGACTGAGCGGTTACGAATCGCTACGCTCGGAAACCATGTGCCGGGGCCCATTGATCACGCGCAACCCGGTCCTCCATCAGCTTAGACTGCCACCCTGAAGACTTCTCCGGAGTGGCGACTCAATGGGACCGTCGCTGGCTCTTGAGTCCGGTGAAAGCGCAAACAGCGCCCGCCGGGCACGCCGCGCGAATGCTCACCCCAACAACCTGCTGATCGCGGCGTTCGCGCTCGGGTTGGCGGGCGTGCTGCTCATGGCCCTGCAGATCGTCGTGCAGCTGCAACAGTTCTCGCACGACGTGCAGGCGCTGGCCCGGGTGACTGCGATCAACGCCGGGGCCGCACTGGTCTTCGACGATCCCGCGGTCGCGGCGGAGACCCTTTCGACCCTGCGCGCGTTGCCCAACGTACATTCGGCAGCGATCTACGGCAGCGACGGCAAATTGTTCGCGCAAGCCATTCGCGAGGGCACCGTCGTCGCGGCGCTCGATCGCGCCGACATGGGTGCTGAGCGCATCAGCATGGACGCCATCGAGGCGTTGGTGCTGGCGCCGATCAAGGCCGGCGATCGCGTCGTCGGCACGCTCCAGGTGCGTGTCGGACTGGCGCGCCTCTACTGGCGACTGATCGCCTTTGCACTGATGTTCGTGATCGCGGCGGCAGTCGCCATCGCGGTCATGGCACCGGTGATCACCCGCATGCGCCGTGAGGTCGCGCTCGCCGCAGACCAGATTCGCGAGCAGGCGTCGCTGCTCGAGAAGGCCCACGATGCGATCCTGGTGATGGATCTTGCGCGCAAGGTCACCTATTGGAACAAGGGGGCCGAGGCCATCTACGGACACGCTACCGCGGACGCCGTCGGCCGCACGCGCGGTGCGGAACTGGGCGCCGGGAACAGTCGTTTCGATGCAGCGCGCCGGCACACGCTCGAGTACGGTGAGTGGCGCGGTGAACTCGAACACGCCTTGCCCGATGGCAGCAATGTCACGGTCGAAGGCCACTGGACGCTGGTCCGTGACGAAACCGGGGCGCCGATCTCGATCCTGGCCATCGAGACCGACGTCAGCGGGCGCAAGCGCATCGAGGCGCGTGTCGCCCGGCTGAGCCGGTTGCGTGCGGTCCACGGCGGCATCAGCTCGGCCATCCTGCGCCTGCGCGACCGCAAGGAGCTGCTGCTCGCTGCCTGCCGGGTGGCAGTCACGGATGGCGTCTTCGCCGCCGCCTGGGTCGGTGGCTTCGATGCACAGTCCGGTGCCAGCGGGCTGCTGGCGTGGTTCCGCGAACGGCCAGGCCCGCGGTCCGAACTGGCGCTGGCCAAGGCGCTCGGCGCACCCGGCAAAAGCAGCCTGTTCAGCCAGGCTGTGAGCGCTCGCAAGCTGGTCGTCAGCAACAATGTTGCGGCCGATCCGGCGCTGGCCACGATTGGGGACGAACTGCTGGCCACTGGCCAGCGCTCCCTGGCGGTGTGCCCGCTGATCGTCGACGACCAGGTGATCGCCATCCTCGTGCTCGGTGCCGGCGAAGCAGACTTCTTCGATGCCGATGAGGTCTCGTTGCTTGAATGGCTGGGCGCGGATCTGTCACACGCGCTCGATCACCTCGAGAAATCGCGCCGGCTCGACTACCTGGCCTACTACGACGTGGTCACCGGACTGCCGAACGCCACGTTGTTCCAGGACCGGCTCGCGCAGTTCCTGCAGGGCGGCAGCGCCGAGACCGGCATCGGCGTGCTGCTGCTCGATCTGGAACGCTTCACCGGGATCAATGACACGCTGGGACGCGAGGCCGGCGATGCCGTGCTCCGGGCGGTCGCGCGCCGCCTGGTCGATTCGCTGCGCGAACCATTCACCGTCGCGCGCATCAGTGCCGACACGTTTGCGATCGCCGTGGTCTGCCCACGCGCCGATTGCGCCTCGCAGCTGCACGCGTGGGTCCAGGAAGCTTTCGGCCAGCCACTCGATGCGAACGGCCATACCTTGCATATCGGAGCGCATGCCGGCATCGCGCTGCACCCGGACGATGGCCTGGATGCGCGCGCTTTGTTCAAAAACGCAGAGGCGGCCCTGGCCTCCGCGAAGACCACCGGCGAGCGGGTCGTGTATTACGCCGCGGAAATGAACGCGAGCATGGCCGAGCGCCTGCAGCTCGAAGCGCAGCTGCGCACGGCAATCGAGCAGCGGCAGTTCGTGCTGCATTACCAGCCGCGCGTCGACCTGCGCAGCGGGCTCGTCGTCGGCGCGGAAGCGCTGATCCGCTGGCTGCACCCGAGCGGCACCTTGTATGCGCCCGACAGCTTCATCGGCCTGGCCGAGCAGACCGGCTTGATCGTGCCGATCGGGGAGTGGGTGCTCGAGAGTGTCTGTCGCCAGCAGGCCGAATGGATTGCCGCCGGTCTCGAGGTTGTGCCGATGGGTGTCAACCTCTCGGCCGTGCAGTTCCGTCGCGGCGATATCCTCGAGGTCGTACGCAATGCACTCGAACGCAACGGGCTCGCCGGCAAGCACCTCGAGCTCGAGCTCACCGAGTCGACCGCGATGGACCGGCCCGAGGCAGCAGCCGCGGCAATGTCGGCGCTGCGCAAGCTTGGCGTGCGCCTCGCGCTCGATGACTTCGGCACCGGCTTTTCGTCACTCGCATACTTGAAGCGCTTCCCGCTGAGCATCGTCAAGCTCGACCGCACCTTCGTGCGCGACATCACCCACAACCCGGACGACGCGGCGATCGCCAAGGCGATTATCGCAATGGCCCACGGCATGGGTCTGCGCGTGGTCGCCGAGGGCGTCGAGAGCGATGCCCAGCTCGCCTACTTGCGCACGCATGGCTGCGACGAGATTCAAGGCAACCTGTTCACCCCGGCCTTGCCGGTCGACGACTACGTGCGCCGCGTCCACGGCGGCAAGTCGCTGGCGCTCGCCGCAGCCGAGGACCTTAGCGTCGGCACGCTGCTGCTCGTCGATGACGAACCCGGCATCCGCGCCGCGCTGACGCGGCTGTTGCGCCGCGACGGCTACCGCATCCTGACCGCCGAAAGCGGCTCGGAAGGCCTCGAGCTGCTCGCGCTGCATCCGATTCGCGTGATCATTTCCGACCAGCGCATGCCCGGCATGTCCGGCACCGAATTCCTCGAGATCGCCCGCCAGCTGCACCCGGCCACGATCCGCATCATCCTGTCCGGATACACCGACCTGAAGGTCGTCACCGACGGCGTCAACCGCGGCGCCGTCTATAAGTTCATCACCAAGCCCTGGGATGACGACCAGGTCCGCGAGCTCGTCCGCGATGCCTTCCGCGTAGCCTCCGACCGCCGCGCCGAGCTCGACGGGGCGGACGCTGGCCAGGCGCGGGCCCCGTAGGCCGTAGTGCGCGCGGCTTATTGCGCGCTCTGCGGCGCTTTGTGGCTCGACGGGGCGGACGCTGGCCAGGGGCGGGCCCCGTAGGCCGTAGTGCGCGCGGCGTATTGCGCGCTCTGCGGCGCTTTGTGGCTTTCCCGCGCGACTGCCGCAGAGCGCGCGGTGGAGCTGCGCGCACTGCGGCCTACGTGATTGCGGCCTACGTGTTGCAATGGCACTGTCTGCCTGTACCATCCGCGCCGGTGACCCCACGGCGTCTATGGATGGATCTCGATCAGCAGATCGCCGCGCTTTACCCAGAGCTCAAGCAACTGGCGCATCGACTGCTCCTGCGCCGCGATGCCACCTTGCAGACCACGGCATTGGTGCACGAGCTGTTCCTGAAACTGCGCGGTCACGCCGGCACCGAGGGTGATGCGCATCTGATGAACCTTGCAGCGCGGGCGATGCGCCAGATCCTGGTCGACGCCGCGCGCCGGCGCCTCGCCGAGAAACGTGGGGGCGACCAGGTTTCAGTGACGATTACCAACCGCTTCGGCGAGCTCGACAAGGGCATGGAGATCGACGTGCTTGCGCTCGAGCAATCCCTGCATAAGCTCGAGCAGAATTCGCCTGAGCTGGCGCAAGTCGTCGAGCTGCACTTTTTCGGCGGGCTGGCCTTCCCGGAAATGGCGCGCCTGCTCGGCCTCACCGAACGCACCTTGTTCCGCTACTGGCGCACGGCGCGGGCGCAGATCCATTTGGATCTGACGGGGACGAGCGATTGATGCCTGTCAGGGTACGGCGCCCGCCCGCGTATCAGTTTTAATTCTCCCCTCTCCCATGCTTCTGGGGAGAGGGGCCGGGGGAGAGGGCGCCTTTTTTGCAGACAGGAAGCGCCCTCTCCCCCCTCTCCCCAAGAACATGGGAGAGGGGAGCCATCCCGGAGTAATCCAAGGTTAAACAAGGCCCGCCGTATCGATGAGCTCCGTGATCCATGAACTGTTTGGTGAAGCGCTGGACCAGCCGGAAGCGGTTCGCGAGGCCTGGTTGCGTTCGCGCTGCGGTGATGATTTCGAGCTGTTCAACGCGGTCAGTGCGCTGTTGCGTGCGGATGCCGGTGCCGGTGTGCTCGATGGCAATATCGCCGAGCTCGCCGAGCCGCTGATCACCCAGCACAACGAGCGCGACCAGCCCGCGCAGCTCCAGCAGGTCGGCAAGGCCTTCGGCCCCTATCACGTGCTTGAGTTGCTCGGGCATGGCGGCATGGGCTCGGTGTGGCTGGCAGAGCGGCGCGATGGTGGCTTTCAGCAGCGCGTCGCCATCAAGCTGCTCGCAAGTGCCTTGCCGTCTCCGGAAGCGCTGCAGCGCTTCACGCGCGAGCGCCAGATCCTCGCGCGCCTGCAGCATCCCAATATCGCCCGCGTGCTCGACGGCGGCAGCGTCGATGGCGCGCCCTGGTTCGCGATGGACCTGGTCGACGGCGAGGCGCTCGATGTCTACGTAAAGCGCGCAGGCCTGTCGCTCGAACAGACCCTGCGCGTGTTCTCGCGCGTGGTCGCGGCGGTCCAATTCGCGCATCAGAACCTGATCGTCCATCGCGACCTCAAACCCTCGAACATCCTGGTCGAGGCCAACGGCGAGCCCAAGCTGCTCGATTTCGGCGTCGCCAAGCTGCTCGATGAAGGCAGCGATCTCAGCGTGTCGCGGGCGCCGCTGTCGATGGCCTACGCCGCTCCCGAACAGATCGCCGGCACGACGATCACCACGGCGACCGATATCTATAGCCTCGGCGTGATTCTCTACGAGCTGCTGGCTGGCAGCCGCCCGCACAAGGCGCGCGGCAACAGCAGCCTGGCGTTGATGCAGGCGATCACCGACACCGATCCCGAGCCACCCTCGCGTGCCGCCGCGACCCACACCACGCGCAATGCGCGCCGGCTCAAGGGCGACCTCGACACCATCGTGCTCAAGTGCCTGAGCCGCGAGCCGAGCCGCCGTTACGCCTCGGCGCAGGCGCTCGGCGACGATCTCGAAGCCTTCCTTGGCCAGTTGCCGATCCGCGCCCGCCCAGAATCCTTTTCGTACCGCTCGGCCAAGTTCCTGCGGCGGCACTGGCTCGGCGCGGCGATGACCGCGCTGGCGACGCTGGCGCTGATCGCCACCACCGCTTTCAGTGTGACCCAGGCAGGTCGTGCCAATGAAGCGGCGCGTGTCGCCAGCGCCGAGCGCGATGCCTCGCTCGCCGAAGCGCGTCACCAGGAAGCTCTGAGCGAACACTTCGGCGCGGTGATCAATCGTGCCGTGGCGAGCGGCGAGCAGGTCGCGGTCAAACAGTTGCTCGACTGGGCCTCCGACCCGCGCCTGCTGGGCGATTTCGGCGATCCCCGCATGCAGCGGACCATCTCGCTGGCGGTCGCCAACTTGCTGGTACAAAACAACGATTTCCCGAACGCGCTTAAATTGCTCGACGAGCTGCAACCGCAACTTGCCGACGCCGGTCGGCGCGACCGCCTGCAGGCGCTCGATGACCGCACGCTTGCGCTGATCCGTACCGGCCAACTTGACGCTGCCGAGACCAGCCTCATCGAAGCGCAGGCGCTGTTGCCGCCCGGAGATCGCGGTTTGAAGGCTGCAACGCTGCACAATTATCGCGCGCAACTCCTGCGTGCGCGCGGTGAGATCGTGCAGGCGACCCAGTTGACCCGCGAATCCGGCGAGTGGGCGGCGGCCGCGACCGATGGCAGCCCTCTCGCACGCGGCGAGGTGGTCGGTAGCGCGGCCAACGGCCTGTTGCAACTGGGCGATCTCGAGGGTGCCATCGCCAATGCCGAGACTGCGGCGCGCATCTGGCGTGAGGCCAGGGTCAGCCAGAACGCTTCCTCGGCATCGGTCCTCGCGGTCGCGCCGAGCGCGCGGTTTTTGCGGGGTGATATCGCGCTCGCGCTTGAGCAACTCGATCAGCTGGCGCTGGGCTCCGGCGCGGCCGAATCCATTCCGCCGCGAGCAGCGCGCGACGGCACGCGTGCCAAGGCGATGGCATTGCTGAATCGACGTGACGAGGCGTTGTCCCTGGCCGAAGCGGCTGCCGGTGCCATGTGCTCCAGCGTCGGGGCTGACAGCATGGACTGCCTGCGCATGCGCGTGATCGAGTCTGAAACCGCGCGCCTCGCCGGTGATTTCGAGACTTCGGCACGACTTCTCGATGGGATCGACGCGCATCTGCGCAAGCAACCCTTGCCAGTACTGCAGGTCGCGGTGGACCGCTATCGACTGCTGCTGTCGATCCTCGACGATCCGCAGCCGGCCAGGCTAGATGAATTGTTTGCCCTGGTTGCTACGCCGGCGCAAAGCGGCCTGCCGCAACGAAATGCCATGCGCAGCTTGCTGGTGCTCGCCGAACAATTACACGTGCTCGGCCACACGGCGGCAGCGGCGCGTTGCGCTGAGACGGCGATCGCGGTCAGTGCCGGCCTGAAGGACCGCGGCGGCATGGATCACAGCCTGGCCGAGCTGTGGCAGGCGCGACTGCAGTCCGCCCCCGCACCGCAGGCGGCCCTCGATGCACTCAGTCAAGCGCTCGGAGCGGATCACCCGTGGGTGCGTGCGCACCGCAACGGTTGAGAGGCCGAGCGTGACGTCCTATAGCGTCACCGCCAGGCGCGTGCCCTGGTCGATCGCGCGCTTGGCATCGAGCTCCCCGGCCTCGTGCGCACCGCCGATCACATGCGCCTTCAGGCCGATTGCCACGACCGCATCGTAGAGCGCGCGATTCGGGACCTGCCCGGCGCAGATGACCACGTTGTCGACCTCGAGCACGCGCACATCTTCACCGGTGCGAATGGCCAGACCGCGATCGTCGATGCGCTCGTACGAAACGCCGCCGACCATCTCCACGCGCGCCATCTTCAAGGTCGCGCGATGCACCCAGCCGGAGGTCTTGTTGAGACGATCGCCGAGCTTGCCGTCGGATCGTTGCAGCAGATAAACCTTGCGCGCCGGAGCCGGCGCCTGCGCCTTCGTCAACCCGCCACGCGTGGACAGCGTCGGGTCGATGCCCCATTCGCGATACCAGGCGGGCGCGTCGAGCGTCGGCGAATGCCCATGGTTGACCAGGTATTCGGCCACGTCAAAGCCGATGCCGCCGGCGCCAATCACCGCCACGCGCTCGCCAACGGGTGCCTGTCCCGCCAGCAGCTCGACGTAGCTCAGCACCATGGGATGTTCCTGGCCCGGGATCTTCGGATCGCGCGGGGTGACGCCCGTGGCGACGATGACTTCGTCGAAGCCACCGGCTTTCAAGGTCTCCGCATCGACGCGCGTGCCGAGCTGCACGCGCACGCCGAGGCGTTCGAGCTGCACGCGGTAATAGCGCAGGGTTTCGACGAATTCTTCCTTGCCGGGAATCAGCTTGGCCATGTTGAACTGGCCGCCAATCTCGCCGGCGGCATCGAACACGCTGACCTTGTGCCCACGCTCGGCCAGGGTTACTGCGGCCGACAAACCCGCGGGGCCAGCGCCCACGACCGCGAATTTCTTGATCGCGGGCGCGCGTCGAATGACGATCTCGGTCTCGTGGCAAGCGCGCGGATTGACCAGGCACGAGGCCACCTTGCGCTCGAACACATGGTCGAGGCACGCCTGGTTGCAGGCGATGCAGGTGTTGATCTCGTTCGCGCGATCGGCAGCAGCCTTGCGCACCCAGTCAGCATCGGCCAGCAGCGGGCGCGCCATCGATACCATGTCGCACTGGCCTGTCGCGATCAGCTTCTCGGCCACGCTCGGCATGTTGATGCGGTTGGTCGTGATCAGCGGCAGCTTGACCTCGGCCTTCATGCGCGCAGTCACGAACGCGAAGGCCGCGCGCGGCACGCTGGTCACGATGGTCGGGATGCGCGCCTCGTGCCAGCCGATGCCGGTATTGATCAGCGTCGCGCCAGCCGCCTCGATCGCCTTGGCGAGCTGCACGCACTCGTCCCAGGTCTGTCCGTCTTCGACCAGGTCGAGCATCGAGAGGCGATAGATGATGATGAAATCCGGCCCCAGCTTCGCGCGCATGCGGCGCACGATCTCGACCGGAAAGCGCATGCGGTTCTCGAACGCGCCGCCCCACTCGTCGGTGCGCTGATTCGTGCGCGTGACCAGGAACTGGTTGATGAGATAACCCTCCGATCCCATCACCTCGACGCCGTCGTAGCCGGCCTCGCGCGCATACGCCGCCGTGCGCACAAAATCATCGATGGTGCGCTCGACGGCCGCTGAACTGAGCTCGCGCGGCTTGAATGGCGTGATCGGCGACTTGATAGGCGAGGGCGCCACCGACAGCGGCTGGTAGCCATAACGACCCGCGTGCAGGATCTGCATCGCGACCTTGCCACCTTCCGAATGTACCGCCTCGGTCACCTTGCGATGCCGACGCACCTCCCACGGCCACGACAGCTTCGACGCGAACGGCGACAACCAGCCCTGGATGCTCGGCGCGATGCCACCGGTCACGATCAGCGCCACGCCACCCGCCGCACGCTCGCCGAAATAGGTCGCCAGCCGCTCGTAGTCCTTCGCCCGATCTTCGAGGCCCGTGTGCATCGACCCCATCAGCACGCGATTGCGCAGCGTCGTAAATCCAAGGTCGAGCGGCGCTAGGAGGTGCGGGTAGGGCGAGGTCATGGAGAGTGTCCGCAAAGTGAATCCCGACACTGCCGCAGCGGTGTCGAGTAGGCAAGCGGGGGCGGTGCAGGGAGTGCTCTCGTAGGTCATGTTGCCCGCGCAAGCGGGCTACTTGACATGGGCGTGCCGTCAAGTAGGCCGCTCGCGCGGCCAACATGACCTACAAAAGCGATACACGTCACAACTCCACCTCCCCCAAGGCCCTGTTTTGCATTTGTTTGCGTGGACTTGGACACCTCACACCGTTGGAGTTGTTCATGAACAAGCTCAGCCTCGCGATCGTTGCAGCCCTGCTCGGCAGTGCCGCGTCTGCCGCGGACTTCCGCGTCACTCGCACCGACGATCCCGCCCCGGACGGCTGCTTCTTCAACGACTGCTCGGTGCGCGAGGCGGTCATGGCGGCAAACGCCGCGCCGGACGCGGATCGGGTCATCCTGCGTGCACTCACCTACAACCTGACCCGCACCGATTCCTCACCGGACACGCACCAGGCTGATCTCGGTCCGCTGTGGGTCACCTCCTCGATCAACTTCGTAGGCGCTGGAGCGGGCTCGACGGTACTGCGTTGGAACACCGGCTTCGGGCACCCGGGCACCCACGCGAACCCGGTCATCCATGGCGGCCAGCCATCCAGCAATCCGATCGTCGTCGAAGTGAATGCGCTCACCATCTCCCACGGACGCGGCGCGCAAGGTGGCTGCGTCAATTTCTCCGGTGCCGGTTCGACCTTGACCTTCAACAGTGCCGTGTTGCAGTCGTGCTATTCCCCGAGCACTGGTGGCGCACTCCACGTGCACAACGGTACGCTCAATCTCAACCAGTCCACGCTGCGCCAGAACACTGCCGTTCACGGCGGTGCCATGATCCTCCTCGGCATCGTGTCGGTAACTTCAAGCAACAGCCTGATTACCGGCAACAGCGCCGAGAGCAATGGCGGCGGCATCTACATCTTCGGAAGCGCTCTGGCCGGCTTGTTCACGACCATCAACTGGGTGGATAACGGCGGGACGGTCATCAGCGACAACGTAGCGGGCCAAAGCGGCGGCGGCATCATGCTGCGCGATACGTCGAGCCTGTTCCTGTCGACCGCAGCGCGCGTCCCGTCGACGTCCTGGCTGGTGATCAGGGACAACGTTGCCGCGGGCGTCGGCGGCGGCATCCACAATGCGCAGCCATACGGTGGCCCATTGCAGACGCGCCTCGACCGTGTGCGCATCCTCGCGAACGAAGCCAGCGACGGTGGCGGTATCGCGACCTCGTCGGCGCTCAACGTATTCGACGCCGAGATCGCGCTCAACCAGGCCAAACTCGGCGTCGGCGGTGGCATTGCCCTCCTCGGCAGCGTGAACTGGGAACCGGGCCGATCGTTGAATCGCGTCAGCCTGCGCAGCAATCAGGCGGCCTCCGGCGGCGGTGGGATCCACTCGACCTGTGCGACCTTCAATGCGACGGACGTCTCGATGCATGGCAACACCGCCGCCTCGGGCCGCGGACAAGCGATCGAGACGGAAGGCACGGCGACCCTGCGCCACCTCACGCTCTACGGCAACATGGCGACCTGGAGCAACGGTTCCCCGGGGCTCTCGAAGCGCTATACGACCGCATGTCCCGACACCACCGTGCGCGTCGCCAACAGCCTGATCGCTGACTATTGCGCCGCAGCGAACGGCGGTCTCTTCAGCGACGGTGGCAACCAGCTTGGCCCGTTCGCCACCAACTGCCCCGCACTTCAATCGGTTGACCAGCGCCAGAGCAGCAACAACGTCTTCAGGCTGGGCTACGGCGCGTACGGTGGCCCCTTCGAAGTCGTCGGCTGGCCCGCCGACCTCGCCACCCGCCCGCAACGCAACTTCGGCGTCGCCAGCTACTGCAGCAGCACCGACGTCCGCGGCTTTGCCCGCGCCGACGGCCTGTGCGACGCGGGTGCGTTCGAACAGTAAACGTCTACGGGGTGCAGTGCGCGTGGGTCCGGACCTTGTCCGGACGCTCTTTGCCAATTCTGGTGGAAAAGCGTTCGGACAAGGTCCGAACCCACGCACAGCGCCGCCCTCCAATGCGCCATCATCCCCAGCATGAAACGCCTCGCTACCCCCGCCGACCTCCGATCCGTGCATGCCATCTACATGCATCCGACGGTCATCCCGTTCCTCGGCCACGAGGCCAAGTCACTTGATGACTTCGAACCGATCTACGAGGACCTGTGCAATCGCCGGTCCTTCTACGTCTATGAACTGGAAAACGCAGTCGCCGGTTTCTACCATCTGAGCCGCCACGCCGGCCGCTCCAGCCACGTCGCCTACCTCGGCACCTTCGCCGTCAATCCCGCCTTCCACCGCAGCGGTGTCGGGCTGCAGATGCTCACCGAGCTGATCGCCGAAGTCCGCGAGCTCGGCATCCGTCGCGTCGAGCTCATCGTCGAAAGCGACAACCAAAAAGCCCTCGCGCTCTACCGCAAGCTCGGCTTCGAAATCGAAGGCACCCTGCGCAAGTTCTACAAGCGCGCCGAAGACGCCGACTACCTCGACGACCACTACATGGGGTTGTTGCTCTGATTTGGAGTGCGGCGCTCCGCGCCGCTTTGGATGCTCTCGTGGGAGCGGCCATGGCCGCGACGTTCTTGGCTTTGGCTCCGGCTCTGGTAGGCCGGGTCCTATGCGTCCACGCCGCCACGATTTTCGCCTTGGCATCGACGAACGCAAGGCGCCCGGCTCTCGCTACGTAGCGAAACGCGGCCGCCGGCGCGAACCGAGGCTGCGCCCTGACAAACGATGCAGAAGAGTCCGCGCATAGCGCAGACCCACCACAAGCAAGCGCGACGGCGCTACTCGCTCTCCGCTTGTTCGACCACATCCTTTTCCCGCTCCACCCCATCCGCCGACAACATGTCCGTGACTACCGCTGGCGCGGATTCGCCGACCGCCTTGAGCTCAACCACCGCCGGCGGCTCCACTACCTCCGGCTCCGCCACCTTCGGCTCTACCACCTCCGGCTCCACCACCGCCGGCTCCACTACCTCCGGCTCCACCACCTTCGGCTCCACCACCGCTTCCGCCTCTCCCGGCCCGTCCACCTCCACCGCGTCCTTGAGATCCCCGGTCTCGGTATAGATCACCCGCCGCACCTTTCCATGGGGTGTATCCACTCCGCGTGCGAGCGCGCCTGCGGTCTTCAATGACAACTGCGTCGCTGGCGACAACCCCGCCTCGACCTGGACGATCTGGTCGAAATCGGGTGCGCCCTCGATGCGGTGTGCGAGAAAGCGCTCATTGCCGCGACCAAACGCGAGCCACAACGTGGGATCAGGTGCCGCCGCGGCTTCGAAGCGGCGGAAATGCACGATCCGTGCGACGGTGACCGGCACGTTCGAGCGCACGCGCGTGCCACCGCGCTCGAAGTGGCCCGCGTAGATATCGGCCTTGAACTTCGCGCCGGGTTTGATGACCTCCGGCAGGACCCAGCGCTCGGTCGGCACGACAGTGACGATGTCCTTGGCCTGCGCGTACAACAGCCGCAGATGATCAGCGTCGAGCGCCGGCAGGCTGGCCTCGAAGATCAGCTGGTAGTTGTGCGGCGCATGGAACATCGGCAGGTGCGACAGGTAGATCGTCTCGCTGCCGACGCCGAGCATCCCGTGGATCGAGTCGCTTTCGTCGCGAAGCGAATCCTTCTCCGGATCCTCGCGGACCTGCATCAGCGCAAACTCGTCCGACGCGACCTCGCCGACAAAATCGCCGTGCTCGGCCACCATCGAAGCCACCTGGCCAATCACCCGCGGGTCGAGCTCGAGCGCATGTTCGGCTGGCTGCAGCGTGCTGCCGAGCGGGTAGAGCACACCCGCCTTCGAACTCATCTCGACGTGCGCGCCGAGCACCTGGCGGATCTCGTTTTTCCGTGCGAACTTCTTAAGCCGGTCGATGCTCGCGACATACGCGCTGCGATCTCGCACAGTGAGCAGTCCGGGATACAGGCTGTCGCCGCTGAGCAGGCTCAGCGTCGCCGGGTCGTAGATCGCGATGTGTGCCGCCTCGTGGCCCGGGATCGCAATCACGGTCAGCTTGCGGTCCCCCAGATCGAATTCCGCCTGCGCATCCGGCCAGGTCTTCAGTCCGAAAAAGGCTGCAACCTGTGGCGCTTCGTGACCGACCACGATGGTTTCCGCGCGATCCGCAAACTGCCCGTCGCCGAAGCGATGATCGAGATGCGCGTGGCTGTGCGCGACCGTGAGCGGAAGTGTCTCGAGCTGCTGCTCGCGCGCCCAGTCGGCGAGCAGCCCGTCGACCGTCGTCCGCAGCGGCAACTCCTGTCCCGCTACCGGCTCGGCACCCGAATCCAGCAACAGCGCGCGCTCTTTTCCCGCGAGCAGGTAGAGGAACGGCGCCTCGAAATGGCTGCGCTTCGACTGCCGCAGAATCCAGGTCCCCGGCGCCACCGCCTGCACCTGCAGCGCCGCCTCGCCTTCGACGCCATGAATCCATGGCTCCTTGATATCGATTTCGGCGGTCGCGGGTACGGCCCAAAGCTGGGTGACCAAGGCAAGGGTGGCGAACACAGCGCGCTCCGAACTATCCGGTCCGTGGATGGTGCCACCGGTCGCGCTGTTTCGGGGGGTGCGGATCCCCTCTCCCATGCTCCAAGGGAGAGGGGCAGGGGAGAGGGCGCTCTCTGCGCATCCAACTCGCGCCAGTCAAAACTCCCTCTCCCCCAGCCCCTCTCCCTTGAAGCATGGGCGAAGGGAGCAAAAAGCGTGATCCCCACGTGACCACACTCATCCATGCGCTTGACCACTCATCCACGGCACCAAATCCACAATTGCAGCCCGCTTCCACCCTCCCAGGATCATCCCCATGGCAAAGCAAACATTCGACCGCAATCAACTCAATGAGCTCCTCTATCAGGCGCTCGAAACTGAGCTGGGTGGTATCCAGGTCTACGAAAACGCCATCCGTTGCGCGGTCAATGAAGACCTGAAAAAGGAATGGACGGAATATCTGGAAGAGACCAAGACGCACCGCACCGTGCTGCTCTCGGTCTTCGACCAGCTCGGCCTCGATCCAAACAAACAGACGCCCGGACGCATGGTGTGTCGCCATATCGGTGAGTCATTGGTCCAGGCCATGCAGATGGCCAAGACGGCGGGCGATCCGAAGGCTGCCGAGCTCGTTGCGGGCGAGTGCGTCGTGCACGCCGAGACCAAGGACCACATGAATTGGGAACTGATCGGACACGTCGCCAAGAACGGCAGCGGCAAGGAAACCGACATTCTCAAGGCGGCGTTCGAGGCCGTCGAGACCGACGAGGATCACCACCTGTACCACACCACCGGTTGGACCCGCGAGCTGTGGATTGCGTCGCTCGGCATGCCGGCTGTATTGCCGCCGCCGGAAGAAGTCAAACAGGTTGAAACCGCCATCGGCGCCTCGCGCGCAGAACAGTCGCGCGACGATATGCTCAAGCAACGTCGTAACTGACAAGTGTCTCCGGAATGGCTCGGCTGGGCCGCGTCAGCGGTCCTCATCGCGACGCTGACGCGCCAAGTCTACGTCCAGTGGCGCGACCGCAGCAGCCAGGGCGTCTCGTCCTGGCTGTTCCTCGGCCAGATCACCGCCAGCATCGGCTTCGCGGTCTATAGCTGGCTCATTGAGAACTGGATTTTCGTCTTCACCAACAGCGTGCTCATCGTCACCGCGCTGATCGGCGAATACGTCTACTGGCGCAATCGCCGCGACAAGAAGTAATCGTGCGGCACTCCTGCCACCGCTGCGTCGACGAGGTAGCGTGGCACTGAGCGCGCGAGGATTCTGATCTTCGCGTACGTTCGATCGCTCCAGCGCGGCTCTGAAGTAGCGTGGCACTGAGCGCGCGAGGACCCTGATCTCCGCGTGCCTTCGATCGCGCCAGCGCCGCGTCACCCAACGTAGCGAAATCTCCCGCCCGAGGTAGCGCGGTTTCGTGCGCGCGATTCGCTTCGATCCTAGCGAACCAAATCGACGCGCCGGCGGCCGCGGCTCTGATGTAGCGTGGCACTGAGCGCGCGAGGACTCTGATCTTCGCGTGCTCTCGATCGCGCCAGCGCCGCGTCTCCCAACGTAGCGAAAGGCTCCCGCCCGAGGTAGCGCGGTTCCGTACGCGCGATTCGCTTCGATCCTAGCGAACCAAATCGACGCGCCGGCGGCCGCGGCTCCCTACGTCGCAAAAGCCCGGCGCCTCACGATCGCAATTGCCCCCGCGATAACCGACCCCGGCGGGCGCATGGCGCCCGGCCCCTCAGAGCCGACGCGCGCTACTTCCCATACCTCGGCTGAAACAACTGGATCGACAAATCCCCAGGCGCCTTGAAGTACGTCACGAGCCCGTAGCCCTGGTCCTCGATCCCCTGCGTAAACTCGACGCCACGCTCGGTCAATTCCGCGACCGTCTTCCGCAGGTCGTCGCAGTAGAACGAGATCTGCGCAGTCCCCGAGGCCAGTCCGTTGCTCTCGGTCGGATGCACGCCGAGATCGGCTTCGCAGACGTCAAAGATCAGCCAGCCATCACCGACGTCGACCCCGGCAAAATCCAGCTTGTCGCGAAAGAACGCGCGCAGCGCATCCGCTTCGCGCGAGTAGAACATCGCATGCATGCCACGGATCATGGGATCGCTCCAGTCGAGTTCGATGCCGGAGCTTGCGCGCCACGATCTACAAGCCGCGTGAGCGGAACGCGGATCCCATCCAAAGGACCCGAGCCGGTTCGTGCAGGCGGCTTACTCTTGAATATTCCCGAGGTCTGTCCCGCAACCCAGCGGGCCTGGTGTCCACTCGCAATCCGCCGAATCCCGATCAGTGAGCCACATCCCCGATGGCCCGGCTTACGGCGGGTCCGCGCAGCGCAGACCCACCAAAGCCACTCGCCAGGCAGAGCTCGCGGCACCTCGCCCTACTGCGTCACGTTCCGCAGATCAACCCCACAGTTCCCGGACGTGCACGACGGAGTTCCGTTGCCCGGCACCGTGCCGCCGAATGTCACGTTGAGGTAGTACGACCGGCCGGGTTCCAGCCTGCACCCCGGCAACGAGAAGTCGTTGGTCCAGTCCAGGGTTGGGCCCGATTGGATCGGTCCCAGGCAATTCTCCCCGAGAAACGCCGGGTCGAAACAACCCGGCTCGCGCGAGATAGAAATCACGCCCACGCCACTGCCGCCGCCAGGGAATTCCGTCGTCAGCACGCGACCTGACTGAGTCGCGTTCTGCGCCGCATTGAAGCGCAGCGCAACGTACTGGTTGGCGGTGCTGAAGATGCGCAGCGCGTTGTTGTAAGCCGGCCAGGACATCCCGAACGTCCCATCCCACTCGCCAATCGACCCGGTCGCAAACACGGGTGTGCACGACTGGAAGCCAGAACGGAATACCTGCTCCGGCTCACCCTTGATCGAGTCAGCCGAGCCATCGCGAACACCGTTGTTGAAGCCGCCAACCCGCTGCGCCGCGCTCTGCAGCGGCACGCTCAGCGCACCCGCCAGCGTGATCACCAGAACCGAACGCGACAGTCGAGCAGCCGATGCGGCGTGGGCAGTCTTAGAAATGTTCATAGGTCTTCCTTTTGAGTGTAATAACGACCGCGCCCCCGCAGTACCAAAGATCCTAGCACCGCACCTGCAGTACCGCGCCGGCTGGCTTGGTGCTCCTCAACTCGCAACGCCGCACAAGACTCGATCACATCGCCACCATGTGCTTTACGTGGGTCCGGACCTTGTCCGGACGCTCTTGCTTTGCTCTACGTGGGTCCGGACCTTGTCCGGACGCTCTTGCTTTGCTCTGCGTGGGTCCGGACCTTGTCCGGACGCTCTTGCTTCGCTCCGCGTGGGTCCGGACCTTGTCCGGACGCTCTCTCTACGATCATCGACCCCACTCGCCCAGACCACGAGCCACGCACCCACTCATCTCCGCACATTCCTCAACTCAGTCGCACACCCGCCCAACGGGCACCCCGGCATCCCGATGCTCGGCACACCGCCGAAGGTCAAGTTGACGAAATACGTCTGCCCAGGCGTGAGCAGGCAGCGCCCTGGAATCCCCGAGTAGCTCCAATCCAGTTCCGGCGTCCGTTCGACCGTCGAGACGCAATTCGGCGACAGCTGAGTCGGATCAAAACACCCGGGCGTACTCGATATCGAAAGCTGCGCCACCCCTTCGCCATCCCCGGGAAAATCTGCAGTGAGGATGGTTCCATATTGTCCGGAAATCGCTGGCGGAATGAACCCTAAAGAGAACGTGCCATCGAATGGCGGATACAGGATCAGCACGCCGTTGTAGCTCGGCCACGCGCTGCCGAACGTCCCCATCCAGGTTTCGCTGTAGCCATTGGGAAATGCCGGTACACACGCACCGGGGCCAAGCGCCTCGAATCCGTTGACGAAAATCGGATTCCCGCCCTTGAGTCCGGAAGGGTCATTCAATCCCTGCGCCGAAACCGCAATCGGCAAGGCGATTGCCAACAACGCTGAAAGTTCGATTTTCATGGCGTGTCCCCGACGGCTTCTTAGGAAGCGGCCATGGCCGCGATTG
>JANPJV010000158.1:0-8861 GCA_031425695.1 Rhodanobacteraceae bacterium | reverse complement strand
AGGCCACAGGAAAGCAAACGTCACAGCAACAGTCAGCGCGAACTCGGCTGCCGGGAGGGATCTTCGTGCGCCGAAACACCCGAAATAGCGGCATCAAGAGCAACTCGGGCTATGTGTTGACGGAGGCGTCCATACGTGTCCAAGAAAATGTGTCGATCAGTGCAGCAGGACGGCGGCTTCGCGGTTCACAAATATCGACTGTCCTGTCTCCGGAGACCGTCTCCGGAATCCCGTCTCCGGAATCCCGGAGTCTTCCCGTCTCCGGAATCTCGACTGTCCCGTCCAGCGGGGTCGTCTCCGGAATCTCGACTGTCCCGTCCAGCGGGTCAGTCCCGTCCAGCGGGTCCCAGCGGGGTCGTCTCCGGAATCTCGACTGTCCCGTCCAGCGGGGTCCCGTCCAGCGGGTCCGTCCCGTCCAGCGGGTCCCGTCCAGCGGGTCCCGTCCAGCGGCGGGAATCCAGCGGCGTGGCGGAATCCTAAGTTGCAGGCGCCGCCGATTGGCGGCGGGCAAGAAAAAGTCCTGGGACCCTGGGAGGAATCGCGCTTGCGTGAGACTCGTTTAGCTGTCAATCCGCATAGAGCCTGGAACTACCATGGGCAGCGACTGCAATCTCGAACCGGAAGCAACCGGTTTTCCCGGTCTCGAAGAAATCCGTCCAGCGTTGAGCTCATTGGAGCCGACCTTCGCAACACGAATGACGGAGACTGTCGAAGCGCTGAAAGCGTGCCTGTTGCAAATCCAGAGCGATCCCGACACGGCAAACTACAGTGGCATCGCCAAGCAGATCAAGGAGTTATTGGAATTTAGCAATAGCTGTCCGTCGCCTGCCGATTTTGCACATCCCGAGTCTCAGGCCATCGCACGAGCATTGGATGGTGCGCTGCGGCAATCAAGCTCGGCGAAGGCGAAGCCCCAGTTTCGTGCGTTGATCGCAATGTTGGAGGAAATGGCCGAAATCCCGTGCAACCCGCCTGATGGCATTACGGATCTTGAGTTTCGTGGCGCACGATGCCTCTACCAAGGCCTCCGGCAGATGGCTGCTCTCGAGGCAAGCGCAGGTGACCTTCGGAGCTGGTGCCGTGAAATCGAAGCAATCGAGTGCCAATGGCGCGTCGGGGACGCCCAACAATCTCCGATTAATTTGCTGAAGCGCATTCTCGCGTCAATGGATCGGATTGATGAACTGGCGGGCGCTGAGCGAAAACTCATCGCGGCGGTTGAGCACGCCCAGAGTTGCGGGATTTCTTCCATTTGGCTCCGCGAGAAGACCAACGCGCCGGCGCAAGTTTGGGAACCGCTGTTTTCGAGCTTGCGCATGAAGAGTTCTACGCCCTCCAGAGTACGGCTATTTGATGCCGCGGGCTACTTCCGCAAGGCGCTGACCAGTCGCATTGGTGACCCGCAATTGGCCGAGCAGTTGGGGAGACCTTCACCAGTCGAAGTTTCGCAGATCCTTGATCGCGCCCTTGCTGACTTGTGCAGTCAAATGAAGCGCATCGACATGTTTGCCGATCGAATGCGCTTCGCGCCAATCACTTCCTCTGGGTCGTTCAAGTTGTGGAGTAGCAGTCGAAAAGATCTGCTAGAGAAAATGGCTGGCCACCTGAAACGCAGCCTCGAAAGGCTGCATGTGCTCGGGCCAATAGCTGTGCAGATCAAGCAATTGAGCGCCTTACAATGCGCCTTCGACGCCAGGCCGCTTCCGGGGATGGCGGAAGACGATTTCATTAAACTGGATCGCGATCTCCGCGCGAAGGGTGAGCAGATAGGATCTGAAGGCGAGTTATTGATCGAGTTGGTTCGCGAAGAAGAGCAGCGCCTCGAAATTGCCCACGCCGCCATCCCGGCCTTGCCTGCGGACTGGACAAAACCGGCGGGTCACGCCTTGGTCATACTCGCCTGCTGCGCGGTTTGCTATGTAGTAGCTGGCTATGTCAAGACACAGCAACCCGTCTGGAACCTGATGTCTACAACCGACGCGCTCGATCTGGTCATCCATCCTGCGTATATCATTTCACTCATCGGACTCATGACTGTCGTCGCGCTCGCGGCACGCCGAGTGCCTGAAAAACATGCAGTTCGCACCAGGGAAAAGATTTCCAAGCTGCTGGCCGGCAATATCGCCGCCAAGGAGCGCTCCATTCCATTGGAAGACTTCAACAAGCGAGTGCAAGGCGCGTTTATTGGTGCCGTGGCTTGCGCCTGCTTCGGCATGGCAATGTCCTGGCAATGGTCAGCAAAGGCCGGCGGTGCGATGGTCAGCCTTGCGCCATTTCTGACCTGCAATACGGATCAGCGGGTATTCGCATTCAGCAAGGGCTTTGTCAGCATCAAGATTTCCGAGCCGCGAATATCGCAGATGGTCTTCACCAAGGATCCGGCGCTTTATCTGTGCTCCAAACTTTCAGATAACCCATCACGTACGCCACCTGACGTAAAAGGTGCATCCGAACTCAAGCTTTCGATTGCGACCCTTCAATACACTATTGAAACCGTAAATGACGGGTTCGCTGAAGCATTGAAGGCCCTGGCAATTTTGGAGGAGCTGAAGGAGTTGCGCGGAATTCGCGCGTCAATCGACCGAATTCCAGGCCGCCTCTCGCATTCGAACAGTCAGGTGCCAGTATCAATTGCAGAATTCCGCGAGTGTAACCAGTCCCCGGCCTCGAGTTCGTGTGCACTTTCGCCGATTTACGGGGAGCTTGTGCAATTGTCGAGTGCTGTTGCGCAATTTTCGAACAAGCTGGATTCGGCTAACGAGCATCTCGCCGAGATTGATGAAAGCTCTAAGCGGATGGTCCCGGTGAATAACGCGTTGCAATTGATGGTCAAGGAATGGAACCGGTACAAGGCGCGACACATCGCGCGTCGGGCGTGGCATGCCATTACCGGTGACAAGGACTAGCACCTCAGACGAATTCCTTCGTCGCTGCCATCTGGCAGCCGCATTCGACGGCCTGTTGCGGTGCAACCCTTCAAGCCGCTCGGGCGCGAGTGCTAAACGCTGACCGTCGAACAGTCGGCCGGGTCCGAACTCATCCGCTGCGCGAACCGGTCGGTGAAAGCCAACAGCATCTTCTCGCTCGAACACTTCGGCTGGCTCCTGGCAAGCGAGGTATTACGGGGATTTGTGGCGGCTGGATTGAGGGCAGGTCCAGGCTGCCCACACCAATCAGATCGGTCATTGCCTACCGGCTATCCTTCACAGGATCGTCACAGCATCTGACCAAGATGAATCGAAGTGAGTCCTTGAATGTGGCCGCGGCCGCGGCGCCGGGCGCCACCCTCCCTGAAGCACCCACTGCCGAGCTGAAACCCGAGCCGCAGCCGCTTGGCCAGTTCCTGTGGACGCCGCGCTGGCAAAAGCTGCTGCCGCCGTTGCGCGGGGAAGCGCCACTGCCGGTCGCGCCGATCGATATGGAGAAATGCCGGCGCGCGATCGACCTTCGGATCGATGAGATGCGCGAGCGTATCTCCGGATGGCGTGCGGATTGGCTGGTGACTGAGTTGGCGGCTTATGAGTTCACCCCGGAAGCGGTGTCCGCGCCAGTCAATTTCGCGGCGCTGGAGGCCGCTGCCGACAACCAGGCTTGGTACCAGTTCGCGCGGCGCTGTGCCGTGGCGGGGCGGTTTTCCAACCAGAGTGGGGACGATCCACTGCAGTTGCAGCATCTCTGGCGCTACGCGGCGGTGGCCCATGGCCTGAAGTTTGCGCTGCAGGTGGTCCTGAAGACGGTTGCCCTGGCGCCCCGCCATGCGCATCGGGAGCATTTCAATCGCGGCTCGGGAATCACCGAGCTGCGGGGGCTGATCGTGGCGTTGCCCGAGCCCGAATACGCCGACCTGGTGCAGGTGGCCGAGCGCAGCCTCGGTCACCGGGCGCTGCTCGACTGCGTGATTGCCGAACTATTCCCCAACGAAGCGCGCTTCATCGACGCAGCGCTGGAGTCGATGGAAGCCCAGTCGGCTACCTATCCACTGGTACTCACGCTGCTCGGATGTGCGCTGGGCAGCCAGCAAGCCGAACGGATCTACGCCACCGCCGCCGGTCCTTACAGCGTCACCTTCCCGATAGCCCGCATGGCCGTCCTGAATCTCGCGCGGCTGCAGTTGCCGGAGGCGCTAGCGCTCACGCTGCGGATGGCAGGCAAGCAGCACAGCGGTGAGCACAAGCGCGCGCTGTACGAAATCCTGCGCGCGCATGACAGCGTCGCTGCTCTGAACACATTGCTCGGTTGTCTCGACGACAAGGAAGCGCGCCCGATTGCCGAATCGTTCGCGCGCGACTGGCCGCAACTGGCCATACGGCTCGTGGGTGAGCGCCTGTTGGCGGAGCAATCGAAACCATTGCGGGAATGGTTGGAGCGCTTCGCGGGTGCTAACGGCGAGGCGCTCAGGGCGGCGCACGCGGCGGCCAGCGGCGGGTTGCGAAGCCTGCTCGGCAGGTTCGTCGGCGACGGACCGCGCACTGCTGAAGCACCGTTCGACGACCTGCCGCAGTGGCTGCGCGAGCCACTCTGGCGGCAGCAACGACGCGCGGCGCCGGCCTTTCCCAAGCTCGTCCCGAGCGATCAGGTCCCTGCGCTGATCTGGGCTGAGGGGGAGCGCGAGCGTTGGCTGGGTCGCCACACGCCCGAGACGGCGCTGGTCGGCTCTCGCCGGTCCCATCGCATGCGCGAAGAGACCACGCGCGGTGCGCGCTCGATTGCACTCGAGACGCTCGGCATCTCCAGCGCGGTCCACGAGCCCCTGCTCGGCGGCGCTCCCCTCGAGGCCGACTATTTCATCAACTGCTACTCGGTCCCGCCTGAATTCCTGATGCTGCTGCCGCCACCCCTCGCAGCCTCCGTGCTGGCGCTGCGCGATCCGCGCGAATGGCATTCGTGGGACGGCGGCATGCAGCTCGAAGCGGTGATCGCCTGGCTCGATGAGTTGGCGGTGCCCGCTCTCGAGGCGATCACCGAGCGCAATGCCGAGCTGGGCTTGCGGCTCGCGCGGCCGCTGGCGAGCGCTCGCGTCGCAGTCGTTGCGGCGGCCAATCTCGCCCCCGGCAAGAAGGCGCGTGCGTCGGCGCATCGCTGGCTGTTGCGCCATGCGCAGGTCGCCGCTACCGCGCTGCTGCCGCTGCTCGGCAAGGGCAAGCAGGCGGACGAAGCAGCGCAAGCCTTGCATTGGTTACTGGCGAACGAGCGCGGTGCCGAAGTCGCAGCCGCGGCGGCGCAGTACGGCAGCGCAGGGCAGGCGACGCTGGCGACCCTGCAGGCCTTCGATCCGATGGAGCGCTTCCCGTCCAAGTTGCCGAAGCTGCCCGACTTCTGGATGCCCGCAGCGTATTCGCGTCCGCAGTTGCGTGATGGTCGACGCCTGCCGTTGGCGGTACTCCATGCCGTTGCCGAGATGGTGATGTTCTCGACGCCGGAGTCGCGCTACGAAGGGCTCGATCGGCTGCGGGCGCTGTGCGATCGGGCAAGCCTGGGCGCGTTCGCCTGGGATTTGTTCGAATCCTGGATGAGCGCGGGCGCTGTGCCGAAGGAGGATCTTGCGCTGCCTGGACTCGCGCACCTGGGCGACGATGAGTGCGCCCGCAAGCTGGCGGCAGCGATCCGCACCTGGCCGGAGGCCGGCCATCACAAGCGCGCGGTGTCCGGCCTCGATGCGCTCGCCGCGATCGGCAGCGACGTCGCGCTGATGTACTTGAACGGCATCGCCGAGAAGGCTCGGCACAAGCCGATGCAGGCGCATGCGCGCGCCAAGATCGAGGCACTGGCGCAGGCGCGCGGTCTCAGCGCGGTCGAGCTCGCGGACCGGCTGGTGCCGGATCTCGGGCTCGATGCGCACGGCAGCTTGAAACTGGACTACGGCCAGCGCCAGTTCACGGTCGGCTTCGACGAGCAGCTCAAGCCGGTGGTCCGCGATGCCGACGGTGCCGTGCTGCGCGACCTGCCCAAGCCCAACAAGAACGATGATGAAGCCCTCGCAAAGGCAGCGAACACGGAGTTCAAGGCGCTCAAGAAAAACGCGCGCGCACTCGCCAGCCAACAGATCCAGCGACTGGAGCTGGCGATGGCCCAACGCCGACGCTGGACCGCTGCGGAGTTCCGTAACTTCTTCGTCGAGCACCCGCTGCTGCGGCACCTGGCCTGCCGCCTGCTGTGGGCGCGCTACGAGAACGGCCTTCCAGCCGCGTTCCTGCGTGTCACCACGGACGCCAGCTACGCCAATGCCGACGACCAGCCATTGACCTTGCCGGAATACGCGCAGATCGGATTGGCGCACGCGCTCGAACTACCGGCCGAAACGCACCAGGCATTCGCCAGGATCTTCGACGACTACCAGCTGTTGCAACCCTTCAAGCAGCTCGGGCGCGAGTGCTACACGCTGACCGACGAAGAGTCGGCCGGGGCCGAACTCATCCGCTGCGCGAACCGGTCGGTGAACGCCACCAGCATCTTCTCGCTCGAACACTTGGGCTGGCACCGCGGCGATGCAGAGTCGGGGATGATCAGCATGATGCTGCTGCCGATCGGCGACGGACACCTGGTCGAGCTCGGCCTGGAACCCGGCGTCGCCGTCGAGAGCCCCCTGTCCACCCCAACCCAGAAACTCGGCCCCCTGGTCCTGCGACGCACCGACAGGCCTCAAGCTGCGAGCTGGAAAGAGGTCGATCCGATCCTGGCGAGCGAGGTATTGCGGGATGTGGGGCGGCTGGATTGAGGGCAGGTCCAGGCTGCCCAAGAAATCATCTCCCAGGCACTTCCCATCGCGGGGAGCGCCAGGTCATGGCGGCAGGCTTGGAGTACTTCAGGGTGATCGGTGCCGCGGATGTGCTGATCGAGAAAGCCTAGGAGATTGGTCAGGGCTGGCTCCGAGGGATTGGCGCGGCTCGACACTTCGCCAGCTGACGGCACCAGCTCATCGCGTCGAAATTCTGATGCGCCGCTCCGTCCAATCTGGCGACCGGCGGTGTAACCCCGCTCTGTCGCTACTCGGTGCAACAGCAGCCGTCATCTCTACGGCAAGGCGCCGCGCCTGATCGAGAAGTGCAAGAGCGGCGGCTTCGCAGTTCCCAGATTTCGACTGTCCGGCTTGGTTTCCCGGCTTGGTTTCTCTTCCTTACCGACCACGCCGCGCCTTCTCTGATCCGTGCGACAGTGCGTCGACGTTGCTGTTCCAAATCTTGACTGTCCCGATCTTTTGTCCGGTCCCGATCTTTTGTCCGATCTTTTGTCAGTCCCGATCTTTTGTCACTGTCCCGATCTTTTGTCTCTGTCGCTACGAATCTCTACGAATCTCGACTGTCCCGGTTCTGGCGGTTCTGTCTCCCCGGTTCTGGCGGTTCTGTCTCCTCCCGGTTCTGTCTCCCGGTTTTGTCGCCAATTCTGTCGCACTATTTCGGTCCTTCAGTGCGTCGGCGTGTCCCAAATTCCCCGGGCCTCGAATTCCCGGGGGTCCCGAATTCCCGGTGGCTTCCAGGTCCGATAGCCCGGCGAGCTGCTGTCGGCAGGCGCGCAAGTGCGGATGCTGCGGGTCCAGACCGGCCTCGAAGATCTGCAAAGCTTGTTGCAGATGCGCCCGGGCTTCGACCAACCGTCGCCGCTGTTTGCACAGCGCACCCAGATTGTGCAGCGTCAGGCCGACATCCAGGTGCTCGGTGCCGAGGCAGCTCTGCTTGATCGACAGGGCGCGCCGGTACTGCGCGTCAGCCTCCGGCCAGCGCCGCAGCGCGGCACACAGCGCGCCGAGGTTGTGACAGCACACCGCCACCTCCAGCATCTCGCCGCGCGCCTCCCATGCCGCCAGTGCCCGCCGGTAGATCGGCTCGGACTCGGCGTATCGCTTCAAGCCATCCAGCAGGCCGGCCCAGGCGACCTCATCGGCTAGCGACTGCGGATGATCCGGCCCGAGGGCCGCTCGCGACAGCCCGACCGCTCGACGCGCCAGCGGCTCGCCCGCAGCGAAATCACCGCGAGCGTGCGCCAGTCCGCCGAGGTTGTGATTCAGCATGGACAACTCGGCCGGGCCGAAGGCCGCATGCGATCCCGCAATGGCCAGTGCCCGGCGATACAGGGTCTCCGCCAGCTCGAACTCGGCGGCGTACTTGGCCAGCACCGCACGGTTGTTCAGCAGCGGCACCCACGCCGGCGCATCTGCCGACCATTCGGCCTCCGCCAGCGCAAAAGCCCGGGCAAAGCACTCCCGCGCCTGCGCATGCTGGCCGGCGTCGCAGGCGCGATTTGCGGCTGCGTGCCAGTCTTGCAACCCGCTTGGCAACGCCGGCATCGCCATCGCTCAGTTGCCTGATTCGGCTGAGTCGGCCAGCGTCTGGTTGTGGTTGAACCTTATTCCGCCACAAACCCCGCCGCATCCGCCCGTCAAAGCGTCCTGCTCGGACTCGGCGGGCGGCAGGTCACTCGGTGCCGCGGGCTGCGGTTCGGGAGCTTCGAGGGCGTCGTCAACCGGCACGGCCAGCGTCTGGTTGTGGTTGAACCTGATGCCGCCACAGTTGTTGACACAACCGCCCGTCAACGAATCCTGCTCGGACTCGGCGGGCGCCAGGTCACTCGGTGCCGCGGGCTGCGGTTCGGGAACCTCGACGGCGTCGCCGATCGGCTCGGCCAGTGTCTGGTTGTGGTTGAACTTGATGCCACCGCAAGCACTTACGCAACCAGCCTTCAGTGCGCCCTGCTCGGACTCGGCGGGCGGCAGGTCGTTCGGTGCCTCGAGCTGCGATTCGGGAGCTTCGGGGGCGTCGTCGATCGGCTCGGCCAGCGTCTGGTTGTGGTTGAACCTTATTCCGCCACAAACCCCGCCGCATCCGCCCGTCAAAGCGTCCTGCTCGGACTCGGCGGGCGGCAGGTCA
>JANPJV010000157.1:0-8161 GCA_031425695.1 Rhodanobacteraceae bacterium | reverse complement strand
GGTGGTGGGTCTGCGCTGTGCGCGGACGCTTTACTCGCCCCTGGCGTCTGCGCCTCAGGTTGGTGCGCCAGCCAGCGCGAAAGCACGCGCACCAGTTCCGCCTCCTCCACCGGCTTGGTCAGGTAGTCGTCCATGCCGGCGTCCAGGAAGCGCTGGCGATCGTCCACCATCGCATGCGCGGTCAAGGCCACGATCGGCAGCGCTTTCAGCGCCGGGTCCATGCGCAGTCGGCGCGTCGTTTCGACGCCATCGAGGACCGGCATCTGGATATCCATGAGCACCACGTCGAAACGCTGGTCCTGCAAAATCCGCAGCGCCTCGACGCCGTTGCCGGCTTCGCTCACGCGGATGCCGAGACCGCTCAGGAGCTCGCGCGCAACCATCCGGTTGACGTCGAGATCCTCGACCAGCAGCACACGTGCACCAGGCGCGAAGCGGACCGGTGCTTGCGGTCGCGCCGGGGTGCCTCCGATCTTGTGCTCGCCATTGTGGATGAGCGCCTGCATGGCGGCATCGAACAGTGTCGACGGGCTGACCGGCTTGTGCAGGAACACGTCGACGCCGGCTGCCTGCGCATCCTGGACCACGGACTCGCCACCGAAGGCGGTGACCATCACCACGCCGGTGGTGCGCTGGCCACGACGAGCGAGCTCGTGCAGCGCCTCGATGCCATTCATGCCGGGCAATTTGTAGTCGATGAGCAACAGGTCGAATGGGCGCTCGGCGGCGGCCACGCAGGCAAGCGCACGCTCGGCCGATTCCGCCAGCACCACTTCGAAGCGCAGCGATTCGAGCATGCTGCCAAAGACATCCCGGGTGACCGGATGGTTGTCGACCACCAACACCCGCAGGCCCTCGCTGTCGCGTGGTGGCGGAACGCTGGCGATCAGCACGGTATCGAAGCGCGCGGTGAACCAGAAAGTGGTGCCACGACCAGGCTCGCTGGTGCCGTCGATGCTGCCGCCCATGAGCTCGACCAGGCGCCGGCAGATGGCCAGGCCCAGCCCGGCGCCGCCGTGCTTGCGCGTGCTCGATTCGTCCACCTGGGTGAAAGGATCAAACATGCGCGGCAGCGCGGCGGGGTCGATGCCGATCCCGGTATCACGTACTTCGAAGCGCAGCAGCCAGCTCGCCGGCGCCAGCTGGTCGGTCTCAACGCCAGGCGCTGCAGGCGCCGCACCAGACTCCAGCAACTGCACCGAAACCTGGACTTCGCCGCGCTCAGTGAACTTGAGCGCATTGGTGACCAGGTTGACCAACACCTGCTGCAGTCGCACCGGATCGCCGCGCAGCCCGGCCGGCACGTCGGGCGCGACTGAGAACAGTACTTCGAGGCCCTTGTCGCGCGCGCGCTGCCCGACCACGGCGGAGAGATCGGTCAGCAGTTCGGCGAGCCGGAAATCGACGCGCTGCACGCCGAGCTTGCCGGCTTCGATGCGGGCCAGGTCGAGGATGTCATCGATGATCCCGAGCAGCATGCGTGCCGAAGCGCGCAGCTGCGCGATCATGCTGCGCTGGCGCGGGTCGAGCGGCGTCTTGTCCAGCAGGGTGGCCATCCCGATCACCGCGTTCATCGGCGTGCGGATCTCGTGGCTCATGTTGGCCAGGAACTGGCTCTTTGCCTGGTTGGCCGACTCCGCCTGCGCTCGCGCATGCTCGAGTTCGCGCTCGAAGCGACGCTGCTCGGTGATGTCGCGCGCGATGCCGTCGACGCCGACCACCTGGCCCCGCTCGTCGAAGACCGGCAGCTCCGCTTGCTCGATCCAGTGCAGCTTGCCGTCGGCATCACGAACTTCGGTCAGGTAGATCCCCGGGCGCGTGCCCGGATCGGCGTCCAGGCGCGCACGCACGGCATCGTTCAGCGGATGCGCGGTCAGGAGCTCACGGTGCTGGCGCGCGTACTCGTCTGCACTCAGGCCGAGCACGCGCGCCACCGACTCGCTGACCGAGGTCACTTGCCCGGCAGCGTCGCGCCCGTAGACGAAGTAGTGATCCAGGTTGTTCACCAGCCGGCTGAATTTCTGCTGGTTCTGGGCTAGTGCCTGCTCAGCCTGGACGCGGCGCTCGCGCTGGCTTTCGAGCTTGCCCAGAACCACCGCGAGCACGCTGCCCAGCAGCGTGAGCAGGATGGCCACCGACAGGCCCTGGCGCTGCAGCTGCGCCTTGAGGGCGGCACCGAACTGGCGATAGGCGCCGGCACCGACATCGATCGTGGCGATCCCGAGGAGCTCGGCGCTGTCGGCGTGATAGAGCAAGACCTCGACGCGGAATGCGTCCGCATCCTGGCCCTCGGCGCGGCGATCGAGGCTACCGGGCGGCGCATCGACACTGTTGTAGTCGAGCTCGAGGCCAATTGCCGAGAAGAACGGTTCCGTGCTCTGCGCGTCGCGCAGGAGCAGCAGCTGATCGAGCGCCGCGCTGACCCGTCGCGCGCGCTGTTCCCGGTCTGGACTGGACAGCGCATCCGAGAGCAGCGTCGCCTGCGACTGTGCGAGCACCTGCGCCTGCTGCGTCGAATGCTTGAGCAGCCCGGGCTTGAGCACCGTGTGCCAATAGAACACCAGGCCGCCTTCGAGCAGCAGCGCGAGCACCACGAATGTCAGCGCGACCAGGGCGGGGATGCGGCGCATCAGCGGTAGTGCTTGGCGACCTTGAGGAAGAACGGCTTGAGCTGCACGCCGCTCCGCTCGAGGGTTTCGAGATTCACATACGGAAGGACCTTCGCCTCGATCGATAGCCCGGCCATGGCGCCGCGCTCCACGTCGCCCTCGAAGGGCGAGTAGACGATAACCTTGTTGGTGATGCCCCATTGCACCAGGCGCTCGAACTCATCGTCCGGCGTCACCTCGATCAGGAACAGGCCGACCGGCGCTGTGGCGTCGGTGGCCTCAGCGGCGGGCAGCTTCTCGATCCGCTCGACGATGACGGACAGTTGCTGGATCAGCCCGGCATCCCTGGGCGCGATCAGCTCACCAATCTCAGCCGCCAGGCCAGCGTCGGCACCGTAGACGAGCAGATGCAATTTGCCATCCGCGCCAAGCTTCTGCGGCAGGCCCACGTCCGCCGCCAGCAACGCCCGAAACAGCCGCGCCCCATGGCGCACGCGACGCTCGTCGTAGTTATCGGCGCTGGCGTTGGCGACTGCCAGGGTCAGCCCGAGCAGAAGCAACAGGAAAGCAAGCGGCGACGCCCTGAGCGCCCCCTTGCCGTTCCCCCTGTTCCGCCCCGAACCCGACCGCATCGCGCACTTGTCTCCAGCATCGGTGGCGCATGATGCCCCGCAATCGTGGAGCAACGGGGGAGAGCGCTTTGCTGCCCTCCCATTCTTCTGGGAGTGGTCTTTGCTCCCCTCTCCCATGCTCTTGGGGAGAGGGGCTAGGGGAGAGGGCGCTCTTGCTTCGCCTTGGATGTGCGTCGGATCTCAGGATCAGAAAGCGCCCTCTCCCCAGCCCCTCTCCCCAAGAGCATGGGAGAGGGGAGCAATCAACGTTGCACCGATAACCGAAAACCGAAATCCAAGAATCGACACCCAACACCGCCCTTGCCCTCCCCCACCGCTTCCAATCAGCATTGGCCATGGCTTCGACTCCACCATCCACCCAGCCCCGCCGCATCCTGGTCGTCGAGGACGACCCGGTGCTCGCGACGCTGTTGCGCGAGACCTTGAGCGACGAGGGCTTTGCGATCGATGTGCTGGAGGATGGGAATGGCGTGGCAGCGTGGGTGCGCGCGCATGAGCCGGCGGCGGTGTTGCTCGACCTCATGCTGCCGGGCAAGGATGGCTTCGCGATCTGCCGCGAGATCCGGGCGTTTTCGACGGTGCCACTGATCATGGTCACCGCGCGCGTGGAAGAAATTGATCGCCTGAGTGGCCTCGACCTCGGTGCTGACGACTACATCTGCAAGCCTTTCCAGCCGCGTGAAGTGGCTGCGCGCCTGCGCGCGTTGCTGCGGCGCGCGATCCAGTGGCGCGACGTCGTGCCGGGCTCGCCGCTCGCCATCGACGAGGCCTGCTTCGAGGCCCGCTGGAACGGCGTGCGGCTGGAACTCACGCCGGTCGAATTCAGGCTGCTGGTGGTGCTCGCGAAACACCGCAACCAGGTGTATTCGCGTGCCCGGTTGCTGGATGCGATCTACGTGGACGATCACGTGGTCAACGACCGCACGGTCGACTCGCACATCAAGAACCTGCGTCGCAAGCTGAGCCTGGCTTGGCCCGAGAGCGATCCGATCGAGTCCATCTACGGGGTAGGCTACAAGTTCAACTTTGGGCGATAGAGGCTGGCTCAAGGTGGCCAGCGCCATGCGCAGGTCCCGGCTTTATGTAGGTCATGTTGCCCGCGAAAGCGGGCTACTTGACGCTTTTTTCGAGACTCCCGCCGTCAAGTAGCCCGCGGACGCGGGCAACATGACCTACGTAAGGCGCCCACCGACCCTCAACGCCTTTCGACCGGATAATTCCGGGCTGATCCAACCATGCGACGGATCTCGTCGAACTCGATGGGTTTGACCAGGTGGTGGTCGAAGCCGGCGGCGCGGGCGGCAATGCGATCGCTTTCACGACCGAATCCGGATAGTGCGACGAGGGGCACATGCGCGAACTCGGGGCGGGCGCGGATGGCACGGGCGAGGCTCAGCCCATCCATCTCCGGCATCGACAAGTCGAGCACCATGAGCTCCGCAGCGAATTTGTCGAGCGCGGCGAGGGCAGAGATACCGTCATAGGCGACGACTACGGTCTGCCCAATCATGCGCAAGGTGGAGGCGAGCGTGTCGGCAACATCGCGGTTGTCGTCGACGACGAGCACCCGGCGTGTGGGCACTTCGGAATGGGCGATCGGTGAGGACATGGCAAGAGCTTACCCAAATTCATCGACAAACGCAGTCATGCGGCGAACGGTTGCCCTTGCCGCCAGTCACTCGAAGCCTTAATTTGCGGGCTATCGAGAAGGGGCACAAGTGGGAAGGCAAACAGGTGAAAACTTGGTGAAAATCAAACAGATCCGTACGTCCGGGTCACAGTTCTCAGCTGCGCGCCGCTTGACCACTGCGGCGACGGCGCTTGGCGGCGCCCTGCTCCTGGGCGCAGCCGATCTCCACGCGCTTACCGTCAATCCAGCTGCGCTCGCGAAAATGTCGATCGAGGAGCTGATGGCGGTCGAGGTCACCAGCGTAGCTGGCATCGGGCAGCCGCGCTTCACCGCGCCGGCGGCACTGTGGGTCCTGACCGCCGACGACATCCGCCGCTCGGGGCATCGCACCCGGGCCGAGGCGCTGCGCCTGGTGCCAGGGACATACCTGGCGCGGGTCAGGTCCAGCAGCTGCCACGGTCCAGTATCAGCGCCTACGAGCGCGTCGACCTGGGTCTCACCTGGCGTCCCAGTGCGGACCTGGAGTTTGCGTTGTGGGGCTGGTACCTCAGTCAATCCGAACACCGCGAGGGCTCGGGCGCGATGATTCCGCGCAGCGTCCACGCGCAGCCGACCTGGCGGATGCGCTGATGCGAAGGTTCAACCGCCGCGCGTTTGTGCGCATTTTGCTGTTCCCGCTGCTGCTGTGCGCAACGGCTGCGGCCTGCGCGGCGGACGCGGATCGTGTCCGGCTGGCGCAGCTTGAAGCTGCGTATCTCATCAATTTCGCGCGCTATACCGACTGGCCGCAGACCGGTTTTCCTACGGCTGAGAGCCCGCTGGTCATTCTCGTCCATGCGGACACTGCGGTGGTCAAGGCGATGAGCGAGATTGTCGACCGCGCCGCTCCGATCGTCGGTCGCAAAGTCAAGTTGCGCGGCACGCGCCCGCAGAGCAATCCGTCGCCGGCGCGCATGGCGCAAATGGTCGCCGGCTGCCACGTGCTCTTCATTGATGCACCGCAAGCGGCATCGCTCGGCCAACTGCTGCAGGCCGCGAGCGCCCACTCGGTGCTCACGGTGAGCAACCTGCCCGGCTTCGCCGAAGCGGGCGGCATGTTCGAGCTGGTGCGCAGCGGCACCCGCGTCGTCTTCGATGCCAATCCCGAATCGATCCGCGCGGCGGGCCTGGGCGTGAGCTCGCGAGTGCTCAAACTGGCGCGTCGCCTGGCAGGGGTCGACTGATGGCACCAAGCCCGGTCGCACGCTCGTTCGGCGAGAAAATCAGCCTGCTGCTGACCATGACCAGCGGCGGCGTGGTCCTGGCCGTGGCCGGATTGCTGGCCAGCTTCGATGTTCTGGATTCCAATCGCGAGCTGCACGAGCGCATCGACACGCATGCGCAGATCGTCGCCCTCGACGGCAGCGCTGCGCTCGCCTTCGACGATCGCGCCAGTGCCGCCGCTGCCTTGCACGCACTGCACGCAATGCCAGACGTCGCTTCGGCGACGCTGTTCGATCGCGAGCATCAGGTATTCGCCAGGTATGTACGCGAGACGACCGATGCGCCGGCTTTCCCTGACGCGCCGCCCGGGCTTGCGCGCTCGGGTGGCTGGCGGGTGGTGACGGTCGCCGTGAGTGATCGCAGCGGCGAGCACGGAAGATTGCAGGTGGTGGTCGACTTGCGTCCACTGTGGATGCGGGCTTTCGTCGATGCGTTGCTGGTGCTCGCGGTGACCGTGGCGGCCACGACCATCGTCTACCTGCTTTCACGCCGGCTGGCGGGCGTGCTCCTTGATCCGGTGACCGAGCTCGCGCAGAAGGCACGCGCGGTCTCGGAGACCGGCAATTATTCGATCCGCGCGGCCAAGTTCAGTGACGACGAGCTTGGGCAGTTCACCGACGTCTTCAACGAAATGCTGTCGCAGATCCAGCGCCAGGATGGCGAGCTCAAGGCCGCGCGCCGGCATGCCGAGCACGCCAGCCAGATGAAGGACGAGTTCCTGGCGACGCTGTCGCACGAGTTGCGTACGCCGATGACGCCCATCCTGGGATGGGCCCAGGCGCTCAAGTATGTTGCTGGCGACAATCCGCAGGTGCGCGAAGCCGCGACCGTGATCGAACGCAATGCGCGCATCCAGACGCAGATCGTCGACGACTTGCTCGACATGAGCCGGATCGTCTCGGGCAAGGTGCAATTGCAGACGGAAACGGTCCGCATCGACGAGGTGATCGACGCTGCGGTGACCACCGTGCAGGCCGCCGCGAACGCGCGTGAAATCATCATCGACGTCGAGCACGCAGGCGTGGCGATCGAGGTGAGCGGAGATCCTGGCCGGCTGCAGCAGGTGTTCTGGAATCTCCTGGCGAATGCGGTCAAGTTCACGAACGTCGGTGGCCGCGTCGGCATCCGCACGGCCGTGCATGGCGGGCAGGTCGACATTCGCGTCGAGGACAACGGCCAGGGCATCGAGCCCGCGTTCCTGCCGCTGGTCTTCGAGCGCTTCCGCCAGGCCGATAGTTCGATCACCCGCCGCCATGGCGGTCTTGGCGTAGGCCTTTCCATCGTCAAGCAGCTGGTCGAGCTGCACGGCGGCAGCGTGGGCGCACACAGCGCCGGCGCCGGACAGGGCGCGTGTTTCACGGTTGAGCTGCCACTACTGAGTGCCGACGCCCCGCGCGCGGCCGGCATCGAGCCCAGCTACGCGCTGCCACAACGCCTGCACGGGCTGTCCCTGCTGGTGGTGGATGACCAACAGGACGGCCGCGAGCTGATCGTGCACCTGCTCCAAGCCAGCGGTGCCACCACCCACCAGGCCGACTCGGTGGACACCGCCTTGAGCAAGCTCGATGAAATCACGATCGACGTGCTGGTCAGCGATATCGCCATGCCCGCGCGCGACGGCTACGACCTGATCGAAGCCCTGCGCACCCACGGGAACGCCGCCCACCGAAGCATGCCGGCAATCGCGATCACCGCTTTCGCGCGAACTGAAGACCGCGAGCGTGCCGTCGCCGCTGGCTTCGATGCACACCTGTCCAAGCCCATCGACCGCACCGCCCTCGTCGAGACCGTGGCAAGGCTGGCAAAAGCCTCCAGACAAGGTCCGGACCCACGCGCCGACGCATAGGCGTTAAGTGCGAGGACTTAGGTTCGGACCGTGTCCGAACGCTTTTTCTTCCGAGAGTTCGGACCATGTCCAACTCTTTTTTCTTTACGTGGGTTCGGACCTTGTCCGAACGCTTTTCTCTTTAAGTGGGTTCGGACCTTGTCCGAACGCTTTTTCTTTACGTGGGTTCGGACCTTGTCCG
>JANPJV010000156.1:0-13410 GCA_031425695.1 Rhodanobacteraceae bacterium | reverse complement strand
AAAGCGGCGCAGAGCGCCGCACTCCAAATTAAAGCCCCGCAAACCGCTCCACCAGCCTGGGTGAGAACACCTGCGCGTTCGGCTTGAGCTTGGCGTCGAGGCGCTTGGCGTTGCGCAGGTCAGTGTCGACGGCGGCGTTGAGGCTCGCGTCCTCTTCGCCGCCACGCACGTACAGGTGCAAGCGGGCGGCGGCGCGTACCAGATAGGCCTGGGCGCGGGCCTTCGCGTCCGGCAGGGCGGCGACGCCGTCCCACTTGTCCACCTGCGCGTAATCGGCGGCGAGGTACCAGCCGACCAGCGCGCGCAATTGCTCCGGGGCGGATTTGGGAGCGGCGGCGATGGCCTTGGCAAGCAGCGTGGTGGCGCCGCTGGTGGCGTTGAGCGCACGTTCGATGATGGCGCGATCGCTGGCGGTGACTGCCTGTTGCAGCGCGCTGCGGGTGGCGCTGGCAGCACTCGTCGCGGCGGCCGGGAGGCCGGCTGCGCTGGCTTGTGCAATGGTCTGGTCGAGCGTCGTCAGCGCCGCGGTCGCGCGGGCACGCAACCCATCGAGGACGCGCGCCTGTTCGGCAAGCGCGAGACCGGCGCTGGCCGAATCGATACGCTGTCCAAGCGTGGCGAGATCACTCTCGAGCTTGCGCGCCTGCGCTTCGATCCGCGTCAGTTCGGCCGCGCTTTGCGCTGCGGCGAGCGCGCTGGCGGCCTGCTGGCGTTGCTGACGCAGCGCTTCGAGATTGGCACTTTTGGCTTTGGCGTCGCCGGTCCCTTTCATTGGCGGTGCGCGCAGCTTGCCATCGAGTCCGGTGATCTGGATCGCGGCGCGCGCCAGCGCAGCGTTCACCGACGCCACGCGCGCGGCCGGCAGGGCGGAGACGGGCGGAGTGACAGCTTTCACCGGCGGCGTGACCGCGGCCGTCGAAACCACCGACGGACGCGTGGCGGCGACGGGCGCAGTCGAGACTGCGGCGTCACTCACCGGGGGTTTCGTAGCGATCGGCGGAACGGCGGGCTTGTCGGTGTTCGCCGCGAGCGCCTGCTGATCGCACTTGATGATGGCCGCACGCTGCTGGGTGGCGAGGTCGCCGAGACCGGCTACGACGGACTCGCTTCCCGGCGCCTTGAAGGCACTCAACGCACCCGCACAGTCCCCCAGGCGCGCATTGGCGAGCCCCAGGTAATAGTGCGGCACGTACGGGCTCATGATGTTGCCGTACAGGCGCTTTTTCGCCGCCGGCGCGCCTTCCTGGGCGATGGCGGCGCGCATCAATCGTCGCACCTCAGCCCAGTCGCCTTGCTTGGCGGCATCGACGCCATTCAGGTAATCCTGCTTGTAGTCCGCCCGTGCCACACCGGTGACCAGGAGCAGCACTACCGCCAGGAGCAGGCGCGCGCTCATCGGTAGCCCGCCTGTTTCAGGTAGGCGTCGGCGTCGAGGGCGGCAAAGCGCAAGGCGGTCACGCTGAGCTGCCCACGCTTGACCTCGGCGGCGGCTTGCTGCCGCGACTTCCCGTCGGGGCCCTGAACGGTGATGGTGTAGCGGCCCTCCGGCAGCGTCATCAGCAGTGGCGTGGCGACTCCTGCCGTCAACGGCTGCTCCTTGCCATCGCTGCCGACGACCGAGAGCACTTCACCCCAGGGCGAGGCATCGAGCGCCAGCCGGCCAGCGCTCATGGCTTCCTCTTTCGCGCGGAGCGCGTCGGCTTGCCGCTTTTCATCCGCGCTGAGCTGCACATCGAGCGCGCTCAAGCCGTTGTCAGCGGAGAACCGCGCCAGCATCGGGGTCAGCAGCGCGCGTGCGCGCGGCAGGTCCTTGTCTGCCAGCGCCTTGCGCGCCGCTTCGCTGCTGCGGGCCAGCAACTGGCTCCGCACGCTCGCGACCACTTCGGTGAGCTTCGCGGCCTCGAGCGTCGTCAGGTTGGCCAGCACCAATTCGATGGTGTCGACGCGGAGCGGCTCCTCGCGCAGCAACTCCAGCGTCTGCGACTGGGTGGCCTGGGCGGCGAGCAGGTTGCCGAGCTGCTCGACTGCGGCGTCGGCGTTGCGCGTGGCGTCGGCGTCCGGCAACAATTCCCGCAGCCGATCGCGCACGGCGACCGCGGTGCCGAGCTCGCGCGCTGCCACTGCCGCCTGCAGGCGGCTGCCGAGCAGGCCGGAAATGCGGTTGGTGAGATCGCCGTAGCGCGGATCGGTCGGTACGCTCAGGCGCACCAGCTCGGCGAGCGCGCTCGCGAGTGCCGGATCGTTGAGGCCTTGCGGGCCGGTCAGCAGCAACTCGACCTGGTTCAGGCGGGCGACCACTTCTTCGTCCCGGGATGCGCTCGCTTGCGCTGCATCGAGCTTGGCGAGGCGCTCGTCGAGCTCGCTGTCACTGAAGACCAGCGCGCTCTGCGTCAGCAGGTCGCGCGCCTCGCCGAATTCGGCGTCGGTATTGAGCTCGGCAAATTTCGCATCGATCGCCTGCTTGAATTTCTCCTCGCGGCTGCTCACGTCCGGGTGCTTGCGCGAGATCGTGAACATGCCCTGCAGGCTGTCGAGCGCGCTGTCGTCCTGCGGGACGACCAGATTGCCGGCGGCGAGTTGCACATCGAACTGCTTGCTGCTGCCCCGCAGCAGCGCGAGCTGGCCGGCGGACAGGCGCTCTTCGCCGAAGGCCCACCAGGCTCCCACTGCGATCAGCACCGCCACGACGACGCCGATAATCGCGAACATCGCGGTCCGCGATTTTTTCGGCTCGGGCGTCGGCGCTGTTGCCGGGTTGTCGCGTGCCGGCTGGTCGCGCAGGCGCTGGGTGTTGGTGCGCGGTCCCGTTCCTTCGGTGCGCAGCCGCGCGGTTTCGCGCGAGTTCTGGGCTGCCGCGCGCGACGCGGCAAGCGCCACGCGCACCTCGGCATTGCCGGTGGTGTCAAATGAGAAGCCGAGCTCGCGCAACTGCTCGGACCACGGCAGATCAGTATCGAAGCGCAATGCCTCGCGCAGGACCTGGCTCTCCTGCAGGATCGCGCGCAGCTCCACGATCACGCTCGCCATGTCGGCAAAGCGCTCTTCGCGATCCTTGGCCATCATCCCGTCGATGATCGGCTGCAGGTCGGCAAAGGTCGGCGGCAACTCCGGAATCGGGGCCTGCAGGTGCTGCATGCACACGGCGATCGGGGAGTCGCCGACATACGGGCGATTGCCGGTCAGCAGCTCGAACAGCATCGCGCCGAGTGAATAGATATCGGCGCGGCCGTCGATGTCCTTGCCGCTGATCTGCTCGGGGCTCATGTAATTGGGCGTGCCGAGGATCGAGTCGCCAGTGATCTCGGTGCGATCCGGTGACAGGTCGCGGGCGATACCGAAATCGCTCAAGACCGGCACCTTGCCGCGCATCATCACGTTGGCGGGCTTCAAGTCCCGGTGGACGATCCCGAGCGCGTGCGCGGCCGACAGCGCCGCTGCCAGCTGGACGATCACGCCGATCGCATCACCGGCGGTCATGCCGCGCCGCAGGCGGTCGCTCAGCGTGCCGCCATCGAGGTACTCCATCGCGATGTAGGCGATGTCGCCGACCTTGGCAATGTCGTAGATGCCGCAGACATTGCGATGCGACAGCCGCGCCAGCATGCGGCCCTCGCGCAGGAAGCGCTTCTCGATCCGCTCCGGGCCTTCCTCGTCCTTGGACGAGACGTGCATCACCTTGATCGCCACCTTGCGGTCGAGCGAGGTCTGCACGGCGAGATACACCGTCGCCATCCCGCCAGCGCCGAGCTCATGCTTGAGCTCGTATCCGGGGATCACGGGTTTCGGCGCGTCGCTCATGGGCAGCTCATCGGAAGGCCCGCCGATGGTAGCCAAGGTGCCGCGCGGTCGCTATGGGTATGGGAGGGCCGCGCTCCTGCGCGGCCGCTCTTTCTGTCTTCGGCGGCGCGCGCTGCCCGGCCCGCTTGATTCTGCTGCAAAGCGGCCGCGCGGGAGCGCGGCCCGCCAAGGAGTCGCCAATACCGCTGTCTTTGCGCGTTAGAATCGAGCCACGATGAACGTTTGAGATGAATTCATGTCGCGCGTTCGCACCAGCAGCCTGAATCCTGCCGACCTCCTGGAACTGGCGAGCAGCCGTCCGCGCCCGCCGCTGTTGCCGCGCGAGCTGTCCGATGCCGAGTTCAGCATGTTCCGCGCGGCTGGGCACACGCGCAGCGTCGCGCCCGGCGAACTGATCTTCAAGCGCGGCGAGCTCGGGCGCAGCATGTTCGTGGTCGAGAAAGGCGAAGTGCAGCTGGAGTTCGGCGATGGCATGCCGGACAAAGTCATCGGCCCGCTGCAGTTTTTCGGCGAGCTCGCGCTGTTCATCGGTAACCACGCCCGCGTCGCCAACGCTGCCGCGGCGTCGGCGGTCGTGCTGCATGTGGTCGAAGCCGGCGAGTTCGAGGCGCTGCTGTTGCGCGAGCCGCGCCTGCTCGCGCAGTTCATGCGCCGCTCGTTTGCATACCTCGTCGCCAGCGAACAGCAGCTGATCCAGGGCCTCAAGCGGCGCAACGAGGACCTGCTGGTCACGCTGGATTCGCTGCGGCAGACGCAGACGCAGCTGGATACGGCCGAGCGCCTGGTGCAGACCGACGAGCTCACCGGCATCTGCAACCGGCGCGGTCTGTATGCCTTTTTGGAGAGCATCGAAGATCGGCGCATGCCGGGCACGACGCTCGGCGTGCTGGTGGTCGATCTCGACCGCTTCAAGCAGATCAACGACCGCTTCGGCCACCTGACGGGCGACCTGGTGCTGCGCGCCATCGCGCGCGAGCTCATGAATGCGGCGGCACCGTGTGACCTGCCGTGCCGCCTGGGTGGCGACGAGTTCGCACTGCTGGTCCAGGTGCACGACGTCGAAGAACTCGAAAGCCGCGCCCGCCAGGTGGTGATGGCCGTCCGCGCCCTGCGCTTCGCCGATCCCAACCTCACCCTGCGCACCTCGGTCAGCGTCGGCGTCGCCATGTGCGACGAAACCGAGGAATGGTCACACTGGTACTCCGACGCCGACTCCTCCCTGTACGAGATCAAGGGCCAGGGCGGCGACGGCTTTCATCGCTACCTGGCGTGACGGCTGTTGTGCCGGTGAAGCTTCAAAGAAGCGGGATGGGAAGGAAGCGAAGGAAAAGCAGAAAGGGACCGAAGGAAAGCGTCTTTTCTAAGTCTTCCGGCACGGGTCGAACCCGGTTCCTTATTGGTTTCCCTGCAGTTATGACCCCCCTAAACGCTACGCTCCCGCGACGAAGCCGCCGGAAGAGGCGAATCGAATAATTTGTTTTCCTTCGCATTCTTTCTGCTTTTCCTTCGCTTCCTTCCCCTAATGCTTTTTTTACACCCGGTCTCGCCACCCGACACGCTGGCGGCCTCTACTGCCATGGCCCAGAATCCTGCGCTGGCGCGGCGGGGCTGACCTTGAGCGATGGTGGAGACGGCGTCACACAGTTCGGTACCCGCGGCGGCGAGCGAGCCGACCCTGCGGGCCGTGCTGGTGCTCGATCTCGCCGACAGTACGGCGCTGGTTGATCGGCTCGGGGACCAGCGTACGGCGGAGCTCATGCGCCGCCATGACCGACTCGCGCGCGACCTGATCCATAAGCATCGTGGCCAGGAGATCGACAAGACCGACGGCTTCCTGTTGCTGTTCGAGCGCCCGGTGCAGGCGGTCGGCTTCGCGCTCGAGTACCAGCGCCGCCTCGGCGAGCTTGCCGAGCTCGAGGCGACGCCGATGGCGGCACGCATCGGCATCCATGTCGGCGAGGTGGTGAGCTGGGAAAACAGTCCCGCAGAGATTGCGCGGGGCGCCAAGCCAATTGAAGTCGAGGGCCTCGCCAAACCGGTGGCAGCGCGGCTGATGGCGCTGGCGTGGCCGGGGCAGATCCTGCTCTCGGCCATGGCCTATGGGCTCGCGCAGCGTGCCGAAGCCGAGCTGCGCACGGCCGGTCGGCTGCCGCTGTGGAAGCAACACGGCAACTATCGGTTCAAGGGCGTCAGCGAGTTGATGGCGGTCTACGAGGCCGGCGAAACCGATGTCGCGCCATTCCGCGCGCCGGGTAGTGGCAACAAGGCGCAGCGCGTGCTGCCCTGGTGGCGGCGTCCCGCCGCGATTGCCGGCGAGGTCGTCGGCTTGATCGCGGTGGTCGCGTTGCTCGGCTTCCTCACCTTCAAGTCCGAGCCGGGAATTGCTTTTGTGGCGCGCGACTGGGTGGTCGTCGGGGACCTGGTCAATCGCACCGGGCAGACCCTGCTAGACGATTCGCTCGACCTCGCCTTCCGCCAGGGTCTGTCGCAATCGCGCCATGTGAACGTGCTCAGCAGCCTGCAGGTCCGCGATGCGCTGACCCGCATGCAGCGCGACGCCACCGCTACCAAGGTCGACCGCAGCATCGGCGCCGAGCTGGCCCAGCGCGAACGTGCGCGTGCGTTGCTGCTGCCGAGCGTGGCCGATACCGGCGGGGCTTTTCGGCTTTCAGTGGAAGTGGTCGACCCGGCCACGCAGGCGACGATCTGGGTTGCCAGCGAAAATGCACGCCAGCCGGAAGACCTGCTGCCGGCGATGGATCGGGTGATCGAAGGACTGCGCGAGAAGCTCGGCGAGTCGTTGCCGTCCATCGAGGCCGACAGCGTGCCACTGGCGAAAGCGACCACTTCGAACCTGGAAGCACTGCGCACCTATTCGATTGCGCGCAAGCAGTACGAGCTGACCAAATACGACGATGCGCGCCGCCTGTTCGAGCGCGCGATCGAGATGGATCCGGAGTTCGCCATGGCCTACGCCGGAATCGCAGCGACCTATGCGCCCGTGGGCCGCTATGCCGAAGCGGTGCCGCCGGCTCGTCGCGCGGCTGCTTTGCGAGATCGCATGAGCCAGCGCGAAGCGATCTACATCGATGCGATGTTGGCTTGGGCCGAAGACCCTGAACGCAGCGTCGATCGCTGGACCGATTTCGCCAATCTTTATCCAGACCTCGGTAGCGGAGACAACAACGCTGCGCTGGTCCTTTGGCAGGATCTCAATCGTTGTCCCGAAGCGATTCCGATGTTCAAGAGGGCCTTCGCAAGCCGCGATCCCCTGCGCTTTTTCTCTGGCCACTGCCTCGGCTATTGCCAACTTTGGGATGGCAAGCCCGAGCTTGCCGAGGAGAGCTTCCGCGCCGCACTGCAGGTGAATCCGCGGCCGATGACCTTCGGTCTCAGCGACACCTATACCTACCTCGAGCGCTTCGACGCGGCGGAAGCCGTCCTGGATGCTGATCGCGCAGGACTGCCGCCACAATTCGCGCTTGAGGCCGATGCGCGCCGCGTGACCTGGCTGGCCTATCAGGGACGACTCGAAGATGCGCACCTGGTGGCGCAGAAACTTGGCGCTGCCGCGCAATCCGCGGCGGTCCCAGCTACCGCCTCACGGGCACGCATCTATGAGGCGGCATTGGCGCTGCATACCGGGCGCGTAATCCCGCTCGCTGATTTTGCCGAGCGTGAACGTGCGCTGCTCGGCGCACAGGAATCCGCGCAATACCCAGTCAGCCTGCACCTGGCTTTGCTCGCGCTGATCGCTGAGCGCCAGGGCCTGGATGCGGACGCGCGCGGCTGGGTCGCGGAAATCCGCGCACACCCCAGCGGTCGCAAGAATCCATCCCTGCAAGCACTGCTGACGGTTCTCGATGCGCGCCTGGACGCGTCGCCGGCGGCGGCGCTGGCAGCAATGCAGCTGGATGCGGCGGCGAATGATTACATGCAGGCGCATGTGGCTGCGGCCGACTTGGCGCGGGAATCCGGATCGCCGCAGATCGAGGCGGAGCAGCTACGCTGGCTGGATTTGCAGCGTGGCCGCGCCTTCGCCGAATACTCGGGATTTTTCGCGGCGCAGACGCTCAATGTCCTGGACGTCAATCGTGCGCTGCTGCGCGAAATCGAGATCGAAACCGACCCCGCACGCCGCGCCGCATTGCGCGAGCGTTTGGATCAGCGCTGGAAAGACGCCGATCCAAACGTGCGCTCGCAGATTCCGCCGGCAGCGGTCGCGGAGCCGGGCTGACGCGGGCGCACCCTGCGTTTCAGCAAAGGAAGAACGCCGCCATGCCGCTCTTGGCCTGAACTCTTGCTTGCAGCGCGTCAGTGTTCGCACTGGCTTCGGCCTTGCTCGGTAGCCGGCGCACGGCCGGAACCGTTGCCGGGTCGACCTTGACGCCGATCGAGGCCATCGCGGAGACCGGATCGCCGAGCAGTTGCTCGCGGAAAGCGTCGTCATTGGCCAGCTTGTCGAGCAGCGTGGATGCATGTTCCTGCGTCAGTGTCGTCGTCATGATTCCCCCGGTTGGTGAGCGGTTGCGTGGCTAGACTACGGGGAGTTTCATAGCGACGCACCTTTGTCCGAGATTCATGTTGCGCTCCATGCACTGTCACCTGGCGCCCGGTCAGCGGCTGCGCGCGAACGAGGTCCTGCTGGCGCAAGATGCACCTGCGGCTCAACATTCAGGACCAACCTATGCTGATCCGTCGCTGCGCGCACCTGTCCATCGAAGCCGGCGAGACCCTGACCCTGGATCTCGGCGACCTGCTCAGCGGGGGTATCGGCGTGCGCGCTTCGGGCGCGTGGGTGGCACGCCTGCCCGGCTACAGCGAGGCTTTGCCCGTGACGCTCGCCGAGATCGAGCTCCTGGGCCGCGTCGGCGCCGAGCTCTGGATCGAGCGCGAGCGGTTGTCTTCGTTCGCCAGCGTCGAGATGATCGACGCACTGCTCGATCGCGGGCTGCTGATCGGCGATGACGCCGCGCATGCGAACCTGCGCGCAGCTGACACCGCGCTCCGGCGCACGGCGTGGTTCTCCGCCGCCGCGCAGATGCATGCACGCAGCCGCTGGCACGGCGTCGATAGCCGCCGCGATGATCCGCGCCGCAACGGCAGCGTGAGCCTGGAACACCTGGTCGCGCTGCACGGCCCTATTCCGACACATCTGCATGCGCGCGGTGAGCCCGCGGCGCGTCTGCCGTTGCCGCGGGTACCGACAGGCACGGTCGAGGACCTGTTGGGCAAGCGCACGACCTGCCGCAATTTCGACCTCGCTCGCCCGCTGCCGCTGTACACCTTGGCGCGTGCGCTCAAGGCCGTCTTCGGCGCTCACGGTACGCGCCAGCTCGCGACCGACAGCTTCGCGGTCAAGAAACTATCGCCCTCGGGCGGTGCGCTGCACCCGATCGAGGCCTATCTGATCGTGCAGCGCGTCGATGGCCTGGCGCCTGGGCGCTATCACTACCACATCGGCGATCACGCACTCGAGCCGATGGGTGAGCTCGACCCCACAGCTGCGCGCGAGCTGGCGATGCTGAGCGTTGCCGGCCAGGAATGGTTCGCCGACGCGCCAGTGCAGATCGTCCTCGCCGCGCGCTTCCAGCGCAATTTCTGGAAATATCGCAACCATGCCAAGGCCTACCGCGTGATCCAGCTCGACGCCGGCCATCTGTCGCAGACCCTGTTCCTGCTCGCGGCCGAAATGGGCCTGGGCGCCTTCATCACCGGCGCGATCAACGAGATCGATCTCGAACAGGCCTTCGATCTCGATGGCATGAGCGAGGGTCCGCTGTGCGTCATTGGCCTCGGCGCCCGCGCGGCGGAGCAGGTCACCGTCGAGTTCGACCCGCAGGGGAAAGTGTGGCCGCTCTAGGAGCAAGGTCAAAAGTTCAACGCAGAGACGCAGAGACGCAGAGACAGCAAAAGAGAGAAAGGCGGAGATGCGAGAAAAGCTTTTCGATGGGTGCTCGGCCCGATGACAAGCCCGCTCCAAAGTGCGCTCCAAGAGCTCCTCCCATGGTGCTTTGTTGCTTTTCTCTCTTTTTCTTCCTCTGCGTCTCTGCGTCTCTGCGTTGAACTCTTGATCTTTCTGTTGCTGTCCGGATGGCGGCGTCCTGCTGCTCTTTCACGCCCGCCTTTGCGCATAATCGAGCGTCTGCTGGCTCGAAGACTCATGCATGTCCATTCGCTTCGAAGGGGTCGGGAAGACGTACGCGGAGGGCCGGGAGGCGCTTGGCGGCGTGAGCTTCGAGGTGGAGGCGGGGGAGATGATGTTCGTGACCGGGCATTCGGGCGCGGGCAAGAGCACGCTGCTGCGGCTGCTGGCGCTGATTGAGCGGCCGAGCGAGGGCCGCATCGAAGCCTTCGGCCACGATCTCAGCCAGGTGAAGCGCCGGCAGTTGCCGGCCTATCGACGCCGGCTCGGCCTCGTCTTCCAGGACCATCGCCTGCTGGTCGACCGCGACGCTTTTGCCAATGTCGCCCTGCCGATGATCCTCGATGGCTACGAGCCCGCCGATATCGCGCCGCGGGTGTCGCGGGCGCTGGATCAGGTCGGCCTCGGCGGGCGTGAGCGGGCGCTGCCGGGAGAGCTCTCGACGGGTGAACAGCAGCGTCTTGGCATCGCCCGCGCGCTGGTCGCACGGCCGCAGTTGCTGCTCGCCGACGAACCGACCGGCAATCTCGATCCCAAGCTCGCCACCGAGATCATGGCGCTGTTCGTTTCGCTGAAGGAGCACGGCACGACGGTGATGATCGCCAGCCACGACCTGCCACTGATCCAGCGCATGCGCAAGCGCACCCTGGTGCTCGATCGGGGACGCATGATCGACGACTTCCGCCCGGAGGAATGGTATGGACGCAGCGCCTGAGCCGGTCGCCGAAGAGCCCTTGCTCCCCGAGCCAGCGCCGTCGCCGACCTCGCTGCGTCGCAATCCGCGGCGGGCGTGGCTGCGTTCGCACGCGGAAGGCATGCGCTCGGGGATGGCCCGGCTGCTGCGCGATCCCTGGGGACAGTTGCTCACGCTCGGCGTGGTCGCGGTCGCGCTGGTGCTGCCGGCGCTCGGTTTCGTCGCGCTCGACCGCATCGACCAGGCCGCGGTCGCCTGGCGCCCGAGTGGCGACCTCACGATCTTCCTGGCCGCGGGCGAGCCGGTCGAGCGCGCGCTCGAACTCGCGGCGACGCTGGATGCGCGGCCGGAAGTGGCGGAAGCCACCGTGCGCTCGCCCGACGATGCGCTGGCCGAGCTGCGGACCCTGAGCGATTTCGCCGGCGCGCTGTCGGCGCTGGATGCCAACCCGATGCCGGCGCTGGTGATCGTGCGGCTGACCCCGGACGGGGCGGCACGCATCGAGGAGTTCCGCAGCGAGCTCGCGCAGCGCGCCGAGATCGACTGGGTGCAGGTCGACAAGCGCTGGCTCGAGCGGCTGGAGTCGCTGCTCGACCTGGCGCGGCGGGTGATCCTGCTCGGCGCCGCGGTGCTCGCGTTCGCGGTGCTGCTGGTGGTGGGCAACACCATTCGCCTCGAAATCGCGCTCAAGCGCGACGAGATCATGGTCCTCAAGTTGCTCGGTGCCGGCGATGGGCATGTGCGCCGGCCCTTCCTGTATATCGGCCTCTGGTATGGGCTCATCGGCGCAGTGCTGGCGCTGGCGCTGGTCTACGCCGGCATCGCCGCGGTACAACCCGCGGTCGACCGGCTTACGCTAAGCTACGGCGAGGCCGTGGAAATCGGCGGGCTCGGGCTGCGCGGTTCACTCGCGCTGCTCGCCTATGGTGCGATCCTCGGCTGGCTGGGCGCACTGGTGGCGAGCGCCCGGCATCTGCGCGAAGCGGTACCGCGATAGAGGCAGTTTTCGGCAGGCACGAAAGGACTCACCCGCATGGAAATATCGGTTACACGACATATCACCAGCGACAATCCGCGGGTGATGGTCGTGGACGGGTCCAAGGTGGTCCGCAAGATCATCGATCAACTCCTGCATCAGGACCTGCCCGGGGTCACCGTGCTGGCGTGCAGCACCGCGGAGGAAGCCAAGGAACACCTCGCCAACGGCGTGGTCGACCTGGTCACCACCGCGCTGCGCCTACCGGACATGGATGGCATGGAGCTCGCGCGCTACATCCGCGAAAACTCGCCGCAGGCCTACATCCCGATCGTGGTGGTTTCCGGTGACGTGCAGGAGCGCCTGGTCAATCGCGACCTGTCGGTCGACGTCACCGACTATTTCGATAAATCTCTCGGCCCCCAGGCCTTGAGTACCTTCATCCGCGGCTACATCCGGCCCGAGGGGCAGGTCGTCGGGGAAGTGCTGTATGTCGAAGACAGCCGCGTGGTCGCAGTCGCGACCCGGCGCATGATGGAAAAGCACGGCCTCAAGGTGAATCATGTGGTTACCGTCGAAGAGGCGATCGACATTCTCGACAAGGCAGTGGCTGACGGCCGCGCGCCCGGCGCGGATATCGTGCTCACCGACGTCTATCTCAAAGGTGCGCTGACCGGTGGCGACCTGCTCGAAGTCGTGCGTGGCCGCTTCGCCTATGGCAAGGGCTACCTGCCGATCCTGGTGATGACCGGCGACGACAACACCGCCAACCAGACCGCGCTGCTGCACGCGGGCGCCAACGACCTGGTGCAGAAGCCGACCGAAGAGCGCCTGCTGATCACCAAGATTTCGTTCCAGCTGCGCGTTGCCCAAAGCCTGCGCGCGCAGACCCGCACGGCCTGATGCCGGTCGAGTTGGCGTTCGTCGTGGAGCCCGATCAGGATCAACAGCGTCCGCGCGCAGCGCAGACCCCCCCGGCGCGCATCCGTCTCGAGGAGAGTTGGAAACGCCGGCTCCTGCCGGAGCTGACCGGGGACAACCTGCAGTCCCTGCGCGGCTTCCTGCTGGAGGAGCGCGCCCGCGGCAAGGACATCTATCCGCCGTTGCCGGCGATCTTCAGCGCGCTCGACCGCACGCCCTTCGACCACGTCAAGGTGGTGATCCTCGGCCAGGACCCGTACCACGGCCCAGGGCAGGCGCATGGCTTGAGTTTCTCGGTGCCCGTGGGCGTCGCGGTGCCGCCTTCGCTGGTGAACATCTTCGCCGAACAGAAGCGTGATCTCGGTATCGAGCCGCCGACTCACGGTTGTCTCGAACGCTGGGCCGAGCGCGGCGTGCTGCTGCTCAACGCCGTGCTCTCGGTCGAGCGTGGCCGCGCCGGTTCGCACCAGGGCAAAGGTTGGGAAGCCTTCACCGATCGCATCATCAGCCTGCTGAGCAGCGAGCGCGAGGGCCTGGTGTTCATGCTCTGGGGTGCCTACGCCCAGGCCAAGGGCAAGCTCCTCGACCCCCGCCGCCACCTCATCCTCCGCGCCCCCCACCCGTCACCCTTGTCCGCCTATCGCGGCTTCGTCGGCTGCAGCCATTTCTCGCGGGCGAATGAGTATCTGCGGAAGCGGGGGTTGGGGGCGGTGGATTGGCGGCTTTGAAAAACGGTTGTTGGCGGCGTTGGCTCTTGGCTTCACGTGGGTCCGGTCCATGTGGGGGCGCTTTTCCCGGCCAGAGCGTCCGGGCGCGGTGCGGGCCCACGGGTAGGCGAAGGGTCCACCAACCCCCGAACGCCTACCGGCCAAGGTG